>JBHHZI010000303.1:0-1508 GCA_046757965.1 Acidobacteriota bacterium | reverse complement strand
ATACAACAAGCAACCGCCAGTTGACTGAATCTTCGCACGAGAGAGACTCCCCTGATGGCGCGCCGACCGTAAGGATCACCACGTGGCGCGCGTCACGGCTGGTGACCGATCCTGAAGGGTTCAAGACCATCCGGCCCGTCTGATAGCAAGACCGTTGCCATGCCGCGGCGACGAGGCCACGGGGCGCGCCATCGTGTGATCGATCAGGCGGTTACGTCGTGCGCGCTGGGCGGCCACGACCGGAGGCCGGAGCCTGTCGACGACGCAATTCTCCAGGATCCTGGAGAGCACTGCAGATCCGTCGAGTCATCGCATACTTGATTGCTCGACCTGGCGTCACCCGTGCGATCGTGGGGGACGCCACCGGGACGTCAGCGCTCAGCGATCCGCGGCGCCGGCTGCCGGCGAGGTGGGCGTCAGGCCGGCATGGTGCCAGCCTTCCATGCCGCCCACCAGCAACCGCACATCCTTGAAACCGGCCTGCATGAGGATCTGTGCGGCGGTCCGTGCCCGGCCACCGGTCTTGCAGACGGTCACCACCGACGCCGCCCGGTGCGCATCCAGAGCGGCGAGCTGCTCCCCAAGAGAGCGGATGGGGACGTGGACGATGCCGTCGAGGCGGCCCAGCGGCCCGTCGAGTTCCATCGCCTCGCGCACATCGAGCAAGACCGGCCGTTTTTCCCCGTGCAGTTCGGCGTGCAGGCCATGCGCCGAGACCGTGGCCACCGGCAGGTCCTTCGCCCCGCCGGCCAGGGTGCCGCGCACCTCGCAGGCCGGCACCCCCTGCGGGATCCAGGCGGCCGACAGGTCCCGGGCGCAGGCGGCGTTGGCCTTCAGGACCTCGATCATCCATTCGGCCGGCCCGAGCTGGAGATCGTCCAGATAACGCACGAACTCCTCCCGCGACCGCGGCGCCAGATGTGGATTGCTCGTACGCTGCGCGCCGAGCGTGGACGGTTGCCGCTGCCGGTACTCGTGCCCCGGATGGACCACCAGGTGGCCGGGGAGCCCGAGCAGTTTCTGCAGGCTGTCCCAGTGCTTGCCCGGGTCGCCTCCCGGCAGGTCGTCACGGCCCGCGCCGCCGCCGTCCAGGAACAGCGCATCGCCGGTGAGCACACAATCGCCGACCACCAGGCTCACCGAGTCCTCGGTGTGCCCCGGCGTGTGCAGGACCTCGAGGGCACTGTCTCCGCAGGGCACCCGCCCGCCGTCCTCCAGGCTCTTGCTCGCCTCCGACGGCGCCGCCAGGCGATGCATCAGGTATTCGCATCCGGTGGCATCGGCCAGGGCCGCACCGGCCGAGAGATGATCCGCATGGCAGTGTGTATCGATCACCGCGACAAGCCGGCGTTTCTCTGCCTCGAGCGACTCACGATACCGGTCGGCATGCTCCAGCACCGGATCCACGAGGATCACCTCGGGCGAGCTGTCCGCGGCAATGACATACGTCTTGCACGCCCCGGGATTGATCTGACGACAGGTGAGCGGCATCTCGTCTCCTCCAGTCT
>JBHHZI010000302.1:0-1546 GCA_046757965.1 Acidobacteriota bacterium | reverse complement strand
GTGCATGCCGGGGCTCATGCCGACGCGCCGAGTCATTACGCGGCCGACGGAGAGGATATCTGCGAGCGTGATCTCGACTTCTACCTCGGGCCGTGCGAGGTCATCCGCGTGCCGGTCGCCGCCGGCGGGCAGGTGAGACCGGCGGACCTGCAGGCGTCGCCTCGCGCCGAGCGCGTGCTGCTGGCCACCGGCACCTATCCCGACCCGGACGCCTTCAACGACGACTTCGCCGCCTGCACGCCGGCCCTGATCGACCATCTCGGCGCGGCGGGCGTGCGGCTCATCGGCATCGACACGCCGAGTGTGGACCTGTTCTCGTCGACCGATCTGCCGGTGCACCGGCGGTGTCTCGTCCATGACATGGCGATCCTGGAAGGGCTGGTGCTGGCAGCGGTGCCGGCCGGGATCTACGAGCTGATCGCGCTGCCGCTGCCGCTGGCCGGGTTCGATGCGAGCCCGGTGCGGGCGGTCCTGCGGACCTTCGATCAGGATGGAAAGGGGACGACATGACGACAGGCGCGGGCAGGAGGACTCCGGTGCGGCGGGGACCCGCCCCGGCGGGGATCGGCAGTCGACGTCTCACCGGCGGTGGCCGACCGGTGGATCGCCGGCCGGGGGTGCCGGGATGGCTGAGGGTCGGTGTGGTCCTCGTGGCGACGATGTGGGCCCATCTGACCGGCACGCCGGCGAGAGCGGATCCCCCGGACTGGCAGGCGGTCGGCGACGAGGCGGTGGAGATCCTGCAGGACTACATCCGCCACGACACCAGCAATCCGCCGGGTCGTGTGGTCGTAGCCGGGCAGTTCCTGCGGGAGATTCTCGAGCGCAACGGCATCGCGACCCGATGGTTCGAATCGGAGCCCGGTGTCACCGGCAACCTGCTGGCGCGCTTGCCGGCCACCGGCACCCCGGCGGGCCGTCCGATTCTCCTGCTGCACCACATGGACGTGGTGCCGGCCGACGCGACGCGCTGGCGGCATGACCCGTTCGGTGGGGAGGTGGCAGACGGCGTCATCTGGGGGCGGGGCGCCATGGACATGAAGGGCATCGGGGTCCTGCATCTGATGGCGATGCTGACCCTGAAGCGTCAGGCGATCCCGCTTGACCGGGACCTGCTGCTGATGGCGGTGGCCGACGAGGAGGTCGGCGGAGCGCGGGGAGCGCGCTGGATGCTGGACCATCATCCGGACCTGCTCGACGTCGGCATCGTCTTCGATGAGGGCGGCTTCGGGGCCCGGGATGTGCTGGCCGACGGCCGGCTGGTCTTTGCGGTGTCGGTGGCGGAGAAGAAGCTCGTCTGGCTGAAGCTGACCGCCGAGGGCGTGGCGGGACATGGCTCCCAGCCCCACGCGGCGAACCCCAACGATCATCTGGTCGCGGCTCTCGACCGCATCTTGCACCTGCCGGCCCTGGGAGCCGAACCCGATGTCGTCCGCGAGCTGCGCCGGCGCGTGGGCGAGCTGGCGCACAACAAGTTCACCCATGCCATCACGCACACCACCACCTCCCTGACCACCCTGCACGCCGGCGTCGGCGAGCCGCCGAA
>JBHHZI010000301.1:0-1549 GCA_046757965.1 Acidobacteriota bacterium | reverse complement strand
AATATGTCGTGTGCGGCCCGGTGGAGGATGATCCTCGGACACTCGCGGAGTTCGAGAGCCGATTCGCGACGCCAGACGCGTGCCGAGCGTACCTGATGCGGCTGCGATGGCCAGACGGGTTTCGGTGTCCGAGGTGCAGCGGAGCCAAGACCTGGCCCGTGCGGACCGTGCTCCTGCAGTGCGCGACCTGTGGGCGGCAGACCTCGGTGACGGCGGGAACCATTTTCCAAGATATTTCCAAGATACCCGCACGCCATTTTCCACGTGGTTCCGGGCGATGTGGTGGGTCAGCAGGCAGAAGACGGGGGCGAGCGCCCAAGGACTCCAGCAGGTGTTGGGCCACAAACTGCGCCGGACCATGGTGCGCCCCGGGCGGGATCGGCTGACGGGGCGCGTCGAAGTCGACGAGACGTATCTGGGAGGGCCCGAGGAGGGCGTCGGCGGCCGGCAGACCACCACGAAGGCCTTGATCGCGGTGGCGGTCGAGGAGGCGGGCGCCGGGATGGGCCGCATCCGGATGCGGCGCATCCCGGATGCCTCGGCCGACAGCCTCCAGGCGTTTGTCGAAGAGGCCGTCACGCCGGGCAGTCTCCTGCACACGGACGGACTGCCCAGGTACGACCGGGTGGAGACGCGCGGCTATCGTCACCGCATCACCTTTCTCAAAGGCCGGAAGGCATCGGCGGCGGCGGTCTTCCCTCGCGTGCACCGCGTCGTGTCCCTCCTCAAGCGGTGGCTGCTCGGCACGCATCAAGGCGCCGTCAGCCACGCTCATTTGGGCTACTATCTCGACGAGTTCACGTTCCGGTTCAACCGGCGAACATCCCGGCATCGCGGGAAACTGTTCTACCGACTGGGGCAACAGGCCGTCGCGGTCGATCCGGCTCCGTATACGTCGCTCGTCAAGCACGTGCGGCTAGGACGCCCGGGGCGGCGGCACCGGCGGCACCACAACATCTAGCGGCCACCTGAGTCAAGGGGATACCCCCATTACAGGCAAAACGCCTGACACGCGAACGGGGCGTCTCCGGGAGGGGAAGGGAACCCTGGTGAGTCGAAGCGGTCGGCGGCTGGGCAGGTCACTCCGACGCGGCCGGAGCGTCACAGCGGGTCGCGAGTTGATCCAGGGTCGGGATTCCGTAGAGCACCGCTCGGCCGTCAATGACTATCGCGGGGGTGGCGAACAGGTGGTAGCTCGCCGCTACGTTGGCCGCCTGATCGATGTTGCGTTCGAGGATCGTGACGTCGGAGCGAATGGCTGAAAACCGGCTGAGCGCCGCCCTGGCCTCGGGACAGCCGGGGCAATCCTCCCGTACGAACAACTCGATGACGTGCGCCACCGGCACACTGTATCGTTGCGATCCGGTCGTGGCAGTCAGCCATCTTACACAATGGCATTGAACGGCGCGCCGCGGGCCGCTAGCCCAGGAGAGGCCAGACCGTACCCAACCGGGCGGACCGTGGGGCGGAGTCGTCACCGCGTGGCGCGTCCCGGCGGGCCATGCCCGGACGGGCCGGATCCCGGGTCGACTGCACGTCGCGCAGCGCC
>JBHHZI010000300.1:0-1617 GCA_046757965.1 Acidobacteriota bacterium | reverse complement strand
GTCCTCGCCAGCACGAAGATCGCGGAGCGCCACGAAGACGATCTGTCCCTGCACGCCGATGGTCGGGTCGCACGAATGGTTGCTGAAGATCATGCCGCCCCGTCGATCCGTCTTGCGCACCGGACCGATGAACAGATCCTCCGCGATCTGGATCTCCGCCGGACCCAGCGCCGGAGCCAGGACGCGTCGTGTCCTCCCGGTGAAGATGTGACCCCCCTTCACGGCGACGATCTCGCCGGCATCGAATGGTCCGGTGGCGAACAGCCCCAGGCCGTGAATGGGACTCGGCCGGACCGCGGCCTTCGGGGAGATATGGGAGAGAGGGTCCATGGTCAAGCTCCTCGCGGGGCGTGTGGGCCGAGAAGGACGTGCTCCACGGTCGCGGCCGCACCGCGCGTCGCGCGCCCGGGCTTCATGGGTCAGGAATCGCGGCGTCCCGGGTGAGTTTCCACACGACCTCGCCGGGCCCAGTCCGCCGGGACGAAGTCCGCGTATGTCGTCGCCGCCGCCGGTGGGGCCTGGATCTCGATGAGGTCGTCCACGCGCAGGCCGTGCCGCCCGAACAGCCGGATCCACGCGCCGTGAGACCGTCGCTGGACGACACAGCCATCGTCCTCGACCGGGCCCAGATCGAACGTGCTGGTCACGAGCCGTTCCGTCACGCGCTTGGCCTGCTCATCCCAGCAGATATCGCGCAGCGGGCTGGAGGTGCAGAACGCCAGACGTCCACCGGGGCGCAGCACGCGGGCCGCCTCGGCAATCGCTGCACACGGATTCGCGAACGACATGACTCCATGGTCGCAGAACACGATGTCGAACGACTCGAGAGCAAACGGCAACTGTGTGCCGTCCGCCTGCACGAGCACTGGCCTCCCATCCACTCCGTCCACGCCGGTTTCGCCTGCGCGAACTGCGTTCGCCAGCTGGGCTGCCGAGAAATCCATGCCGACTGCCCACGCGCCGGACCGCGCCAGGGCCTCGCTCCACCGTGCGGCTCCGCATCCAAGTTCGAGTATCGCCCGGCCGCAAACGTCACCGAGCACGCGCAGTTCTTTCTCCGGGACCCGCCACACGCCCCATGCCATCGGCGCCGAGGCGAGGGCCGGGCCGTGGACACGCTGGTAGGCGAGACTTTCTCGTTCCCAGAACGTCCGGTTGTGCCTGCTCTCGTCGCTGGGTGCCACGCGTCAGATCCCTCGTGCGGCGTCCTCTGCCACGGAACATCCATCGCCGGAACAGCCGGCCGGGGAACCGGCCCGAGCGCATCGCCTCACGAGTGGGCGGCGCGGGCGTCAGTTCGCCCGGGCGCCCGCTTCCGTCAGGAGCCGGATGACCCCCTCGTAGTTTCTGCGAAGTCCGTCCGTCGGGCCATCACCCCCGGAGGCCTCCGCTCTCGCCTGACACCGCGCACCCTCGGCCGCAATGGCAAGCGCCGTCTTGCCGTCCCGGGTCCGGGACTCGACGTGCGCACCGGCTCGCGCGACATCGCCGGCACGGGCCGCCTCGATGAATCCATCTCTCACCATCCTCGTCCCTCCCCACACACCCGGTATTCTAGTCCTAAAACAAGCGTATCAGGCGTTCTGCGGATGCAGGCATCGGGCGTCGGCCAGGAGC
>JBHHZI010000299.1:0-1723 GCA_046757965.1 Acidobacteriota bacterium | reverse complement strand
CCGAAGTCTCGCGGGTTCTCACCGAAGGCGGTGCGCGGTGGCTCGAATTCCTCGTCGGGCTCGGGGAGCAGGTCCGTGATCTGGTCCTTTTCCCTGAGAGATTCCACGTCCACCGTACCGCGATCGGCCAGCAGCGCATCGATTCGCTCCAGCAGAAGCGCCTTGCTGGATGTGAATCCCTGGATCACCGCAAGCCTATTCTTGTACGTCAACAGCATCACCCGGTCATTCTCGTCGAGGCCCTTCTTCAGAAAGTCGCGCGCCGCCAGCAACGCATGACGCCGCGACGACGGGCGCAGTTGCGAGAAATCGAAGTAGATCACCATGTGCCGTGGAGGCACCGAGACGGCTGACGCGAATGACTCCGTCGGCGCGGAAGGGGGCGCAGCGTGGCCTGGCACGGCCGACGCGGACGGCTGTCTATCCTGTTCGGCGCAGATCTCCTCGACGCTGCCGAGATCCTCGGGCTCGACGAGCCGGCTGTCCACGAGAAGCTCGAAATCCTCGGGCGTCAACCCCACGATGGGCCGTTCCCGACGGTCCCGCACGACCACATCGATCAGGACCAGGTTCACCTCGACCCGCTCCGCCGCGGCCAGCCGCTGGGTTTCCGCCGCGGCCGAGCCCGGGCCGAGGGCCAGAAGACAGCAAAGCGCCCCGCTGGCAGCCGGACGCACCCAACCCCGGCTACGAGAAGGCGCCGGCCGCCGATGGTTGGTGGTCACGGCATGGATTATAGGGGATCGCGGCGGATCCAGACAGATGCTGGTACTCCATCGCTTTTGAGTAGGTGGGGCAAGCCCTATTTTCATGTTGAACTCTCTCCGGGCGATGCGGATGGGCTCGAGGGGATCTGTCCCGACTTTCGTGGAAAAAGGAAATGGCGTAATCTCCTGTTGACAAACCAAACCGCCCGCAAGGGCGAAGGAGGATTACGCCATGAGCAGACAGGATAGCACGACGCAGCAGGAGGTGGTGGGGTTTCGACGGGACATCCGGAGCCTGCTCCAGGACAGGCTTACCGAGGCTGTCGAGACGGTGCTGGAGGTGGAGCTGGCGGAAGTGCTGGGCACGGCGTGGTACGAGAGAATCCGGCATCGGCGAGGTTACCGCAACGGCAGCACGCATCGCCGGATCACGACCGAGGCTGGCCTGCGCGCGATCGCGGTGCCGCGTGCTCGCATCCGGCGAGCAGACGGAACAACAGGCGAGTTTCACAGCCGCATCCTTCCGCAATACGCCCGCCGGACCCGTGCCATCGACGAGGTGATCCTCGCGACCTACCTGGCAGGAGCCAATAGCCGGAGAATCCGCAAGGCGCTGGGGCCCTGGCTGGGTGAGGCAAACCTGTCGAAGAGCTCGGTGTCGCGTATCGTCGTGCGGCTCAAGCAGTTGTTCGAACAGTGGCGAGGCCGTGACCTGACGCAGGAACGCTACGGGGTGGTGTTCTTGGACGGTTTCCACCTGAAGGTGCGGCTGGCTCGTCGGGTGGTGTCGGTGCCGGTGCTGGCGGCCCTGGGGGTGGGACACGACGGGCAGAAGGTGCTGCTGGCGCTGCAGATGGCCACGAGCGAGTCGTCGTCCCAGTGGGGCGATGTCCTGAAGGATCTCAACAGGCGCGGCCTGGCGGCCCCGCTGCTGATCGTGGTGGATGGCGGCCCGGGACTGAACAAGGCGGTGGCGGGCTGGCCGGATGTGAAGGTACAAAGGTGCACGGTCCACA
>JBHHZI010000298.1:0-1724 GCA_046757965.1 Acidobacteriota bacterium | reverse complement strand
TCGACCCATACTCGGGCATCGAACCGAAATGCACTTAGAAACGCGTATCCGCCGCAGATCTACCAGGCCGATGCGAACGGCCTGGGCGCTCTTGTGGCGCGCTACACGTACGATCATCAAGGCTACAGGCTCAGCAAGTACGACGCTGTGACGGACGTGACGACTTATTATCTGCGGGATGAAGACGGCCGTGTGGTGTCGGAGTTTCGCAAGCCGATGGGTCAGGCGGCGTCGGCTTCTTGGTCGAAAGATTACATCTACGCGGCGGGCCGTCACGTGGCGATGATAGAAAAGGACACACCCGGCGTGCCGGGCGGCCTCGATGTCAGCACCAGCGCGCCGGGGACGCCACCGTTCGTGAGCCTGACCTGGTCGCCCAGCGCCGATACGGATCTGCTGAAGTACCAGATCTACCGCGGCCATTCCCCCCCTCCGCGCACCGACGTGCTGGAATACCTGGATCCTTCCGCCACGGCGTGGACGGATAACGACCCGGTCTTGACCGAAGGCGAGACGTACACGTATCAAATCCGTACCATGGATCAGGCGGCTTATACGAGCAAGCTGTCCGAGTCGGTGGTGGTCACACCCGGCGACACGACGCCTCCCGAGCCGCCGGGGCTGGACCCGCCGGTGGCCGGAGACCACATGGTGCAGCTTGGCTGGAGCCAACCTGCTGTGGCGGCGAACACGCCGGACGATGTCTGGGGATACCAGGTCTATCGCCGCGACAAGGTGGATCCTCCCGGGTCTCCGAATGCCTGGATCCAGCTCGGCGGGCTGTTTCGGATGTTGCAGGTGACGGATCTGACCGCCCAGAACAACATCACCTACGAGTACCATATCAAGGCGATCGACACGGCAGGTCTGGCCTCCGCGGCCTCCAACACCCAGGAGGCCACGCCGGCCGATATCACGGCCCCGGCGACGCCGACAGGGTTATATCCCATCCCGGGCACGACCCAGGTGGAGCTTCACTGGCAGCCGAGCGCGTCCAGCGACGTTGTCGCTTACAACATCTATCGCTCCGGATCCCCCATCGACGTCGCCAACCCGGGCGCCAGCTACCGGGCCCAGTCGAACTTGACCACGCTGGCGGATACGGCGGCTGCCGTGACACAGTATTTCTACAGGGTGAGTGCACTCGATGAAGCCGGCAACGAGTCGGCTGTGTCTGAAGAGGTGTCGGTTCTGACGGCCAGCGATGCTGTGTTCGCCCCGAATGTGACAAATCTGTTCTGGGGTTACTGTTATGATAACAGCGGATTAGGGAGTGGCGGCTGTTGTTTGCCCCAGAATCTCGTGGGCCAAAACTGCCCAATAAGTGGCGTAGGACCCTCCGTGACGACACACGAGAACAGGCGCACCACCAATTACACCTGGACCGCGCAGGGAACGCAGGTACTGCAGGAACTGCGTGTCTACCGGCGCAAGAACGACCAGGAGCCCTACACGCTGGCGCTCACCGTGCCGTTTTCTCCAAGCACCTACCCGTTGGGAAATTTCAGCTTGCCCGGCAGTATTTTGTCGTTCCGGGAGTATCAGTTCGCAGCCACCGACGCTTGCGTGCCGCTTCAGCAGCGCGTGACGGCCGTGACGACCGATGGGGCCGAGTCGATATCGCACCGGGACCGCAGCGGGCCCGCGCCGCGGCTGGAGGAGAGCCCGCGGAGCCGACGGGACGCC
Organism: Acidobacteriota bacterium; assembly: GCA_046757965.1. Lineage (GTDB taxonomy): Bacteria > Acidobacteriota > Polarisedimenticolia > SMYD01 > SMYD01 > JBHHZI01. Next base: position 38 of record JBHHZI010000298.1, on the reverse strand, counting down.
CCGGCAGGGGGAGGCCGAGCGCCCCAGCGCGAAGGTCG
>JBHHZI010000297.1:0-1733 GCA_046757965.1 Acidobacteriota bacterium | reverse complement strand
CTCGAGCATCTCCGTGAACTTTTTTTGGAGGGCCACGAGCTTCTCGGCATGATCGAGCTTCATCCGGAGCCGCGCGTTCTGGCGCTGCAGTTGGGCGTTCTCATGCTTGAGCTGACTCTCGGTCGCGGGCTTCCGCGACTGGGGATGCTCGGGGTACCGCCGCCGCCGCCACCGGCGCCATTCGGCGAGGTGGGAGGAGTAGAGCCCCTCGCGCCGCAGGAGCAGGCCCAGCTCACCGGGCTTGGTGCAGCGCTCCGCCTCCTCGAGGATGCGGAGCTTGAACTCGGCGGAAAACCGCCGCCGCTTGGGCTTTTCGGGCGTGCCGTTCACGATCTGTTCGGGTCGGGTCAGGGTCGTTTCCATGATCAGGAACCTCGTCGCCCTCGGTCTGTACGGGACAGAATCGAGGCGCCTCATTCATGTTGGCACGGAGGGTCTCACCAACGACTTCCCGGCCGACGTGTCGGTCAAGATGTTCTTCGTGAACGGCGACGCGCCCATCCACTGCGGACCGGGCGAGGCACGATGGCAGGGCGGCGACCCCGCCCTCGGCGCCATCGGCGGCGATGGCAACGACGGCGGTCTTGGTGAAGGCGGTGGCGGCGGCGGTCGCTGTGATCGCGACCACCCCGGCTGGAACCACCTCGACAACATCATCCAGCTCACCAACAACGAGCCTTCGTTCTGGTCGGCATCGACCGGTGTGCCCAAGGGCGTCTCGCCCTGGAGCGTGCTGGACCCAGGCCCTCCGCCCGGACGCGTCAATCCGGAGAACCCGGAAGAGCGCGTGCTCCGCGGGTTCATCGTCGCCTTCGCGATCGACAAGGTTTCGGGCAACGAGATCCGCTGGAATCACCTCGCCGGTGACGCCACGATCGTCGATTACAACAGGGGTGGCTCGTGGCAGTACAACGCCTTCGCGTTCCAGATCGTCGATCCCAACATCGGCAACGGTGAGGAGACGGGCACGCCCGGCGACCTCAATCTCGACGGGGTCGAGTATGCCGATGGCTTCTCCCAGTTGCTGCTGAACTTCCTCGCCTCCGGCTCGTCGGCCTATTCCGGCCAGTTCGGAAGCGACAGCGACGCGGTCTTCGTGGATACCGACCTGACGCTCCTGCCGATCGACAACGATTTCCGGCAGGAGGGTGACGGCCCGGTCACGACGAAGGTGACCTTCGACATCTGGAACGAGAACGAGGTCAAGTTCACCAACCTCGACCGCTGCGTGACCTGCTGGGACCAGGCGCTGCTGAGCAGCCACGACATCCCCAACCACTTCCTGGTCGATGCCCTCCAGACCGATGCGGGCAAGGCGAGGATGGACGGCGTGGCGAGCCAGCTCTGCCCCGGCCCCGACGGCATCAACGGGACCGCGGATGACGGCGTCGATGCCTCGCTCCTGGGCGTGTCCACGAAGATCCTGTTCTTCGGCGGCCTGCCCGGCAGCGGTGACCTCGCACGCGCGGGCACGAACCTGATCGGGCTCGGTCACGAGTCCGGCAGCGTGCACTACGACACCTCGGGTCCGCCGCCCGAGAGCCACGACAACCCGGTGGACCTGCTCATCGATTCGATGATGAACAGCCTGGGCCGGTAACGCCCAGCGGTCGCCGGGACGCCGCGCCGGAGGCGGCGCATTCGGCCGCATGACGACGGGAGCGAGGACGGACAAGTCCGCCTCGCTCGCGTCGTTTTTTTCAGGCTTCCGGCTTCGTGTGGCCGGCTGGATG
>JBHHZI010000296.1:0-1762 GCA_046757965.1 Acidobacteriota bacterium | reverse complement strand
GTGGCGATCACGGCCGAGTTGGTGGCTTTCTGTATCTCGCCCAGGATCTGCCGGCTGGGGACGGTCATCATGATCGTGCAGGGCCACATGGGGTAGATGGCTCCGCCGGAGTCCGGCGTGGGCTTGAAGACCTTCGTCGGGTTGCCGGGGACGGTGCTGATCGGGATCACGTCGTTCATGTCGTCGTGGGTGCCGAACCAGCGGTCCTCCGGGTTCTCCGGGACGGTGATCACAGATAGGGATTTTGATCTCAGCCAGGGGCGTCCGGACGGGCGGTGGGGCGGTGGCGGCGCGGCGCGGGCGTGGCGATGCCGGTGGTGGAGCGGTGATGGAAGGGTCAGGGACGGCCCGGGCGCCTCGCAGGGGTGGCCGGGTGGGTGGCCGTAGCGCAGGTTGGGGCCGGATGAAGGCGATCGGCGTGGGAACCCGGCGCACCGACCGCGCCCGCCGTCGCCGCGGCGTTGGCGAGATCGACCACTGATCAGTCCGCCGACCAGACGGGCTCTGGCGGCGGCGCGTCGGCGAACTCCAGGTCGCTCACGTACGTCGCCTCGTGCAGCGGCGAGGTCGAAGGTGGTGGGGCGCGGCACGATCGTTCGTGGAGGCCGCAGTGGGTGAGAATCTTCCGGATCACCTCGCGCTGCGACGGGTTGATGAAACTGACCACCGTCATCGAGTGTCCGCAGGCGGGACAGACCATGGGATCGACTTCGTAGACCCGCTTGATCAGGGCGGCCCAGCGTCGCCGGCGTTCGCGGCGGTCGGGAGTCTGCTGGTCATCGATCGGGCAGGCCTCGTGGCGAGCGTCGGCGTTGGCAGCGTTCTTGGCACGTTCTCCACGCACGCGATTGGCATACCAGCCGAAGCGACGCGAGAGGTGCTCTCCAGGCGCCGGAATGTGCTGGGTGAGTTCGGCGATGAAGTCCAGCGGCTCGAACACCTGGAAGTTGCGGGACACCCCCGCAACCAGAGTCTGGGCACCCGGCTCCGGGAACCGGTGGCAGTGGTGCCTCTCGGCGCGGTAGATCACCTGGCCCTGCTCGTTGACGTTGACCAGGCGCGCCAGGCCCAACGGACATCGCAGCATGTACCGGGCCACGCGTTCGAGTCCCTTGGTGTCTGAGGCGGCGAGGACGACGCTGCGGTCGATCCCGAAGCCGCAGTGGTGGCGCCACTGCATCATCTGCCCGACGAGACCCTCGGTGATCTTGTCGTGCCGCAGCAACAGGGCGAAGACCTGACGCCGCCAGATCTCGATGAACGGCGCAGCCTCGATCCTCGGCAGGGGAATGAACGTGCCGTCGGGTGTAAAACAGCCGTCCGTCACCAACGCATGGATGTGGCAGTGATGATGCAGGAGCTGACCGAAGGTGTGGATGGCCGCCACCATGCCGGGCACCACGTCGTCGCGGTCCAGGACGGCGCGGTACACCTCCAGCACCGCCTGCCAGGCGAGCCGTGGGAGCTGGCCGAGCAGACGCCGGTCGAAGCGGAAGAAGATGCGGAGGCGTTTGGGGATGGTGAAGACGAACTGGCGATGGGGGACCGGCTCGCAGAGGTCCTCGGCGATGTCCGCCGCCATCATCAGCGCGCGCTTCTGGTGACAGCTCGGGCACAGACAGCGGCGGCGGCAGGAGAAGGCGACGAACATCTCATGGTGGCAGTTGGGGCAGCGGATTCGCGCAAAGCCCTCGTGGAGGTCACCGCAGGTGAGGAACTTCTCGACGGCCTCGGCGATGACGGGCCGCCAGAAGCCGTAGCG
>JBHHZI010000295.1:0-1823 GCA_046757965.1 Acidobacteriota bacterium | reverse complement strand
GTGACTCTCGGAGCCAAGAGTTTCCCGATCGATCACGATGGGAAGCTACGCAAGGGGGTGCCGCGCCATCCGATTCTTGATGACGGCGTGGTGGTTTACTCCGGGGCGAGCATCCTGGGTCGCATCACCATCGGCCGCGGCTCGATCATCGGTGGCAATGTGTGGGTGACGCAGGATGTCTCTCCCGGAAGCGTTGTCACTCAAGCGAAGCTCCGGCAGGTTGTGTTCTCGGATGGGGCCGGGATCTAGTGGGCGCGGGAGATCTCCCGGCGTCGCCGGGGGGCCTTGGTTGGCGTGCGTGGTCGAATCGGGTCATGACTGGCTCGGCCGCCCGGCTTCCGGCCGCCAGCTGCTAGGGAGTATGATGCCCTCGTCATGGCATGGATGCGACACAAGTTCCGGCTGACCGATTGCGCCACCACCGGCGGGTGAGCGGCGAAGTTCGGTCCGGCGGACCTGCAGGCGATGATCGGCTCCTTGACCCGTCTGGCGGGCGGGAAGGAGAGTGTGCTGGTCGGCCCGGAGACGGCCGATGATGCCGGCGTGTTCCGTCTCGGCAACGAGGGTCTGGCCGCCACGGCGGATTTCATCACGCCGGTGTGTGATGATCCGGTCCGCTTCGGGCGGGTGGCCGCCGCCAACTCGATCTCCGACATCTATGCCATGGGCGGCACGCCGCTGTTTGCCCTCAACCTGTGCTGCTTCCCGAAGGCCAACGTTCCCGACGGCACGCTCACGCAGATTCTAGAGGGGGCCGCCTCGACGCTGGGCGAATGCGGCGCGGCGCTCATCGGCGGGCACTCGGTCTGCGACGATGAGCTGAAGTTCGGCCTGGCGGTCGTCGGGCGGGTGTCGCCGGACCGCATCCTCACCAACGCCGGCGCGCAGGCCGGCGATGCCCTGGTGCTCACCAAGCCGCTGGGCACCGGCGTGTTCATCAACGCCTTCAAGCAGGGCAAGATCGATGCGGACGCGCTGGAGACAGCGCTGTGTGAGATGGAACGGCTCAACGCCGTCGCCGCCGAGCAGGCCCTGGCCCACGACGCCCATGGGGCGACCGATATCACCGGCTTCGGTCTCGGCGGCCATGCCATGGAGGTGGCGCAGGCCTCCGGGGTGCGCCTGCGCCTGGTTTACGAGGCCCTGCCCGTGCACAGCGGCTTCTTCGAGCTGGTCAAGTCAGGCGTCACCACCGGCTCGACACGCGCCAATCGTGCCAACGTGGAGGCTCATCTCACCGACTCCGTCGGCCTGGATGCCGTGCGGGCCGAGCTGCTGCACGACCCCCAGACCTCAGGCGGCCTGCTGGTGTCGCTGCCGGCATCGCAGGCCGAACCGATGGCGGCGGCGTTGTGCGCGAGCGGACACACCGCCCGCGTAATGGGGGACGTGCTCGACGGGCCGGTGGGGATCGAGATCGTCTGAGGCGACGATGTCTGCCTCCGGCGCCACGACGCCTGGCGTCGCGGACACCCCCGGCGTCCCCGGCGATGCCCGACGCCCGGCGCTGGTGCCGGCTCGCTTCCTCGCCCGACCGAACCGCTTCATCGTCGAGGCGGCGCTTTCTTCCGGCCGGCGAGTGCGGGCGCATCTGGCCGACCCGGGCCGGCTGAAGGAGTTGCTGCTGCCCGGTGCGGAGCTGCGCCTCCGGCCGGCATCCCCGTCGGCGGCCCGGCGCACCGCCTTCTCCGTCGAGCTGGTGCGGGCCACCAGCTCGCCGCGTGCGTGGGTCGGGCTGGTGACGACGCGCGCCAATCGACTGGCGCACGGCCTGCTGGCCCGCGGAGTCGTGTGCGGCGTCGGGAGCGGCTGGCACATCCGTC
>JBHHZI010000294.1:0-1830 GCA_046757965.1 Acidobacteriota bacterium | reverse complement strand
CCCGTGACACCCGGCCGCCAGTGGCCGGAGAGAAAGTGTGCGGGCGACCGGCAGTGGCGAAGACACCCCTCTTTGAGCGGCGTCATCTGGTACAGCCCGGCGGCAATCAGCAGACCGGCTCCGATCGCGGGGCTCGTGGTCACCATCATGGGTGACAGCAACGCCGCCCGGTCCAGCCCCCACTGGGCGAGCGTCGCCGCCCCACTGAACAGTGTCCACATGGCGACATATCCCGAGACGAACACCAGGGTGGGCGGCACGACCCTTCCCTGCCGCGCGCCCTTCCGGACGACCCCGGCGTAGAGCAGCGTCATTGGGATGGCGGTCGGCACCATCATGCCGACCATCATGATGGCCCACATGAGGAAGACGGCCAGGAAGTCCGCCGACTCCCACGCCCGGATGCGGATCATCTCCAGCGGGGCCTCCATCAGCGGGCCAGACATCCGCCCGGCGGACCAGACCAGGTACCACCAGGCAAGCCCGGTCGCTGCCGCGAGCGCCGAGAGGATGGCGACGCGATCGCGTCTCGGGACTGTAGCCGCCGGGCGAACCCCACTAGTGGGGGGCATTGTGCTGGAGCTACCCACGCCTAGCGGATCACCCCATCCTGGTTCATGTGCAACACGCTGAATTGGCTGTGGCTGTCGGACAGCACCAGCTCGATCCCGGCGCGCGACGTGCTGGATGCCGTGCCGACCTCGGCCGTCGTGTACTCGAACCCGTTCGGTAGGTGGATGCTGGCGCGGTGCTCTCCTCCCGAGAACGGATCGACAAGGGGGGAGCCCGCAGACTCCACGAGACCGGGAACGTTCAGCCGAGCCGTCCGGGAATCGACGTCGATGTCGAGCTCCACGGGGGCATAGAGCGGCTCCAGCACTTCGGACATCGTGGTGTTGAACACAAAAAAGTGGGTCGCTCCCGGAGTCGTGTCCTCCCCGTAGAGGATCCGGCTCAGGGCCTGACGCTGGGCGTCTGTGGCGCGCTCGTCGATGATCGCCTGCTCCCGGCCGTTTCCCTGGGCGATCTCGCCCGGCCAGTACAACAGCAGCACCCAGTCGAGCCCGTCGAGACTTGTCTCGCCCCAGTTCCCTTCCTGAATGTGGCCCGCCGTCACGGCCTCGCAGTTGCCGTATGTGGTGGGGGAGTTGAACTGGCAGGGACAGCCCCACGCGCAATTGCAGTTGACGTACTCGGATCCTCGCATCATCCACTCAGTGGCCATGGAGCGGTCTCCTCTCTGGAATGTGACGGCAGCGACCCAACACAGGGCGCGCACGCGGTACACGAATGTCGGTTGCCTAGAAGTTGGGACGGGTGTCTCGGAGCGATGAGTATATCCGGTCGACACACCAAAAAGAAGGTCCGCATTGCCTCGCCCCCGCGGGCTTGCGTACCGTGGCGTACGTCCGGTCACATCCGTGTTCTCATGCGCCTCGGGGAGGCAAGATGATGCGCGTCCACAGCCGTCGCAGCTGTCGCAACCGTCGCAGTCGTCGCAGTCGTTCCGACCTCGTTTGGGTTCGCACCCCCGCGGTCCGGGCCCCGTTCGCGTTCCCACGCCGCTCCTCGATCCTCCTGGCGACCTTCACACTCAGCACCACAGCCTTCACGCCCGCCTCACTCGTAGCAGGGGCGTCCCGCACGTCACCCGCTCCCCTCGTGTCAGAAGAGCCGCACGCTCCCCGGGTGGCTCTTGTCGCCCCGCAGGCGGCCGACACGACCAAGACGCCGCTGGAGCGGCTCCTCGGCGGTTTCGAGTGGCGGAACATCGGCCCCCAGCGCGGCGGCCGCAGCCAGGCGGTGGCCGGACACCGCGACCGGCCGCTC
>JBHHZI010000293.1:0-1834 GCA_046757965.1 Acidobacteriota bacterium | reverse complement strand
GATCTACCCGCCATCCTGCACTGGTTCACGGGCAACATCGGCGTGCATCACGTTCATCACATCTCGAGCCGCATCCCGAATTACCGGCTCCAGGAGTGTTTCCGGGAGAATCACGAGCTCCAGCAGGTGACGCGCATGACGTTCCGGGAAAGCCTCTGGTGTGCCCGTCTGAAGCTCTGGGATGAGGAGCGGGGGAAGCTGATCAGCTTTCCGGAGCTGCGCGCGGCTCGAGCCGGGTCCTGATCTGTCCGGTCGTGCCGGGCCGGCCGCGGCGGACGGCAAGCCCCGGCTGCCCTGCCGGCCCGGAGCTATGGGACGAGCTGTGCCTGTGCCAGATCATCGAGGTGCTCGGCCTGGCGCCGGCCACCGTCTCCAGACACATGAGCGTCCTGCAGGCGGCCCGCCTGGTGCAGCGGCGCGAGCGGGGGAAGTGGCATTTCTATGGGCTGGCGGAGGGGCCGGCCGGCTCCGCGGTGCGGCGCGCGCTGGGGTGGGTCCTCTCCGCGCTGAGGGGCGACCGGCCCATCGCGCGGGACGCCAGGAAGATCCGCGCCAGCCGGAAGCAGGACCTCGAGAGGCTGAGCACATGCTAGTGTTATGAGCCATAAATTACTGGAATAAATATAGAAACTCTGATAGGCTCGCTGCGAAAGGAGGCAAGCCCGTGAAGCGAGCCCCCAAGAAGCAAAGAGGACGCCCCACCGCACCGATCAACCTGGCGCCGGAGGAACGCGAAGAACTGCAGCGCTGGGCTCGGAGACGGAAGACCGCACAGGGATTGGCAACACGAGCGCGGATTGTCCTGGCGTGTGCGGAAGGATTGACCGGCCAGACGGTTGCGAGACGACTGAGAACCTCGCAGCAGACCGTCTGCCTCTGGCGCCGGCGTTTCCTGGAGCGACGCAACGACGGACTGCTGGACGAGCCTCGTCCGGGAGCGCCACGGCAGATCGGCGACGACAAGGTGGAGGAACTGGTGCGGTTGACGCTGGAGAGCACGCCAGCCAACGCCACGCATTGGAGCACGCGAGAGGCGGCCCGCACGTGCGGATTGACCCAGACCACGGTCCGTCGGATCTGGCGTGCGTTTGGCCTGCAACCCCACCGCACGGAGACCTTCAAGCTCTCCAAGGACCCGTGGTTCGTCGAGAAGGTGCGGGATATTGTCGGCCTGTACTTGCATCCGCCCGACAAGGCGCTGGTGCTTTGTGCGGACGAGAAGTCCCAGATTCAGGCCCTCGACCGCACGCAGCCCTTGCTTCCCCTGCGGCCGGGACAGGTGGAACGTCGAACCCACGACTACATCCGGCACGGCACCACGACGCTGTTTGCCGCTCTCGATGTCGAGACCGGGAAGGTGATTGGCGAGTTGCACCGGCGCCATCGGTCGAAGGAGTTTCGCAAGTTCCTCGATACGATCGATGCCAGCGTTCCGCCGACGCTGGACGTTCACCTGATCGTCGACAACTACGGAACGCACAAAACCGCCCTGATCAAGAACTGGCTCGCCAAGCGCCCCCGCTTCCAAATCCACTTCACACCCACGGGGGCCTCGTGGATCAACTTGGTCGAGTGCTGGTTCAGCGTCTTGACCCGCAGGCAGATCCGCCGTGCCAGCTTCCGGAGCACGCGCCAACTCGAGCAAACAATCAAAGACTACTTGAAGCATAACAACGAGAATCCGAAACCCTTTGTGTGGACAAAGACCGCGGATGAGATCCTCCAATCCGTCGCGCGATTCTGGGGCCGAGTTATTCAACGAACTTCTGACTCGGAACACTAGAAGTGGTTTCAAAACCCCTTTCGTCGGCCCGAGGCCGAGCGAGGCGGGTCT
>JBHHZI010000292.1:0-1927 GCA_046757965.1 Acidobacteriota bacterium | reverse complement strand
AACTGCGACTGTGTCGCGACGGACTCTCCCGGTTCGACTCCCCTGGCAATCTGGATGAGGTCGCCCTCACCCCGGATTCCGAGCTCGACCTCGCGTGGTTCGAATCGACCGTGTCCGTGGGCCACGAAGACGAGGTCGCGTTCTCCGGACCGTAGTACCGCGGAGACGGGAATGACGACCGCATCCCTCACCATGGGACCGGCAATCTCCACGGTCGCATACATCCCGGGCCGGAGGTCGCCGCTCTTGTTGGGCACCTCGACGCATATCTTCAAGGTGCGCGTGTCCGCGCTGAGCTGCGGATAAAGAAACAGGACCGCCCCGTCGAACACTGTCTTGTCGTCATACGGGAACGAGATGCGCGCTTTCTGACCATCCCGTATCCAGGGCAGGTCGGACTCGTAGACATCGGCGTGCACCCACACCGAGCTGAGGTCCGCGATCTTGTACAGATTCATTCCCGGCTCGACGAACATCCCCTCGAGAGATTCGTCCATGACGTTGACGATCGTTCCGTTCACCGGTGAGGCGATGGTGAGACGCCGTTCGATGATTCTAGAACTCCTGAGCTGGTCGATCTGCTCGTCGCTGATGTCCCAGTAGGTCAATCTTTCTCTGGTGGAGCGAAGAAGGCTCTCCGCCTGACGCCGGGCTTCCGGTCGGTCGCTGGTGTCCAGGGACTTCTTGTAATCGATGGCACGCAGATACTCCTCCTGTGTGGAAACGAGTTCGGGACTGTATATCTCGAATAGTGGTTGCCCCCTGGTGACGGTCTGGCCCACGTACGTCACGTACACCTTCTCGATCCAGCCGGAGAACTTGGTATTGACCCAGTACACGAGGTCTGCGTTGAAGTCGAGAATGCCGACGGTGCGTATCTGCTGCGTGATGTCCTGACGTTCGGCCCTGGCGGTGACCACTCCGATGTTCTGCACCTGGACGGGATCGATCTCCACCATCTCGCCGGATCCGGTGACCTCGTCGGCGTACTTCGGAACCATGGGCATTCCCATGGGAGACGTGCCCGGCACGTTCCTCATGTAGGTCGGATCCATGGGTGCATACCAGTAGAGGATCTTCCGCTTCCCGGCCGCGGCCCCGCCGGCGGATCTCGCCCCGGAAACAGCATCGCCCATGCCGGCCATCGGCTGTGACCGAGCGCGGTCCATCTGTGCGGCACTCCCGGCGCCAGCGTTCCCCGAAACACTGCCCTCTCCCGACGACATCGCCGCTGGTCGCACGATGCCCAGCGGGTCGAGCAAGACGAAGGCCGTGCCCGCGATTCCGATGAGAAAGAAGATGAGATTGGAGAACCGTTTCATTCCCCGACTCGGTGTCGGGAGTGCCAGGGCTGCTCGTTCCTCCTTCGAACGGTGAAACCATCCCGTCAATCGGTGCCACGGAAACCATCTTCCGGGACGTCTGACCCGGCGCCGGGCCTTCGGAGTGTCCGGCTGGCGTTTGTCCTCGGTCATTGCGACCTCCCATGGGTGGCGTCCGCACCTTGCGCGTCGGTGTCGGGGAACCTCGAACCCACGGCCCGTTCAAGCTCGGACAGGGCAATCCAGTAGTCGGATAGAAGACGGTGATAGGTCAGGCGAACCTGGAAGAGGATGCGCTCGGCATCGAGCAGGTCCAGAAACCCCTGCCGGTCCGTCGTGTATGCGGCCTCGGCCGAGGCGAGGGATTCCTCCGCCTGAGGAATGAGGACGTCGCGATACAGTGTCGCCCGGTCCTCAGTCGAGTTGATATGGATGACCGCCGACTGAACCTCGAAGCGAAGGCTGTCCTGGATGTTCTCGAGCCCGAATCGTGTCGATTCGAGACGCCGGGTGGCCTCCAGGACGCCCGAGCGAATGCGCTTGCGGTATATCGGGAGATTGAGGCCGACCGTGACGGCAAGAATGTCGTCACCGTTATCCTCGGG
>JBHHZI010000291.1:0-1936 GCA_046757965.1 Acidobacteriota bacterium | reverse complement strand
ATCGGCGTGCACCTGACCGGCGCCTTCAACTGCACCCGGTCGGTGGTGCCCCACATGAAGGAGCGCGGCTACGGGCGCGTCGTCAACGTCTCCAGCCGTGCCTGGATGGGCAATCCCGGACAGTCCAACTACTCCGCTGCCAAGGCCGGGCTGGTCGGCCTGACCCGCTCCCTGGCCCTGGAGCTGGCCCGCTTCGGAGTCAACGTCAACGCGGTGGCGCCCGGCATGATCGACACGGACATGACGCGCTCCCTGCGCCAGGATGTCTTTGCCCGGCTGGTCGCTGCACAGCCCGGCGGCCGGGCGGGCACGGCCGAGGAGGTCGCCGCGGCCGTCGCCTTCCTCGCCTCGCCGGAGGCCAGCTTCGTCACGGGCCAGGTTCTGGCGGTCTGCGGGGGCAAGAGCCTGGGGATGGCCGGTGTGGCCTGACGGAGCGATCGGATGAGACGCAAACGCCCCCCCACTTCTCACACCCGGGCGGTGAACCGGCCGCCGGTGTCGTCGCGGTCCGGGCCGATGAGCGCCGCAGCCGACGGCAAGACGTCACGACCGGGGGTGGCCGCAACCCGCCGGACCGCGGCCGGCGTTCCCGCGGCTCGCCGGGACGTTGCCCTGCTGAAGAGCGCCGCGGCCCTCATGGCCCGCCAGGGATTTCACGACATGTCGATGCGCGACCTGGCCCGCGCCACGGGACGGAGCCTGTCCGGTCTCTACTACTACTTCTCCACCAAGGAGGACCTGCTCTTCCAGATCCAGACCCACTGTTACACCGCTCTCCTCGAGGCGGCACAAGAGATCGCCACCGACACCGCCCGCTCACCCCAGGAACGCCTCATCGCGTTCATCGGGCACCACATCACGTATTTCCGTCACAACATGAACGAGATGAAGGTTCTGGCGCACGAGGATCTCACCCTGGGAGGAGAGCGCGGCAGGCGATTGCGGGACATCAAGCGGGCCTATGCCGGTCTGCTGGGCGACATCGTCACCGCCCACGCCGGCGTGCGGCGGCCGGAGAACGGGCCCCTCGCTCCGGAGACCGCCGCTTTCATCCTGTTCGGCATGATGAACTGGCTCTACACCTGGCCGCGACGCCTGCGCATGCGGCCGGCTGCCGAGATCGCCGTGGAGATCGCACAGGTCTTCCTCTGTGGCTTTCCCGGCTGTCCCGCTTCCGATCTCACCGATCTGCGCGCCACCATCACCTGCCCTCCCCGCGCCTTCTGGCCGCGGCCCGGCAGATGAGCAACCGATGAATGCAGCCAACCCCATGACATCATCCGGAGCGCGCCCGGACGACCGGGAGTCGCGCCTCTCGATCATCGTCGAACGGTGCCGCGACCTGCATCTGGACGTCGACCTTGCCGCGGTCCGGGCCTGGAAGAGCGCCAACCCCGGCGGCAAGGCGGTGGGATCGCTTCCCATCTACGTGCCCTCCGAGCTGATTCATGCCGCCGGAGCGCTGCCGGTGGGATTGATCGGCGGTGGCGACCATATCGATGTCGTCCGCGGTGACGCCTATTTTCAGTCCTACATCTGCCACCTGCCGCGCAGCTTCGTGGAGATGGGGCTGTCGCACCGTCTCGACTCCCTTGACGGGCTCCTGTTCCCGGCCATCTGCGTGATCCGCAATCTGTCCGGTGTCTCCCAGATGCTGTTCGACAACCATCTCGTGCGCTTCGTCGATTTCCCGCAGAACTTTGATGCCGGGGTCGGCGGCTGGTTCTACCACCGGCAACTGCTTGACCTCGCTGCGGACCTGGGCACACTCACCGGCCGCGAGGTGACCGCCGGCCGGCTGGCAGGTTCCATCGCCCTCTACAACAGAAACCGCCACCTGATCCGCGAACTGCACCGGCGGCGGTGCGACGCGCCGGCGCCGGTGGCGACCACGGAGGCGTACCTTCTCCAGCGGGCGGGACACCTGCTTCCCGTG
>JBHHZI010000290.1:0-1970 GCA_046757965.1 Acidobacteriota bacterium | reverse complement strand
GGATTGCGCGCGCAAGGCCGACACGCGGCTGGCCCGCCGGACCGGTCTGGTGGTCTCCGGTGTGGCGCGAGAGCTGGCCACGCAGATCTCTCCGCTGCTCAGGTTGGTCCTCGTCGCCGGCATCGTCGGTGTCGTCGCTCTTGGCGGGCGGTTGTGGATCACGAGCGTCCGTCTCGAGCAACGGATCGCGGCCCAGACCGTGCGCATCCGCGGGCTGTCGGCGCTCCTGGACCGCGCCGAGCGGGATCGGATCACTGTCAATGACCTGGAGGCACGTCGTGACGAGCTGGAGAAGCGCATGTCCCGGACCGTTTCCCGTCTCGACGCCCTCGAGGCGCGCGGGGAAGCGCGGGAGCGGGTCATCGCGGCGGCGAGCGGTTCAGTGGCATTCCTCCAGGGCGGGTACGGCTTCGAGGAGGAGGCGAGCCACCGGCGTCTCCGCTACGTGCTGGACGCCGGCGGCGCGCCACAGACCGGCCCCGATGGTTCCCCCCTGTTGACCTTCGACGGAGACGGGACCGAGGTCGAGATTCTCTTCACCGGGACCGGTTTTGCCGTGGGAGAGGGGCGCCGCCTGATCACCAACCGGCACGTGGCGGTGCCCTGGGAGTTCGACAGCTCCACGCAGGCCATCGTCGCCCAGGGACTGACACCGGTCATGAACCGGATGATCGGATTCCTGCCCCATCGCGCCGAGCCGTTCGACGTCCGTCTGCTGCGAACCAGTGACTCCGCCGATCTGGCACTGCTGGCGATCGCGCCCGATCACCCCGCCGTGGCTCCTCTGGTCCTGTCGGACGCGCCTCCCCACGTCGGCGATGAAGTTCTCGTGCTCGGGTTCCCGGCGGGCGTTCAGGCGTTGATCGCGCGCGCCGATCCGGTGTTCGTCACGGGTCTGATGGAGCGCGGCCCGCCGGGCTTCTGGGACGTGACGCGAGATCTGGCGAAGGAGGGCTACATCGCGCCGCTGGCGACCATGGGGATCATCGGTCAGATCACGCGGACACGCGTGGTGTATGACGCCGACACGACCCATGGCGGGAGCGGCGGACCGGTGCTGTCGATGGACGGGACGGTCCTCGCCGTCAACAGCGCCATCATCCCGGATTTCGGCGGCTCCAATCTCGGCGTGCCGGCGCGCGAGGCACACGCCCTGCTCGATGTGGCGGCGGATGCCCGGCCCTGAACCGGTCACCTGTCGCCGGCGCCGTCACCGGAGAAGGCGTCCTCACCCGACTTGGATCGTCCGGTGCCGGCGGGGCGAGGTCTTGGGCAGGTTCACGGTGAGGATGCCGCGCCGATAGGTGGCCTCGGCGCGCTCGGGGTCCACCTCGCGTGGAAGAGCCAGGGACCGCTCGAAGGCACCGTAGGCCGCCTCGAAGACGTGGTAGCTGGCTCCCTGCTCCTGGCGTTCGAACCGTTTCTCGCCGCGAATGAACAGCACGCCGTGCTCGACGCTGATGTCGAAGTCCTCCTTCTCCATGCCGGGTGCCTCGAGGCGGAGGATCAGGTGTGTGTCGGTCTCGGCCAGCTCGCCGGCCAGCACACCCCAGCTCTCCGCCTCGTCCGGGAGGCTCCCGGCGGGGTCGTCGCCGCGCCGGTGGGTGAAGCGGGTGAGCGCCTGACCGCTGCGGGCCATCATCTTCTTCCATCCCTCGCTGAGGGTCTCGAACAGCTGCGTCGCGCCACTCTTGATCTGGTGAATCAGGTCCATGACGAATCCTCCAGAAAGTCGGGTGCTCCGGCCGGGCGGATGACCCGCGTACCGGCGGGTGCGTCACCCATCGTGTAAGACACCAGGGCCCCGGGGTCAACTCGTCGTCGATCCCGGCCGGCCGCCGGGCCTACTTCTCGATCAGTGTCGTCCCGCGGACCTCACCCTCGGCGGGTGTCTTGTGAGTGACCCGGGCTTCTGCTAGGCCTTGATCAAGCGTGATCCCAGACTGAGTTTTTTCAAAAAGCACTCGAAA
>JBHHZI010000289.1:0-1973 GCA_046757965.1 Acidobacteriota bacterium | reverse complement strand
TCCCGTCCGGCCAGGCGACGATCTAGCGGTTCCTGGCACCGCGTCAGGTGGCAAGCACCCCCGGAGCGCCGTAGGATTCAGACTGGGGAGGTGGTGATGAGGAATCGATCCGGGGTGGCGATATTCTTGCTCCTGGCCGGACTGGCCGGAGCGGCGACAGGCGCCCGCGCGGCAGCACCCGTGCTGCTCTCGGGCATCACGCCGACGACCGGGCCCGATGCGGCCGGCACGGCGGCAGTGCTCTCGGGTGAGGGGTTTACCGACGGCACGCAGTTCACGCTGGTCGGCGGGGCGGCCTTCTTCGCCGGCTCGACGCCGGCCGGCAGTCCGACGTTTGCCGAGAACGACATCATCATCCGCGACGGGCTGGCCTACGTGGTCCAGATCGACCTGCGGATCTTCACGCTGACCGACCCGTCCTCTCCGCAGCAGGTCGGCCTGCTCGGGGTCTCCGGCGACGCCCTGGCCCTCTCCGGCAACGTCCTCTTAGTGGCACAGGGGAACCGGCTGACCAGCGTGGACATCAGTGACCCGACGTTGCCTCGCCTGCTGGCAAGTGGTGTGGCGACCGGCTTCTGCGACGTGGGCGGCGCCGCGGCACAGGGAGATGCCGTCTACGTCGCCTGCGGTCGTGCCACAGGCGTGAACGTCTGGAACGGCACATCCTTTGTGCAGACCGTCGCCACCGCCGGTCCCGGGTCACT
Organism: Acidobacteriota bacterium; assembly: GCA_046757965.1. GTDB lineage: Bacteria > Acidobacteriota > Polarisedimenticolia > SMYD01 > SMYD01 > JBHHZI01. The sequence goes on along the minus strand of JBHHZI010000289.1, from coordinate 1,269 downwards.
GTTCACCGGAGATGTGGCGGCCGCCAACGGCCTGGCGCTCGTCACCGACGCCGTCTCAGGTTTGGTGGCTCTCGACCTGGCCGATCCCGTCGACCCGGTGATCATCGGCCAGCTCGATGACGGTACGCTGTCCGGCCGCGCGGTCACCCTGGCGGGAGAGATCGCCTGGGTCGGCGGTGCCGATGCCGTCGCGGCCGTGGACATCTCCGACCCGACCGCCCCGGCGCTGCGCGGCAAGGCTCCGATCTGGGTGGATGCCATCGGCATCAGCGAGGAGAACGGGTTCGTGCATGCCATGGATATCCGCAATGGTCCCCACGTCTATGACGGCCGCGACCCCGACGCCCTGCGCCTTCTCTACCAGATGCAGAGCGACACCTTCACCGTCGGCTTCGGCTACGCCGTCTCTGGTGGACACGCCTACGCCGTCAACAGCTTCTTCGGCACCCTGGATGTCTTCGACGTGGTCCGACCGGTGCCCCGGGCCTGGCCGGTGGGACCGCACTGTTCTCCCGCAACCCGGTCGGCCTGGTCGCGACGAACAAGCTCCTGCACGCCACCAGCGCGACCGAGCTGAAGCTGTTCGACATCTCCACACCGGGCGAGCTCGCGTTCGCAGGCTCCGTGTCCCTGGATGACTTTCCGACGCAGATCGTCACCCGGGGCCGTCTGGACTTCGTCCTGCTCAACACCGGCTTCGCCATCGTGAACACGCGCGACGGAGCGCACCCTGAAGTCGTCGGGACGTTCTCCTCGTCCGCTCCCGATCGGATCGCGGTGAGCGGCAACAAGGTATTCGTCGGCGGCTTCGACGCTCTCCGTGTGGTGGATGTGTCGAAGCCGGCCACGCCCGTGGAGATCGCGTCGGTGCCCTTCGCCACCGATGTCTTCGACCTGGCGGTGAGCCAGGGCGTGCTGGCTGTCGCCGGCGAAGACGACACGCTGCGGCTCTATGACGTCTCGAATCCGAAGAATCCGATGCTCGTGCACAGACGGCCTGTGAGTGCGTTCGGTCTGGCCACACGGAACAACCTGCTCTTGGTGGGCGCGACCGGCGGCCTGCAGATTCTCGATGTCGCCGACCCTGCCGGGCCGGTCGACATCGGCGGCATCGGCCCCCCCCTGACGGTCTTCTCCATCGCACTCGAAGGCAGTCAGGCGCTGCTCAGCGGCAGGGTCGGCACCTTCGGGGATCTGGCCGCGCTGCGCGGGGTCCTGGACGAGTCCACGGCCCAGGAGGAGGGGCTGTTCGACGACCTGGACGAGCTG
>JBHHZI010000288.1:0-2020 GCA_046757965.1 Acidobacteriota bacterium | reverse complement strand
TGACGCGGAACTCGGTCTCGGGGCCCTGCACGAGCAGTGTCTTGGCGTACGATTTCCCTTTCTTGCCTGCGACGGTCAACCGGACTGCCGCCATGAAGTACCGGCCCGGAATGACACGCTTCTCCTTTCCCAGCACGACACGCTGAGCGATCCGGCCTTCCACCAGATATCCCCCATCCTCCGCCCGATGGGTCGTGTAATTCACCGTGTACTCCGGTAGGCCAACTCCGCGGATCCACTGGTCGAAGAACGGCTCCATGTCGACCTTGAAGACCTTCTCCGAGACCTTCTGGATATCGCGAGTGACGATCTCCTTGCCCTTGAGGTCATGGGCCAGGGCCTTGAGAAAGGCGAAGAACTTCTCGTCACCGAAGGTGTTGCGCATGATGTGGAACATGTAGGGGCCCTGTGCATAGACCGCGGCCCGGTACCCCGCGAAGCCTCCACTCCAGAGCACCGGAGCATCCTGCACGCTGACCCGCAGGTCGGCATCGAGGATCTCCTTGCGCCAGGCCTCCACATGTTTCCGGTACGCGTCCCGACCATAGCGTGCCTCGACGAACAGGGCGGCGGAATACTCGGCCAGGCTCTCGACGAACCAGTAGTTGCGCTGGTTCCTGTTGTTGATCAGGCCGCCCCACCACTGGTGGGCCGCCTCGTGGGCGACGAGCGACTTGACGAACAATGTCGTGCCGCTCCCGCCGGCCTCGCCGAGAGCGCCCTCGCCTCTGAACGAGGCGCTCCCCAGGTAGATCATCGATGCGGGAGACTGACCGTAGAGGCCACCGATCGGGTCATTCACCAGGTCCAGACGACCGTATGGATAGTCCTCTCCGTAGATCTCCCGGTACAGATTCAGAGCGTTGGCGGCGTCGTCAGCGAGCGGCTTGAGTTGCTTGGGGCGAATCGACCAGGCTCGCATTCCGTCCCGATCCACGTGAATCGTGATCGGGATCTTGTCGCCGGAGATGGTCTTGGCGTCGAAGCCGGGCTTGCCCTCGACGTAATCGCCGTAGATCACCGTCGGGAAAGTCACCGGGCTCTTTGCCACCCAACGGGTCGTGGACACCCCCTTGTCGGTGGACTCGTCGACCATGGTTCCCACCGAGAGCACCTTGTACTTGGCCGGCGCCTTCACCGTCAGGTCGAAGCTGTCGATCCGGTCCTCGAAATGAACGAACGGCAGCCAGCCGCCCCGGCTCACGTAGGCGTAGCTGGGCGTGAAGCGGTACAGGGAGTCGTCATTGGTGAATCGCATCACGACCGTCAGAGCCGTACCCGCCGGTATGGTCTCGGGGAGGATGACAATGCCCGACACCGGTCCGGTCTTCACCCAGGTCAGCTCGTTCCCGTCGGCGTCCTGAAGGCTGTCGATGGTCATGCGGGGATTCTTCGCCTCCTTGGAACTGGTGCGTCCCCGACTGAGGCGGGCGATGGAGAACGGCAATTCCCGGAGGGGCATGCGCGTCACCATGGAATAGGTCATGTCGGCGCGCAACCGCTCCGACTTGTCCAGGCCCAGCTCGACGGTGCCCTTCAGCTTCTGGAGGTCGAAGTAGCGGCTGCCGAGGTCCGGTCGTTTCTCCAGCTCGTACGGTGACAGAGCACCGTGCAGGGTGGCTGGCGAGTAGTAAGAGTAGAGCGGCCCGTAGCCACTGACTGAGAACGTCAGCTCCCTGGGCGCTGCATTGTCGGACCGGAGATAGATCCGGTGATCGGCACTCTGCTTCTTGACGGCAGCGGAGACGACGCGACGGTCGTCGTCGAACGGTCTGTGGAACCCTGAGAACCCGTCATCATGCCGTGACTCCCGCTGGTCGTGAATGTACTCGTCGTATGCCTTGCGCAGGAACTCTCCGGCGTCTTCCCTGGAACTCGGTGCCAGGCCGGTGAACCGGGTCTTCAAGATGTCCTGGCAAGAGTGAGGGTCGCAGAACAGGGTCACATACGTCGGCGTGAAGACGAAGTCGCTCTTCTTGTCCTCCTTGAAGACTTCCGCCAGCTGCTCTTGGAAACGGCG
>JBHHZI010000287.1:0-2057 GCA_046757965.1 Acidobacteriota bacterium | reverse complement strand
TGAACTGCGTTACGAGGTGAAGCGCCACCATGGTCAGTGACGGAATGCCACCTAATCGGGTAGCCGGGGGCTTCTAACCCCCGGCCCCCACACCACCCTGCATGCGGGTCCGCACAGGGCGGTTCATGGCGATGGAGCACACGACGCACTCAGGCGTAGCCATGGGCCTTCAGCCACAGGTCACGGACCGAAATCAGCCCCTGGCTAGCGAGCCACGCGTTCGTCATCCCGGTCTGCGTGGCGAGGGTTCTTGACAGATGCCAGTAGCTCTTGCGACTGATCGCCGTCAGGATCGCCTCGCGCTTCCCGGTTCCCAGCGCCAGCAGATGGCGGACCTTCGTTCGCGCCCGGCGCCACTGTTTCCAGTAGCACATCCGGATGCGGCGCCGGATCCACGCATCGAGCTCCGGGATCGGCCGGTAGTAGTCCGAGATGCCGAAGTAGTTCATCCAGCCCCGAACGTACCTGGCGAGCTCGCGGAGCCGATAGGCCATCGACACGCCCCAGCTCCGGCCCGTCAGACGGCGGACACGGTGCTTGAAATCGGCGAATGCCTCGTCGGACCAGCGAAGCTTCGTTCCCCGGAAGGTGAATCCGAGGAAGACGCACTCGTCGATCCGCGCCACACGGCTCTTCTGCTCGTTGACCGTCAGCTTGAGTTTCGAGGTCAAGTACCGGGTGATGCTGGTCTTCACACGCTCCCCCGCACGCACGCTGCGCACGACGATGAGGACATCGTCGGCATAGCGGACGAAGCGATGGCCGCGCTTCTCCAGCTCCTTGTCGAGGTCGTCCAACAGGATGTTGGCGAGCAATGGCGACAGCGGCGACCCTTGCGGGGTCCCCATCTCCCTTGCCTGGATGATGTCCCCGACCAGGACCCCCGCCCGCAGGTAGCGGCCGATCAGGGCCAGCAATCGCTTGTCCCTGACCTTGCGAGCCACGCGAGCCATCAGGATGTCCGGGTCGACTCGATCGAAGAACTTCTCCAGATCGAGGTCGACCGCGACGCGACGGCCTTCGCGCAGGTGTCGCTGCAGCTGCCTAAGGGCTCCGTGGGCGGAGCGCCCCGGCCGGAAGCCGAAGCTCGACTCCGAGAAGCCGGGGTCGAAGATCGGCGTGAGGACTTGCTGGATGGCCTGGCAGATCACCCGGTCGGTGACGGTGGGGATGCCGAGCAACCGCACCCCGCGACCCGCGGGCTTCGGAATGCTCACACGCCTCACCGGCGCCGGCTGATACCTGCCCTCCAGCAGGGCTCGGCGGACGGCGGGCCAATGCGACCGCACGAAAGCCGGGAACTCGCCGACGGTCATGCCGTCGGCGCCGGGTGCGCCGTAGTTGGCTTTCACCCGTCTCCAGGCTCTCTGCAGGTTCGCGCGCTCCACCACCCGCTCCATGAGGTCATCGTGCAAGGACGGCTGCGTGGTGCCACGCCGGCGGTCGACTCCCCCGGTCGGGTTCGGCGTCGCTGTCGAGCGGCTCACGGCTCCTCCTTGGTTCACCATGTTCGGCCCTTCGGCCCCGGCCGGCTTCCCGGCCGGGCGCCTACTATGGCCTCTGCTGACTTCTGCTCGATCACCGGCCGGATTGCTCCGGACGGCGCTGCCGGGGCTGCGGTAGGGTCCGGTGGCGTCTCCGGGCCTTTCGGCCCGGGCCTCAGTCCGGCTCCCGTGACAGGCGGCCGCTCGTCGAGCCGATCTCCCCGGATAAGGACGTGGGCTGTCGCTGCACAACCACGCCATTTACCGTGTCCCCTGGACCACAGGGCTTCGTCATGTTGTGCTGACTCGCCCCGGGGATGTCGGCCTTCTATGGCGTTCGTGTTCCTCGGCTCGCAGCTTTGCCGCCGGCTTCCTCCGGACCGCCCCTCGCGGGTTGGCCCTTGCCTTGAGCTAGCAGTTGGCGTCACCATCGGTGACGGTGGTCCTCCTGCAGGGGACTTGCACCCCATCAGTCCACGCCCATGCCGGGCGTACACAAGCGCATGAACCTGCCGATCCAACCTGTCACGGACCGTGCTTGCGCACGGCCCCCGCCAGGTCGGCTCGCAGGTT
>JBHHZI010000286.1:0-2109 GCA_046757965.1 Acidobacteriota bacterium | reverse complement strand
TGGGTGATGCCCGCATCGACGAGGGCCGGCACCACCACGCGTGAGCCGACATCGAACGATGAGCCGCTGACTCCCCCTCCATCGATGAGCAGGGCCTGGCCGTCGGGCAAGCCGACGAGAAGGGCGTCCCCCTGCCCGACATCCAGAGCGCGGAGCGAGAGATGGCCCGGTGGCAACGGGCGAGGGGGAAACAGGCCACCGGCCACGGCCAGCAGGCCCGCCGTCGCGGCGGCAATCGCCGGCCATCGCCACGATCGATCCATGCGGCGGGCGAGAAACATCGTGGCCACGGTCCCCATGACGAGCAGTCCCCGGCGACGCGGGACCAGAAGGAGCGGCAATCCCAGGTGTCCCGCCAGGTCGGCCACGTGGAACAGGGTATCGGCAAGAAGCTGCAGCGGCAGGGCCAGCGGCATGGCCAGGACCGGATGAATGGCGGAGACCCCGGAGGCCACGCCGGAGAGCGCGACGATGCCGGTGGCAAGGGGGACGATGAACGGGTTGGCGAGCGGCGCGGCGAGGGCGATCCGGCCGAAGAACGTGGCGGTGAGCGGGGCACTGACGGCGGCGGCAAAGAACGAGGCGGCGAGCAGCCGATGGATCCATCCCTTCTTCCCCCCGGCGGACCGCGCCGGGGTGTGGTGGACGAGGCTGGCCGTGACGGTGAACGAGAGAATGAATCCCGCATCGCCGGCCAGCGCAGGGTCGACGACGAGGCACGCCAGCCCGATGGCGCCGAGGAGGTTCAGGGTGTCCAGGGCGCGCCCGCCCCAGCGGGCTCCCGGCAGGGTCGCACCCATCAGCCCGGCCCGCACCACGGAAGGGCGCACGGGGATGAGGAGCAGGTACGTCGCCAGGGCGGCTCCGACCACCAGGACACGAGTGCGTGGTCCGATGCGGGCCGCGCCCAGGGCGAGCGTCAGACCGCCGACGAGGATCGCCACATGCAGCCCGGAGATGGCCAGGATGTGCGTGGCTCCGGCCGTCATCAGTCGATCGCGGTCCACCGCCTCGAGGCGCTCCCGATCGCCGTAGGTCAGGGCCGCCGCCAGCGCGCGGGTCCGCCGGGTCGCTCCTCCGGCGGCGAGACCGGCGTCGAGACGCCCGCGCGCGGCGCGGCGCAGTCTTGCCAGCCACCGGACCGGACCCGCCGGTGCCGGACGGATCTGTTCGATGAGCCGGGTCGACTTCAGGCGCGCCGCCAGGAAAGGGCGCGAGCCGGGAACGGCGGGCAGATTCGCGAACGGTTCGACGATCCGGAGCGTGACCCAGGCTCGCAGACGGTCGCCGGGCGACAGTGGTGGAAGGCCGCCGCGTGAAAGGAGTCGAACGGTGTCCTGGACATCGCGCTGGACCCTGCCGCGGCGCAGACGATGGAGCGCCACGCGCACCATCGTGTCGTCTCCCCGGCGCCGCGGCTCATCGAGAACTTCCGCGTCAGCCAGCACCGGCACACCGACGAGCAGCGACCGCGCCGCTTGTGGGGCGTCGATGAGCCGCCCGTCTTGCGGTCGCCGGGCCAGGCCGGCGGAGGCGTGACCGGCCAGCGCCATCGAGGCGGCGAAGACGGCCATCGCGGCGGACGGGTGCCGCCGCCAGAGCAAGGTGGCCGCGCAAAGCGCGACACATCCGATACCCACGGCGCGCGACGGGGTCAGGAAGGCAACGGGGGCGATGGCGCCGGCGAACACACAGAGAAAACACCAGAGGAGAGGTCGATCGATGGGAGAGAACCGGGCCGGGGCCGGGGGGATCCTTTCCTTGACTCGGAACCGTTCAGTCGGCCAGCAGGGACAGGCGAGGAAGCTTGCAGCGCTTCCGGATCTGGGTCTCGAGACATCGTCGGCGGGTCAGGGCTCTGACCGCCGGCGTCATGTCCTTGCCGTAACGGGCCAGCCGCCTGTCACAGGTCTCGTCCAGTGCCTGACGTTCATCCGGGTCCAGGCCGTCCAGGAGCGCGTCGATCACGCGTGCCTCGATGTCGAGCAGGGATTCTTCCACCTGCGAGGGAGTCCGGCTGCCGGTGCTCAGCTCTCCCAGAGCGTCCTGGAGGTCCGCCATCGCCCTGGTGAGGACCTCGCGGCCGTCCCCATCGCCTGCGCGGCGGAG
>JBHHZI010000285.1:0-2109 GCA_046757965.1 Acidobacteriota bacterium | reverse complement strand
GCGGGCTGCGGCGACCCATCAGCGCCTGCGATTGCGGTTCAGGAGACCGGCGCGCCGGCCTCGGCTGCCGGAGCCTCACCGACGAGCAGACGCAGGCAACGGATCAACGTCTCGCGCATGTGCGAGCGCTCGACGATGAAATCGATCATGCCGTGCTCGAGCAGGAACTCCGAGCGCTGGAAACCCTCCGGCAGCTTCTGTCGGATGGTCTGCTCGATCACCCTCGGCCCGGCAAAACCGATCAGGGCCCGAGGTTCGGCGATGTTCAGGTCGCCGAGCATCGCATACGAGGCCGTCACGCCGCCGGTGGTCGGGTCGGTGAGAATCGAGATGTATGGAATGGCGGCATCGTGCAGGCGTGCCAGGACCGCCGAGATCTTCGCCATCTGCATCAGAGACATGGCGCCCTCCTGCATCCGGGCACCTCCCGAGGCCGAGATGACGATGAGGGGATCCCGCCTCTCGAGGGCGCGTTCACCGAGCCGGGCGATCTTCTCGCCGACCACCGACCCCATGGAACCGCCCATGAAGGCGTACTCCATCACCGCGATCAGCACGGGGTATCCGCCCATTCTTCCGGCGGTGTTGAGAATGGCGTCCTCCATGCCGGTCTTCTTGCGGTAGGTGCCGAGGCGGTCCTTGTACGCCTTTGTGTCCTTGAACTTCAGGGTGTCGACCGACGCCAGCTCGCCGTCCAGCTCCTCGTAGATCCCGTTGTCGTACAGCGCCGCCACCCGGTCCCGTGCGCCGATGCGGAAGTGGTAGTTGCACTTCGGGCAGACGTTCGCACGTGCCGCGACCTCCTTGCGGTAGATCACTTCCTTGCAGGAATTGCACTTGACCCACACGCCTTCCGGGATCGGCGGCCGGTCGACATCCGCGATCGGCGTCTTGGGCTGCTTGGTCTTGCGAAACCACGCCACGACGCGTCTCTCCGGTCTGGTCACGCAGGTGTCGAGGACGGGGCGCCACTGCCGTTCTTCAGCGAGCGCTCGATCACGGCGACGAACTTGGTGTCCTCCATGGGCAGTTCGATGTATTCGTCGGCACCGTGATCATGGAGGGCCTCGTTCCTGTACTTGCGCCCCTTGTAGACCGTCGTCATCAGCACGACGGGTGTCTTTCGTCCGGCTCCGGTCTTCTTGATATCCTCGCACACCTCGAACCCGTGCACCTTCGGCAGCATCGCCTCCATGAGGATGAGATCGGGCTCGGTCTCGAGCATGGCGGCCACCGCCGCCGACCCGTCTCGCGCCTCGCTGACCTCGAAGCCATGAGTCTCCAGGATCGACCGGAATCGCTGCAGGGCCGTCGGATCGTAGTGAACCAGCAAGATCTTGGATGCGGACATGTGGAGATCCCGGCGCCGGAAGGGGCTTACGAAGGCTAACACAGCCTCTTGACGACTGGCAACGTGGCCGGGCATCGGATAAAACCGGCTCCATGGGGTGGGCAGCGGATGATGTCGGGGGTTCGGGCGATGTGGCCCGTCGGGCCCTGCGAGACGTTCTGTCGGAACTGCCCTCGGGAACGCGCGGCGATGCGTTCCTGGAGAGGATTCGACGGGTCAGCCATGGCCGCGATGCACATGGACCCACGTCGATGACGTGGCGACACGGCCGGGGAGCCGCACTGCACTGCTGGAACGAGGAGGAGTCGCTCTTTGCCGCCGCCGATGGAGCCGCCCGCCCGGCCCTGGCAACCTGTGTCACGGGTCTGGCACCGACGACGGCTTTCGATGCCTGCGCGTCGCCGCCGGCGGACACCGCTGGTGAGATCGAAGGCGCGGTGGATCCGACCGGCACCGGGGGCACGCTCGACGAGCCGGCGCCGCGCTTCCTGGCATGGCTGTACGCAGCCCTCGACCGGCAACTGGCTGGTGTGGCCCTGTCGCTGGAACTGGAGACGATCGATCGCGTCATGCTGGTGGCGGATGACGACGGCCGCGTGCAGGCCACCTCGTGGAAGTGGAGTCGTCTGCGGGTCAGTGTGCGTGCGGACAGCGACGCCGCGGCGGTGTGGCTCGGGGGGGCAGCAATGGTGGACGCTCTGCCCCGCATCCATCCGCCGGCGGCGCTGGCCCTCATCCTCGACCGGCGCCTGCAAGGT
>JBHHZI010000284.1:0-2152 GCA_046757965.1 Acidobacteriota bacterium | reverse complement strand
CCCCCGTAGCCGGATGTCTCGCCGCCACCGTACACGCCGGCCGACGGTATGGCGCGGTTGCCGGTGATGGTGTTGTTGGAGATGATCGCCTGGCCCAGGGCCACGTAGACGCCCGCCCCGCGTAGATCGCTTGCTTGCGGCAAGGGGCCCGCCAGGACGTTGTTGGTGATGATGTTGTTGGTGACCGTCGGGGAGCTGAAGATGAGCACGCCTCCACCGGCTATCAGGCCGATGTCGAGGTGCCCCTCCCCGCCCGTGATCGTGAACCCGTCGAGCACCGTGGAGGGGGTGTGACCGAGCGCGAAGATGACCACGCTGCACTGCGTGCCGGTCTCCTTGGTGCAGAAGTCGGCGGCCGTGCACGGCTGGGCAAGACCGTCGATCATCGTGACGGCCGGCCCGGCCTGGGAGATGACGCTGACGTCCGGCTTCATCCGGACCGACTCCGGGTAGGTGCCCGCCGCGACGCTGACCGTGTCGCCCGCGGTCGCCGCGCAGATGGCGTCCTGGATCCGGCAGTACGGGTCGGCCGGGGTCCCCGAGCCGACGCCGGGGCAGGTGGCGTCATCCACCTGCCAGACGGTCCCGACGGCCCGAGCCGATGGCGCCATCAGGAACACGAGCGGGAGCAGCAGCGCCGCCATGATGGTGGCGCGGGCCGGGAAGCCTGCCCGCTTCCGAGGCTGGACACGGCGAATCACTGCACCCCCCCAGGAGCTTGACGTGGAACGCGTGTATGGTGTTGCGAGCTTGTGGAGCCCTCTGTCGGCTGCCTGACCTATACGGTGTTTTCGGCCCCAGTCAAGGGCGGCACGGCTCGAAAGACCCTCGCGTGGCGAGGAGATGTCCTCCCTCAGTCCCTCCTCAGCATGACTTGCACGGCACGCAACGAGGTCGAGTGAATTGTTCAAAATGGTTCAATCTTGAACGGGAGCGGGAAAATGCACCTTGACAGCCTGGGATGGGGGCCGTATACGTCATGGCAGAAGATTCCTAGGGAGGGGACGATTATGAGCAGATTTGGGAGAGTGTCCCTGGCGCTCCTGCTGGGGCTGGTGATGTCCGTGTTTCTGTCCGTACCGTCGCGCACGAGCGCGGCCACTACCGATCCCGGCAGGACCTTCCAGCGTTGCCAAAAGCTTTGCAAGCAACTACGCAACGCATGCCGCAGCCGGTGCAGCACGGACTGTGTGGCCCTTTTCCCGGATGACGCGACCGCGCAGCAGGATTGCCAGAATTCCTGCGTAAAAGCCTGCGACGCCCAGAGCAAGAACTGCCGGGCTGGCTGCCGCTTCGAGAAGTCCGGCAAGACCCCCAAGCTACCCTAGTTTCAGCGGGCGTTTGAGTCTGCTCTCCGCGTTTCTCGCGCGCGGGAAGAAGTGTATCGTGGCATCACGGGCATTCCTTCGGGAGGATCTGTCCACGGGGTGACGTTTTCTCCGCTTCTCGCCGCCCCTGATGCAGTCGGAGAAGACAGAGGGCGGAAAGCCAACACCGCGACGACCGGATAACTCAAGAAGGCCATCGTGTCCGAGCTTCACCGGGCCGCGCCTGTGCCCGGGCGGGGAGGAGCCCCCGGTCCTGCCGGATTCCCAAAGTCAAGTCATCGGTGCTGATCGCGCACCGAGATCAGACCGGCCATCTCCTCCGCGGTCGATCGGGGCGCAGCCCGCCGGCATTTTTTCCCTGGACCTCCAGGCCCTGACATCTCTGCGTCCCCATCTCGCCGGCGAGCGGCGGCTCGGCAGCCAATTCGCCGTTCACGCCGATGCAGGCCGCGTCGTGGAGTTCGCCACTGCACGCTCAAGGGGCACCGATCATCCGGTAGAACCCCCGGGCCGGGCCATGAGCATCCTACGTGGTGGGTCCTGTCATGCATCCAAGTCGTCACGTCAGCCGAGACCGTTCATGACGTGTAATGCGTACCGGTCGTTCGGAAGAGGCCCCGGGCCGGACCATGAGCGTTCTACCTGGTGGGCCCTGTCATGCACCCAAGTCGTCGCGTCAGCCGAAGCCGTTCGTGACGCATAAGGGGTTCCGCTCGTCCCGGTAGAGGTTCCGGACCGCGCAAGGGCCGTTTTTCTTGTCGGGTCGTGTCATGCACCCACCGGCGGTGCGCGGATCCGTGCCCTGGTGTGCTGTCGGCGCCGTC
>JBHHZI010000283.1:0-2161 GCA_046757965.1 Acidobacteriota bacterium | reverse complement strand
GTCCGTTCGAGGTGATGAACCGCTACCTCGACCAGTCGGCGTTCTTCCACCTGGACCGGGTGCACACGCCGGTGCTGCTGATGCACGGCGTCGAGGACCACACCATCCTGTACGGCGAGGGCGCGATGATGTTCCATGCCCTCCGGCGTCTGGGCAAGGAGGTCACCTTCATCACGTATACCCACGGCGACCACAGCCTGTCCCGGCACTCCCGCGCCGATGCCCTCGACGTGCACCGCCGCATGCTGGACTGGTTCGATCACCACCTGCGGTGAACGGCGGCCCGTGACCGTGTGATGCGTTCCTCCGTGCCTCCCGAGGCTAACGCGAGCGGCCGGTGAGATTGCGGAGGCGCAGGTAGAGCGCACCGCGCCGCCCGAGGGGAAGGTCCAGCGGCTGCGGGTAGTCGATCACCTCACCGCCGAAGCCCTTCTTGAAGCGATTGATCAGATATCGGGGATCTTTGCGATCGACGTGGCGATTGTATCCCCACAGATCGTAGGCGGCCTGGCCACGCTCCCGGGCGCGTTGCATCGCCTCGAACAGCGCCGGGTGGAGAACGCCCACGTGGCGCACATCCGGGTCGGCGGCTCCCTTGTAATAACGTGTGGTGCTCCCCTGGTCGACGCTCACCACGCCACCGATGAGGGCGCCCCCGGCGTCCTCGACGACGAGCATCTCGCCCATGCCGGTCCGGTCCAGCCACGCGATCGTCTCGGCGAGATTCGTGGCGGTGGCCGACGTGTCCAGGACGTGCCCCCGTGCCGCGTTCATCTTGCAGAAGACCGCCGTGAAGCCATCGATGTCGTCCTGGCCGCGGGCCCGGCGCACGCGCAGTCCCTCTCGCCGGGCCTTGCGGATGCCGCTGCGATGTCCCTTGGACATGAGGCGCATCAGTTCGTCTGGCGTGGGGGAGAGGGACAGACGCACACTCGACCAGCGCGGGGTTCGCGCCGCCGGCCGGACGGTGAGGCTGGTGCCGAGCCGATGCCGGATGCCCTCGGTGAGCGGCCCCTCCCGCAGGCCCAGACCGACCGTCAGCAGGGCGAATCGCCGCTGCCGGTAGTGATCGTGCAGCGCGTGTAAGGCGCCCACCGCCGCGTCCGCGTCGGCGAACAGCGGCCCGAACTCGATGCCGGCCACACGAAAGCCACGGGATCGCCGCTCCACGATGCGAGCCGAGGCCACCAGAACTCCTTCGCGACGGGCGAGGAAAAAGCACTCGGCGCGAGTGTCGCCGCTGACCCGGGCAAACCCCGGATACTGCTCGAGCGTGACATTCTCGAGCCCGGCGTAGAATCGCGCTGCGGCCTCGATGTCCACCGCCGGCAGGCTGGCCGCGAAGCGGACGCGGAGCCGGGTGGAACTCTCGTCCGCGCGATCGTGCTCAGCGGCGCCGGTGACCGACATAGTGCACCCACGGCGAACAGTACAGGTTGAAGAGACGGTTGCGCGAGCGCCGGAATCCCACCGTGTCGATCAGATCGAAGCCCGCGTCGTCCAGTTCTGCGCGGGTCCGGGCAGGGGAGGCGAAGTAGGTCCACTGGCCATTGAGGTCCTCCACGTAGGCCGCACGCCGGAAGGCGGTGGTGGCAGAGCGGAGCATCCAGACCAGGCGCTGCCGGTGCCGGATGAAGTACGGCGAGGCATGCAGCGCCTTGATGTTGTGAGATGAGAAGATGAGCCGCCCGCCGGGCACGAGAACGCGGGCGCATTCGCGCAGCGCACGTGCCCGCTGAGAGGCCGGGAACGCGTAGTCGAGCCCGTTGAACGAGATCAGCACGGCGTCGTACGAGGCGTCCGGCAGGTCCAGATCCGAGAAGTCGCCGACCCTCAGATCGAGATCGGGGAAGCGCTGTCGCGCCGCCTCGATGAGAGGGGACGACAGGTCGATCCCGGTGACCGTGAAGCCCGCGGCGTGAAGCGGACCCGTGGTGCGTCCGGCCCCGCAGGCCAGGTCGAGGACGCGGCCGTCAGGTGAAAAATGACTCGCGATCAGGTGCTGCTCGACGTCGGTGAGCGCGGAGTCCGTCGTGTAGAGACGGACGGCCTCGTCGGATCGGTAGGCGGCGACGTTGGTCGCTCGCTCCGCAGGAATCTCGGCGATGTCCGGGGCGGAGTCGCGACAGATCGGAGTCTCCGGGGCCATGAACAGATCATA
>JBHHZI010000282.1:0-2167 GCA_046757965.1 Acidobacteriota bacterium | reverse complement strand
CCCTTCGACCGGGACGTCGCCCGAGACCGACACCAGGAGGGGGGCGATGGCCGACACCGGCTGCAGGCCTCCGGTGGGCAGCATCGAACCCGACTTTGACAGTTGCTACTCACACGGATCGAGACAAGTCGATTGATGGCAATGGGTTACGCAGACCCTACCGCCCGTGGGCGTGTGAGTAGGTTGTAAGGTCCCTTCAGGCGTGATCGACGACGGCGGGAGGATTGTCGATCTTCAGTGATTTCAGCCTCTTACGGGCCGCGTTGCTGGGTTCCGTGACCTGCCAGAGCTCACCGTTGGGCCCAGACAATCGAGCCAGCTTTATCTGTTTGAGATCGTCGCGGATGTTGCGCCAGGTGTCCAGGCACTCGCGCTCGGCGGCGCGCTCGAGAAGCAGGGCGAGCATCGAGACGGCCACGTGAGCCTGGATGCGATGGGCGACCCAGTGGTAGACGGGGCGGATCTTGATGCCGCTCTTCAGCGTTCTCCAGGCCTGTTCCACACGCATCAGTTGCTTGTAGCCCAGAGCCAGGTCCTCCGCGGTGAGGGTGTCATCGTTGCTGGACACCACGAACCGGCCATCGTGTTTCTCGGCCGAACCGACTGCGGCCTTGTCGATTCGAAGACGGCCGGACTTGAGCATCGTGAGGTACTTGCCGTAGCGCCGGCTCGTCCGCAATGCGCAGGTCCGCTTGGTGTGCGTACGGGGGTCGTCGAGGCCGGTGAGCGAGGCGAGCTCGGCTTCGAGTTCTTTGAGAACCTTGGCGCGGTGCCGGCGCTGCCGGGCCTCCTCCTCCGGGTTGTGACAGACCACGTAACGCCGCCGACGTTCGCCGGCGCCAACGATGACCTCCTTGACGCGCAGGTTCTCGGCCACCTCCCGGAAACGCCCGGGTCGTGTCACGACATCCCGCTCCACCTCGCCGCCCCGGTGAACCGGCATGCAGACGATGTACCTTCCACCGCCAAGACTCAACGTGCGCAGATTGGCTCGAGACACCATGCCGGCATCTCCGACGAACACGCAACGGCCAAGCTTCCAGCCGCGCAGATCGGCCTTCACCTGTTGGATCGTGTCCACATCGACGGTGTTGCCGGCAAAGACCCAGTGGCGTACCGGCAGGCCGTCTCGGGTGACGGCCAGGCCAATGACGATCTGCGGGGCATCGCCGCGCCCGTTCTTCGAGTAGCCACGCTTGCGCGGCGCTCGGTACTTCCTGCCTCCCGCCACCCGGCGACCGGGAACCGTGTCCGGCTCGCCGGAACCCTCGTCCTCTTCATCGATCTCGAAGTGCAGACTGGTCGTGTCGTAGAAGATGAGATCGACGTCGAGGTTGAGCAGGTCGCTCACCCGAAAGAAGATCGCCTCCTGGATCTCCTCCTTGTGCGCCTCGAGAAAGTCCATCGCCCGGTACAGGTGCTGCAGGCTCAACTTCCGGGTCCCGCGGATCCACACCTCCTCACGCAGCCATCGCTCCCAGCAGTACAGCTTCGAGCCGGGCGCCAGGGCCCGGTTCGCGACCATGCCGAACAACGCTCGCTCCACCGCGAACCCCAGCTTGCTGCGCCGGGCCTGTTCGGTGATGATCGCGGCCAGCCCCAGCCGCTGCCACAGCCTCTCCAGCACGTACAGGTCCCCATGGGGCCATGCATCCACCACGCGCCAGCTCGGATCCTCCGCGACGATCTCCTCCGGCGAGCAGCGCCGGAGAATGCTGCGCGCCAGCTTGCGCAGCCGCTCAACCACTTGCGGATCGCCGGAGCGACCGAAGCTATAGATGATCCGTGTCTGGGACCGACCGCGCTCGCGGTCCCAGCCGCTCTCGGCCAGTTGGTAGTGAGAGACGATGGTGCCGTCGGCTCGTTTCTGGCGGGACTCGCGCAAGAACATGTGCATGAGTATACGAGGTATTAATTTGAAGTGTCAACACTTATTGACCAATCCATGTACTAGGCTTTTTGGCCCGTGTCCGTGGACCCCGTTCTCCCAACTGACTGCAATTAGGGAACTTGTAGAAACCCCACCCGCTGAGAACACCCGATGTGTGCGTCCAACTGTCAAAGTCGGGTTCAACAGCAACATGGCGATGAGTGCTGTCCAAATCTGAATCCGTACCGCATTCGGATTGGTTCCCACAAAGGTCTTGATCCTGAGATTCTGCTTCAA
>JBHHZI010000281.1:0-2203 GCA_046757965.1 Acidobacteriota bacterium | reverse complement strand
ACCGGCGGTGGCGGATGCTCCGTCGGAAACATCGCCATCCCCATGGTCGGCGACCGGGCTGGACTTGCGCCGTGATGCGACCTCCTCCGTCATGCGACCTGCGCCATGATGCAACCTGCTCCTGAGTCGCCCTGCGCCTGCTCGGGCACCGCCGGCGCGAACGCCGGGCGGTTCTGTACGCAGACAGGTTCTTTCCGTGATGGAAAGGGGCACCTTCGATGGGGTCTGGAGACCGCTCGCTAGAGGACTCACCCGCCCTGATCGATACAATGCGGCGGTAAGATGGCTCGTCGTCGACAGGAAGGTTGGACATGGACCCCCGCCCGATGAAGACTGCATCCAGCCTCGACGCGGCGCTGGCTCGCTTCGGCCATGCACGGTTCCGGGAGGGACAGCGCGAGGCCATCGAGACGCTGCTTACAACGGGACGGGTGTTGCTGGTGGCGCCGACAGGCGGGGGGAAGAGCCTCACGTACCAGGTGCCGGCCAGCCTGCTGCCCGGAACCGCGCTGGTGATCTCGCCCCTCATCGCGCTGATGCAGGACCAGGTCGTCGCCCTCGAGAGATGCGGCGTGCCGGCCACCTTCATCGCCTCGACATTGCCTGCCGAAGAGCGGAGGCGGCGCGTGGACGCCATGGCCAGGGGCGCGTTCAAGCTGGTCTACGTGGCCCCCGAACGTCTCTCCAACCCCAACTTCCTGGCGCGGCTGTCCACCCTCGAATGCTCGCTGCTGGCGGTGGACGAGGCGCACTGCATCAGCGCATGGGGGCATGACTTTCGTCCGGATTACCTGCAGATCGGCAAGCTCGTCGACCTGTTGCCGGATGCCAGGGTGCTGGCCTGCACGGCGACGGCCACGCCGGTGGTGCGCGACGAGATCATCGAACGCCTGGGTCTGCCGGCCGACACACCGCAGATCCTGCGCGGCTTTGCGCGGCCGAACCTGGCCCTGCGCGCCATCGAGGTGACCGGCGCCCGCGATCGCCGGGGCGCCGTCGACGCCGCCCTCGCCAAGGCACTGAGCGAGCCACACGGTGGGCGCGGAACGGCCATCATCTACTCGCCCACACGCAAGGCCGCCGAGGCCGAGGCGAAACGCCTGGAGGGCACGGGCTGGCGTTGCCGCGCCTATCACGCCGGCATGGATGGCGCGATGAGAAACGCCGTCCAGCAGGCCTTCATGACCGGTGAACTCGATGTGGTGGTGGCCACCAACGCCTTCGGGATGGGCATCGATCGCGCCGACGTGCGCGCCGTCATCCATCTCGGCCCTCCCGGTTCCCTCGAGGCCTACTATCAGGAAGTCGGTCGCGCCGGCCGCGACGGCCAGCGGGCGCTGGGGCTGTTGCTCTATGCCTCGACGGACCTGCCGCTGCGCCGCTTCCTGATCGAACACGCCGCCGACGGGACGACACCGGATGCCGCCACCGTCGCGCACCGGTGGAATCTGTTCCTCGAGCTGGTGCGCTGGGCGGACGGCGGGAGCTGCCGGCACGACGCCATCCTGCGCTACTTCGGTGATGACGAGGAGACACTGTCGGGCTGCGGCATCTGCGACGTGTGCGTCGAGCTGAATGCCCACGGTGAGGAACAGCCGGACCCGGAGGACGTCACCCTCGTGGTGCGCAAGGCCCTCTGCGGTGTGGCGCGCACCCACGGCCGATTCGGCCTCGGTGCCGCCATCAACTTGCTGCGCGGCGTGAGCGATGAGCGGCTCGACTGGGCAGGCCTGAGCCGATCGAAGACGTTCGGCATTCTTGCCGACCGGTCCGAGGACTGGTTGAAGCGGCTGCTGCGCCGTCTCGTCACCGCGGGCTGGGTCGACTTCACGGGCGAACGGCGCCCCGTGGCTGTCGTGACTGCCGCGGGTGGCGAGGTGATCGAGGGTCGTCGACCGGTGCGCCTCGTCCTGCCGCCGCTGCGTGCGCCGCGGCCGGCGCGGATAGAGCCCCGCGCGTCGGGTCGGTCCCGTCGAGCCCCGGCCTCCCGGACCGGCGCGCCGCGCCCCGCCGCCTTGCCCGCCGACGCCTTGCGTGCCGAGGACCGGGCCCTGCTGGAGGCGCTGCGCGCTCACCGGCTGGCGGTGGCCCGGGCCCAGGGCGTGCCGCCGTATGTCGTGGCCCATGACCGGACGCTGCGGGACGTGGCCGCGACCCGACCGACGACACACGCCGAACTGCTCCTGGCCCACGGCATGGGCCC
>JBHHZI010000280.1:0-2248 GCA_046757965.1 Acidobacteriota bacterium | reverse complement strand
GTGTCGTTGATCACCAAGGAGATCGAGCGGCGAACGGCGCACACCGTGCTCGCCCGTCCCGTATCACGCTGGACCTTTGTCACCGGCAAGTACGTCGGACTGGTCGTGACGTTGCTCGTCAACGCCGGCGTGATGAGCGCCGGATTCCTTCTGCTGCTGGCCTGGCGCGGCGACCCGGTCCTGCAGGTCCTTCCGGCGCTCTGGTTGATCGCGGTGGAGCTCGCCGTGGTGACCGCGTTCGCCCTCTTCTTCTCCGCCGTCTCGACGTCGTCAATCGTCGGGATCCTGTTCACCCTCGGGCTCTTCGTCGCGGGGCATCTGGTCTGGTCGTTGCCGCTACTGGCCGGCCGGCTGACCGCGGCCTGGGCCCGCGGTGTCGTCTGGATGGCCTACTACATCCTGCCGAATCTCGACCGGTTCAACCTGCGGGCTGCCGCTGTCCACGGGGATCCAACTCCCGCGGGATACGTGCTGGCTCAAACCCTCTACGGCATCGGCTGGGCCGTGATCCTGGTCCTGGCGGCATCATTCGCGTTCTCGCGGCGGGACCTGACGTGAGAATGGTCACCACCTGTGTGCTGGTGGCCGCCGTGGTGACGGTGTCGACCTCCGAGGTCTGGCTCGAGACCCGCGCGGCCCGCAGGCCGGAGGAGACGGCGCTTCTCTACCTGCCCAGCGGCCGCTTCCTGCAGGCGGCGGCACTCGGGTACCGGACGTTTCTCGCCGACCTGATCTATCTCTGGTCCATCCAGTACTACTCGACCTACACGGAGGGAACGGACCGGTTCCGTTTCCTGGAACATATCTACGGCACGGTGATCCCGCGCCTCGATGCGAAGTACGTAGACCCTTACCTCGTGGGCGCTCTGATCACCGTGGTGGAAAAACACGATCTGGAGGGTGCGCTGCGACTGCTGGACCAGGGTATCGCCGCCAACCCGGAGGCCTGGATCCTGAGTTACGAGGCCGGCTTCTGGGCCTACGACGTCGGGCACGACTACGATAGAGCGGCGCGATACTTCGAACGCGCCCTGGCCAGTCCCGGGGCGCCGGCCCACACCCGCAGGATGCGTGCGGAGATGTTCAACCGCAAGGGCGACAAGGAAACATCCCTGTATCTGTGGAGCGAGATCCTGTCGACGGCCGACGATGATCGCGTTGCAGCCATCGCGGAGAAGCATGTGCATGACCTGACCATCGATGTCGATATCGCGCGCCTCGAGAAGGCGATCGACGCCTATCGGCAGCGCCGCGGTCGTCCACCGCTGCGTCTTGCGGCCCTGGTGCGGGACCGCCTCATCGATGTGGTTCCCCTCGATCCGGACGGCGTGCCGTATGCCTATGACCCCTCGACCGGCAAGGTCACGTCGGCCACGCCGTTCCGGCTGCGGCGCCCCTGAGATCGGCGATGGACTGGTCCCGCATCATTCCGCCGTGGTTCTTCCCCGCCTGGTCCGCCCTGCTGGGCCTGGTCCTCGGGTCGTTCGCCAACGTCTGCATCCACCGCCTGCCACGCCACGAGTCGCTGGTCTTTCCGGGCTCCGCCTGCCCGCGCTGCGGGACGCGGATCCGGGCACGCGACAACGTCCCCGTGCTGTCGTGGTTGCTCCTGCGCGGACGATGCCACGCGTGCCACGAACGGATCTCGGCACGCTATCCACTCGTGGAGATGTTGACGGGCGTCCTGTTCCTGGCCCTGTCCATGCGCCTGGCGCCCGGCCCGGCGTTTGCCGTGGCGGGCGGCTTCGCGCTGGCGCTGCTCATCCTCTTCTTCACGGACCTGGAGACCATGCTGTTGCCGGATGTCGTCACACTCGGTGGGCTCGGGTTTGCCCTCGCGACGGCGCCGTGGAATCCACTGCTGGTGACACAACCCGCGCGCACGGCGGTGGGAGCCATGATCGCCGCCGCCATCGGTGCCGTGGGCGGGGGGGGGCTCGTGCTGGCCATCGTGCTGGGCTGGCGGCTGTGGGTGCGGGGCCGGCTGGGGGATGGCGCGACGGAGGAGGAGCGCTCGGGTATGGGATGGGGTGACCTGAAGATGCTGGCCATGATCGGGGCGTTCGTCGGCATCCGCCAGGTGTTCTTCGTCACCTTTCTGGCCGCCATGCTGGGGAGCCTCGTCGGCGGAGGGCTGATGATCGCCGGGCGGGGGAGCCGGCGGACGGCGCTGCCGTTCGGAACGTTCCTGGCGGTGGGGGGCCTGCTGGCCCTGACGGCGGGGCTCGCCGCCGAGGCCCGGGCGGCC
>JBHHZI010000279.1:0-2252 GCA_046757965.1 Acidobacteriota bacterium | reverse complement strand
CGGCCTTCTCGACGTTCGAACTCGACGACCCGCTGCGCCTTGTGATCGACCTCGAGTTGTTGATCAACGAGGTGCCGGCGGCTGTCATCCCGGTCACCTCACCCTACATGCGTCGCCTGCGCGTGAGCCAGTTCAAGGAATCGCCACAGCGCGTGGCCCGGGCGGTGATCGACCTGACCGGCCCGTCATCCTACCAGGTGGTGCCGACCGCCGAGGGGTTGTCCATCATCCTGGATCGGTCGTCGCTGCCGTCTCCGCGTGACCTGCAGATCGCCCGGTCTCCGGCCCCACCGACCATCGAGGAGCCGGCCGCCGGCACGGAAACGCCCGCGGGGATCGCCGCACCGGTCCGGTCCGCATCCGCGGCGACGGCGCCGGCCGTGGCGACGGCACCCGGTCCAGAGAGTGTGAGCGCCACGGAGGCACCACTCGACACGATGGTGGGGGCTGACACTGCCGGGTCGTCCGGCGCGGAGATGCCGGTACCGGCCTTCGAGGTCAGTCATGTCGGGTCGCTCCTTGCCCAGGCCGATGCCGCCGGCGCTCTTGACGATGTCAACCCGGACGATTACGCGTACTACAGCCTGGCCGAGCCGGATGCTGCGGCGGGCGGGCAGGCGAATACGGCCGGGCAGGGACGAACGTTCGAGTCGCGGACCCTTTCCGACGATGTGCCGGTCTACACCGGTCGCCGCATCAGCCTGGAACTGGTCGACGCCGACCTGAAGCAGATATTCCGCCTCTTCCACGAGATCTCGGGTCTCAACTTCGTCCTCGACCCCAGTGTCGCAGGCAAGGTGACCATCGTTCTCGACAACGTGCCATGGGATCTGGCTCTCGACATCATCCTGCGCAACAACGGCCTGGACAAGGTGTTCGAGCACAACGTGATGCGCATCGCCACCACGGCGAAGCTCGCGTCCGAGGCGCAGCAGCGCCGCGCTCTGAAGGAAGCGGCGCGGATGGAACAGGATCCCGTCACGGTGTCTCGCGTCCTGTCCTATGCCCGCGCCGAGGAGATGGACCAGATCGTCCGGCGGATCCTCTCCAGCGGCGCCGGGAGCAGCAGCAGGTCGCAGTCGTTCTTCGACACGCGGACCAATACGCTGGTCTACAGCGGCATCCCGGAGCAGGTAGAGGAGATCAACAAGCTCATCGATGAACTGGATGTTCAGGCGCCTCAGGTGACCATCGAGGCCCGTATCATCGAGACCAGTCGCGAGTTCGTGCGGGATCTGGGCATCATCTGGAACGTCCTGGTGAGTGACAACCCGAACACCGGAACCGGGAACGGGTTCAAGCAGTTCTCCTATGACGTCAATCTCCCGGCGAAGCAGGTCAGCAACCTGGGAATCAGCTTCGGTGACTTCGGTCCGTCCGCGGCCACCTTGAACCTGACGATCGACGCCCTCGAGCAGGAGGGGCACGCGCGCACACTGTCGGCCCCCCGCATCGCGGCCCAGAACAACACGACCGCGGTGATCGAGCAGGGTGTCCAGATTCCCGTCGTGAACACCACGGCGACCGAGATCAACGTGGAGTTCATCTCGGCGTCCCTGAAGCTCGAGGTCACGCCCCAGATCACCGCCGAGGGGACGGTGATCATGGACATCAAGGTGGACAACAGCTCTCCGGACTTCAACAACACGGTGGGCGATACCCCCTCGATCGTGACCGAACGGGCTGACACCCGTGTGCTCGTCGAGGACGGCGGCACGACGGTCATCGGCGGTGTGTTCCTGCTCACCGAAGGTGAGTCCGAGACGGGCGTTCCAGGGCTGCGAAAGATCCCCGGTCTGGGGTGGTTGTTCAAGAAGAAGAACGTGACGAAGGAAAACAAGGAACTGCTGATCTTCATCACACCGAAGATCATGTCCTGAGCGTCAAATCGCCCGGTTCGGGCCCACCGTGGCCGGAACCGGGCATCCGCGTTCGCCGGCACGGCCGGTCGACGCTCCGGGAAGCCGCCTGATGAGTTCTCCTGAAGGGATCGAGCGCCTCGAGAAAAGGCTGCGGTCCGATCCGACCTCGAAGGTATTTCTGCCGGTTGCGGAGGCGCACCGCAAGGCCGGTCAGACGGAGCGAGCCCTCGACCTCCTTCGCGCCGGGCTGGAACACAATCCCTCCTACATCGCCGCCCAGGTGGCCCTGGCACGGACCCTCATGGAGATCGGGCAGAACGATGAGGCCTGTCTGATCCTCTCCGACGTGGTGTCCACCGTGCCGGAGAATCTTCTCGCGGCGCGTCTGCT
>JBHHZI010000278.1:0-2270 GCA_046757965.1 Acidobacteriota bacterium | reverse complement strand
AGCAGGGCGAGACCACGTCCGAGTCCGAGGTACACCTGGCCGGCACCGCCGCACAGGATGCCGGCAAGGAATGCCACACGGGGCGTGCGGGGGAGGTGGGGCAGCATGGCGTGGCGACGTTCGCGAACGAGAAACCAGGCGTCGTACGGCACCAGGACCCAGATCAGAGCACTCGCACCCAGCCACGCAAGGCTGCGGGCATCGGTGCCGGCCCGTCCCACCCGGGGCACCCAGCCCACGCCGAGCGGGGTCAGCACGACGGCGGCCAGGGTGAGCCACACGCAGCCCCTCCGCCAGGCGCCGGCGGCCATCTGGCCGGTGCCGGGCACCAGGAGAGACAGCAGAAAAGCGGTGAAGGCGGGGGGGCCGCCGCGAGGATCCGGCCCGGGCCGGGGTGCAGAAGACATGGGGCGGGAGAATACTCCCACGTCCGGTCCGTATCAATGGGATGTCACGGGCCTCACGTCGGCGTGTCCCGCCGGCTCCGGCGGCCACGTCAGGTCCCGAGACGATCCGCAAGCAAGGTGAGGAACAGCCCGACGTCGGTCACCAGACCGGTGGCCTGGGCCGAACCCCTGTCGGCGAGCTTGGTGACCACGGCGGGATTGATGTCCACACAGACCGTGCGACAGGTGGACGGCAACATGTTCCCGGTGCCGATGGCGTGCAACATCGAGGCCAGCATCAGGCACAACGACGTGGTCTCGAGGAGCCGTGCGTACTCCGCCTGCGCCGCGATCATGTCGGTGACCGTATCGGGGAGAGGCCCATCGTCCCGGATCGAGCCGGCGAGGCAGAACGGGATCGCCTGGCGGTGGATCTCGTAGAAGAGGCCCGACGTCAGGACCCCCATCTCGACGGCCCGGGCCAGGGAACCGGCCTTGCAGACCGCATTGATGGCCCGCATGTGATTCCGGTGGCCGGCGGCGACCGGACGGCCGGTCGCCAGATCCACGCCGAGACTGGTGCCGAACAGGGCCAGTTCGGCGTCATGGACACCCAGGGCGTTGCCCGACAGGATGGCGTGGATGTAGCCGCCCCGGAGAATGCGGCTCAGCGGGGGGACCCCGCCGGTATGGATGACCACCGGCCCGGTCACCAGCACCGTCCGCCCCCCGCTCTGCCGGATGGACCGCATCTCGCCCGCGATCTCCTCCACCACGCGCTCGACGGCCCGCTCGGACGACACCTCGTTGTCCATGAAGGCGAAGCCGGCGCGTTCTCCCCGGGCGGCCTCCGGGTGCACCCGGATCCCCTCATGTCCGACCACCACGGCATCGCCCTTCGCCACGTCGCGCAGCTTCACGCACCGGGGCAGGCCGCCGGCGACCACGATGCACGCATCCATGCGCTGGTCGGCCACCCGGAGCCACTGGTCGCCGTGAAAGACCTCGGTGGGGTGGTTGGTCGTGGAGTAGAAATCGTCGGGAACGGTTCCGTCTTTCGGAGACGGTTCCATGGAGATCTCGTTTTCCTGGGGGATCGAGCACCCCTGGGCAAGAAGATTGTCCAGGATCGACTCGAGGCAGGGGAGATCAGGCGCTTCGACCAGCAGTTCCAGCTGGGAGACATCGTCATGGGATCGACCGACGTCCATGCGAACGATCTCGTACGACCCCCCGGCCTCCTGGATGATGCCGAGATACCGCGACATCAGGCCGCTGTCGATCAGGTGGCCGCTGGCTGTGAGTCGTTGCTCGACCGGCGCGTTCTTCGTCACGACCTCACTCCACTCCGGATCTCGTTCCGGCAGCGTACCGGGACCACTGCAGGGGGTCAACACCGCACCATCGTCTCTTCGATGGAGTGATATAATGGCGGTTCGCGAGGAGGCGTCGCCGCCCGTTCGGGCTGGTGGCAGTCGGAGGTCTGACATGTCGACATCCTGCCAGCGACGCTTCCGGGTCCGGCGTCTCGTGATGGTCCTGCTCGGCCTCGTGCTGGCCGGTGCCCTTCCCGCCACCGGGGCCGACCGCCAGGATGCCCCGCGCGCTGCGGCCGAGGCGACCCTGACGCTGGTGGAGGCTGCCGACGCAGAGCGTCCCGGGCGAGTGGTCCTCGAGGTGGCTCCCGCACAGGCGGATGACCCGGCGGATGCCGTCCGCCTGCGTGCTGTTCTCATCGGGCCGCTCCCCGGTGAAGGGCGCCGCGAGATCTACGCCTTCACCGCGGGACTTCGATTCCCCACGTAGCGTCTCGAGTACCTGCCCGCGACACTTCGCAAGGGCACCCTGCTCGAGGCCGACGGCAAGACGAGCCTGATCACGGGG
>JBHHZI010000277.1:0-2453 GCA_046757965.1 Acidobacteriota bacterium | reverse complement strand
CTCTCCCACGAATCGCCATAGTCGTCGCTTCGCAGCACGTACGGCCGGAAGTCGCCGTTCTTGTGAGCATCGAAACTCACGCGGACACTGCCCGGGTCGTGCCAGGAGGCCTCGATGTCACTGATGCGCGTCATGTCCGGGACGACCGGAAACGAATCGACCCGCCGCCACGACACCCCGCCATCTTCCGTGACCTGAACCAGTCCGTCGTCGGTGCCCGCGTAGAGGAGCCCCTCCACCAGCGGAGATTCGGACAGAGCGACGATGTTGCCGAAGAACGAGGTCGACGCGTTCTTTGCCACGGCATCCACGCTCTGGACCCGCCCCATGACCGGCAGGGTATTGCGATCGAGCTGGCGCGTGAGATCCGGGCTGACGGCTCGCCACGAGTCGCCCCGGTCATCGCTCCTGTAGAGTCGATTCGCGCCGAAGTACAGGCGCGTGTGGCTGTGGGGACTGATGATCAGGGGAGAGTCCCAGTTCCATCTCAGGCCCGGCTCACCGGCCTCCGGCTGGGGCTGAATGTCGACCCGCTCGCCGCTGAGCCGGTCGAACCGCACGAGGCCGCCGTGCTGATACTCGCTGTAGACGATGTCAGGGTCTTCCGGGTCCACCTGGGTCTCGAATCCGTCGCCGAAGACCGTGACGAACCAGTCGGCGTTGGTGATGCCGTGTCCGCTGCGCGTGCGCGACGGCCCCCCGATCGTCGCGTTGTCCTGGGTGCCTCCGTAGATGTTGTAGAACGGAATGTCGTTGTCCACCGCAGCCCGGTAGAACTGGGTGATGGGTAGATTCGCCCGGAATCTCCAGCTCTTTCCCCGGTCAAAACTGTCGTACACGCCTCCGTCGCATCCGGCGAGGAGATGGTCGGTGCGGAGCGGATCGATCCAGAGCACGTGGTTGTCCACATGCTTGGACCGCTCACCGACGTTGCTGAAATGGGCGCCGCCGTCCTCGGTGACCTGCATGAACGTGTCCATGGAATAGACCCGGTCCACATCGTGAGGGTCGGCGACGATCTCGTTGTAGTACTGTGGGCTACTGCTCACGTAGTCGCTCATCTTCTTCCAGCTCTCACCGGCGTCCCGGGACCGGTAGAAGCCGCCCGCGTCACCGGCTGCCTCGATGATGGCGTAGATCACATCGGGACGGGCCGGTGAGATGGCCATGCCGATGCGGCCCATGTCTTCCCCGGGCAGGCCGCCACCGAGTCGTGTCCAGGTGGCGCCGGCATCGGTGGACTTGTAGATCGCCGATTCGGGGCCGCCGTCGACCAGCGTCCAGACCCGGCGCCGCCGCTGATAGGCGGTGGCGTACAGCACATCGGGGTCACGGGGATCGAGAAGGACCTCGTTGATGCCGGTGTTCTCGCTGATCTCGAGAATCTGCTCCCATGTCCGGCCGCCGTCGGTGGTCTTGTACAGCCCGCGGTCGCCCCCGGCCCGCCACAGCGGTCCCTGCGCTGCGACGTAGACAGTATCGGTGTCGCGCGGGTCGATGACGATCTTGCCGATGTGTTCGGATTCGACCAAGCCGAGATTCTTCCACGTCTTGCCACCGTCGACCGATTTGTACACTCCATCGCCGTAGCTCACACTTCGCTGGCTGTTGTTCTCACCTGTCCCGACCCAGAGCACGAGGGGATCCGTCGGATCGAGGGCGAGGCAGCCGATGGAGAATGAACCCTCCCGGTCGAAGAGTGGCGTCCAGGTCGTGCCGGAGCTGGTCGTCTCCCAGACGCCACCGGAGGCCGCCGCGACGAACCAGTGATGACTGGCGCCCGGCTCGACGACCAGGTCGGTGACACGACCGGAGACCAGCCCCGGTCCGAGGGATCGAAACACGAGCCCGGCGAACGTGTCGGCCGTCATCCGCTTGTCGTCCTTCGCCCCGCGCTTCGCCGACGCCCCACCGGGGCCGAGCGCCAGCGCGAGACAGGTTGCCAGACCGAGGGCCCGGGACGTCAGATGCATGCGTGTTCTCCTCATCCTCCGGCCGTTGTTGCCGGGCCGGCGGCGCGTCGTGTCAACAGAGCAGGGAAAGAAGCGCATTCTACCGGAAGAGGCGACCACGGGAAAATGCACTGATGGAGGCGGAGTGGTGGCTCCGGACGGAATTGAACCGCCGACGCAGGGATTTTCAGTCCCTCGCTCTACCAACTGAGCTACAGAGCCATCCCGGACGGGAATGGGAAATCTAGATCACGGGTGGCGGGGTGTCAATGAAACCGTGCCCGGGGGCTGCGTCTCGACCGGCCGCCCGACGAGTCGCAGGATGGCCAGCAGGATGCCGGTGCCGAGAGCCAGCGAGAGCCACGGCGACAGACCCAGCGCCGTCGGGATGTCACCGACGATGAGGCCGACCGCACCGACCAACATGGCATACGGAAGCTGGGTCCGGACGTGGTCGATGTGGTCCGAGCCGGAGGCCATGGAGCTCATGATCGTCGTGTC
>JBHHZI010000276.1:0-2496 GCA_046757965.1 Acidobacteriota bacterium | reverse complement strand
TGATTGAAAACACATCTACTTGACCACGCTGTGGGGGAGGGAACTTCGGGCTAGCGGGCCCGGTCGGCGTCCGACCCGCACGAGACGGGTGGGAACCTGTGCAGCGTCTCGAAGCGCGAGAGCCATTCGGCCGTCAGGAGCGGCCCGGATGACCGCGCGCGATACCAGGGCGTCTCCGGTGAGGCCGGGTTCCGCAGGATATGGATGTCCTGCGCCGGCATGTAGCTCTGGGCCAGCAGGAAGACACGATCGCCGGCGTCGTTGACCGCGACGTCCACCACCAGGATGGCGTGGCCCGGGAACCCTCCGTGGATGAAGACGTTGCCCGGCTCGACGCGGGAGGGATCGCTCACCGGGTCCATCTCCCGCGCGAGCGATGCGGTGCCCGCATACATGAAGACGACGTCGAGGTACCGCCGGAAGTTGGCGTAGCTCGAATCCGGGGCAGCCGTGCGCGACCAGGTGACGGTGTCATCGCGGACGTGGGGCCTGTCGCCTGCCTCCCATCGCGCCCACGGAGCCGGGTCGCCGCTCGTGAAGCGGAACCGTATCGCATCGTCGCAACCGCTCTCGTGCAGGAACTCCGCGCGCAACCGGATGACGGCGTCGGCGCACTGCTGCAGATCCTTGCGCCCGGTGTCGATGGCGATCACGGCGAAGTGAGCCACCTGATTGGCCTTGAGGCGGCCATCGTAGAGTCGAACGGGGGGGCGGCCGGCGCGCAGCGGAAGACCCCGCAGCCACGCGGCGAACCCGCCCGGCGCCACCGCCAATCGGTGGAATCGGGCGGGTGGGGAGATGCGGGTCGCGATGGTGCCGGAGACGATGCCGTTTCGCCACGGATACGCCAGGTCGTTTCCCGGGGATCCTCCGCCGGACGGAGCCGCCCCGCGGGTCGGTTCGCCGGCCACGACGGCGCCGGCGGCCGCGATGGCTCCCCAGCCGCCGAGCAGCAGCGCGGTGAGTAGCCCCATGTCAGCGACGAGTCGGGTAATCGTCATGAAACGAGTGTGATCGGGCGGACCGCCGCTTCTCTACCGCAGCCCGGAGGGGACCCGCGGTGAGGAAAGCAGCTGCTCGAACTCCTGCCAGCGTCTTCCGGGGCGATCTTCGCTGCCGCCTTTCATCTCAATGTAGCGGCGGACGAGATCCTTGCCCAGGTTGTAGTTGATGACGTAGCTGCGATACTTCTCGATGAACTTGATCCGTTGCCGCGCCCGTTCCGGAGGCATCAGGGCGAAGCGCTCCAGCCAGCTGGCGGCGGCCGTGGCGTCGATGGCGCCGTCGAGGTATCGCCGGGCGGCCTCGTTGCCGGCGTAGTTCAGCTCCCCGACCAGTTCCATGATCCTGTCGTAAATCTCGGCGCGGGATGGGACCAGGCCCGCGATCGGGAACAGGACATCGCGCTCGAACGCCACACGGTCGGAGGCCGGGAATGCCACTGCGATGCCGTAGTTGGCGCTCCCCTCGGCGATGAGGGATTGGGGACTGTAAAGCGGGTAGACGGAGAACTCCGCCCACCCGCGTTCCTTCACCATGTGCTGTTCCAGCAGGGCGTTATAAACATGATGGCCGGGATAGCCCTCATGGCAGGCGAGGTCTATCGCGCGGTCGATGAATATCGGCAAGTCGGTGTTGATCTGGATCAAGCTCTGGCCGTGGCCTTGATACCAGTTGTACCCGCTCCAGGGCTTGTCCGTCACGTACTCCACGCGGAAATTCTCTCCCGCCGGCAGAGCGATGTGTTGCCGGGTCCGGCGTCGAGCCTCCGCGATCCCTGCCTGGAACACGTCGTCCAGCTTGTCGGGGGGTATCACGAAGCCACGACGGAACCTCTCGTAGCGCTGGGCGAGCGGGCCACGCCCCGGGACGAGCTTTTCGAGGCGTTGCAGGATCTCGCGGAAGTGATCTTCATCGTGGTGGGGGGCCACCGCATCGTACAGGAGACGCGATTCCTCATCGAAGGTAAGCGGGTGGTCGCCGATGAGGATCCCGGTGTAGGCGGACAGCGCGGAGAGCTGCTTGATGAGGAACCGGCGGCGCAGCCGCGTCATCTCCTCCGTCGATGTCACGTCGAGCTCCTCCAGCGCGCCGATCAGCTCGTCGGCCTGCCGGCGGATCGTGGAGAGAGATGGGACATCCGCCTGGACCTCGGAACGCCAGGCGTCCGGCCCGTAGTAGGCGTCGATGTATCCGGCGTCATGTTCGCCCACACTCAGCGCCAGCCGGACGTACGATTCGGCGATCCTGTCAAGGTCTCCAGTGCCGGTCCCTCGGCGGTCGCCCGGGAGGATCCCCCACCGGCACAGGCGGCTGCCAGGCACGTCACGGCCAGCAACCAGGTGACATGGGCCGGTGTCTTGTTCGCCATGCGATCCTGTCCTCGTCGTGGTGACCGAACCGCTCCCCCTGCATCCGAGTGGACGTGCCGATGGAAGGGACTAGACATCATGGATTGACCGACCCATCCGCAGAATCGTGGGTTACGATGCGGTG
>JBHHZI010000275.1:0-2603 GCA_046757965.1 Acidobacteriota bacterium | reverse complement strand
CGGTGGTCGCCGGACGGAAAAGAGATCGTCTACACCCGCGACACCGATAGCGGCGACATCTACGTCATCGGGAACTCTCCGTAGTCGCGCGAACGGCTCGCCCGGTTGCTCCGCCGTGCTAGCCCTTATCCAAGCGTGATGTGAGAGATTTCCGCACGCGATTTCGGTGGAAGTTCTCGAAACGCCTCGGTATCTTGCGAGTGATGAGTGTACAACTCTCGCAGACAAGGAGGCGTTTCGAGTGAACAAGTATACACGCAGACAGCTGAGCAATCGCAAGCGGCGCATCGAGTACCGACTTCGAGATCGGAGCTGGCAGGAGCAGGCCGATCCGATGCTGTCGGCCAGCAACATCCAATACGAAATGGCCGAAAGGAGTCGGGGTCTTGCCGTAGGAGGCATCGGGATGGTGCACCTGTTGGCCCGGCGCACGGGACTGATCGAGGCCATCGACGAGTCGTTGCCGTTGCTCAAGAGGCACCTGCCGTACCACGAGTCGGACCACGTGCTCAACATCGCGTACAACGCATTGAGCGGCGGGACGTGTCTGGAGGACATCGAGCGGCGGCGCAACGACGAGGTGTACCTCGACGCTGTGGGCGCCCAGCGGATTCCGGACCCGACCACGGAAGGGGACTTCTGCCGGAGGTTCTCGCCGGCCGACATCGAGCGTCTGATGGAGGCGATCAACGAGGTTCGGGTGAACGTGTGGCGCCAGCAACCCGAGGAGTTCTTCGACGAAGCGATCCTGGACGCGGACGGCACGATGGCTGAGACGACCGGTGAGTGCAAGCAGGGCATGGACATCTCTTATAAAGGTTTGTGGGGCTACCATCCGCTGGTGATCTCGCTGGCCAACACGAAGGAGCCGCTTTACCTGGTGAACCGCAGCGGCAACCGACCCTCTCAGGAGGGAGCCGCCGAGAGGTTCGACCAGGCCATCGTGGGGTGCCGGGCAGCAGGGTTTCGCAAGATCCTGCTGCGCGGAGACACCGACTTCAGCCAGACGCGGCATCTGGACAGGTGGGATGGACAGGGCGTGGAGTTCATCTTCGGCATCGACGCGATGCCGAACCTGGTGGCCAGGGCCGATGCCCTGCCCGTGCGGCGTTGGAAGCGCCTGAAGCGGGTCGCCAAGTACGAGGTGGCCACCGAGCCGCGCCGACGACCCCACAACATCAAGGAACAGATCGTGCGCGAGCGAGGTTTTGAGAACATCCGGTTGAAGTCCGAGCAGGTGGCGGAGTTTTCTTACAAGCCGGGAGCCTGCAAGCAGGTTTACCGCGTGGTGGTGGTGCGCAAGAACCTGTCGGTGGAGAAGGGCGAGCGGCGGCTGTTTGACGACATCCGATACTTCTTCTACATCACCAACCGTCCCGAGCCGGCCGACCAGATCGTGAGGCTGGCCAACCAACGCTGCGACCAGGAGAACCTCATCGCTCAGCTCAAGAACGGGGTGCGGGCCCTGTGCATGCCGGTGGCGGATCTGACCAGCAACTGGGCCTACATGGTGATGGTAGGGCTGGCCTGGACCTTGAAGGCCTGGTTTGCGTTGCTGCTGCCGGAATCGGGTCGCTGGGCTGAGAAGTACCGCGCCGAGAAGCGCGCCGTGCTGGCGATGGAGTTCAAGACCTTCCTCAACGCCTTCATGCGCGTGGCCTGCCAGGTGGTGCGCACGGGCCGACGGATCGTCTTCCGGCTGCTGTCGTGGAATCGCTGGATGGACGTCCTGCTGCGCGGCGTTGCTGTGCTGCGTCAGCCGCTACGCTGCTGAACGGCCGCTGCTGAGCCCGGGCGCAAGAGGCCCCGGTTTCCACCCACCGTCCCAATTCCAGAAAACGAGGCTACCAATGACCGACACACAGCGCGAGGAGAAACTCCCGACCGGAAGGTCGGGCACGGCGGAACTGTGCCTGCGCCGGAGACCACTCAGGGCAGCCATGGAACGTCGCGCGATTCGCTTGTTTTGGGACTAGAGAGGGAGGTGGTTACGCGCTGAGGACGGCGCGCAGGCGGTTTCAGGCTCCCGCCCTTGTTGGGAACCAACTCCGTTGAGGCAAGCCGACCAGGGAAGCCTGTACCACGAGCCACGTACGGCGGGGGGTCAACCTCAAAACTCTTATAACTACTTATGTTTCAGATACTTATAAGAATACGTGGTTGAAGGTTGACCCCGCGCGCGAAAAATTGGGGCCACCCTGAAAGTAAGACGTGAGCTGAGTTTCGCGGTGAACGCGTTGAGGGGTCCTCGGGGGTCAACCTCATGGTGTGAATCTATATAACCTCTTGTATATCAACGCGTTGTGCAAATTTCGAGGTTGACCCCATAGGTTTCTCAGGGTCGATGAGGCGCGTGCCCGGTGGGAAAGCCTCGTCCACTCCCCCACATGTACGGAGCATGATCGTTGGTGGAGAATGGATTTATTTAGGCGAACATTTGACAACCTCCAAGGTTTGCCGTATATTGACGAATCTTGCGGCACGTATGTCGAGAGTGGCAAAACTTGGAGTACGTCCAATGAGTGCCGGACACAATCTAAAAAAGTCGCAGGTCGGCATCGAGCTCGTTCGGCTCCTCGCCAACGAGGGAGACCGTGTCTTCT
>JBHHZI010000274.1:0-2615 GCA_046757965.1 Acidobacteriota bacterium | reverse complement strand
CGATGCTGGAGTCATCCAGGATGGGGCCGCGGTGTCCGCGGTCCCGCGAGAAACGAGCCGCTGCCGGCATGGGCGGTCGAGTCTAGGCCCGCCCCCGCCGGCCGTCAAGCGAGGCCGGCGCTTCTCAGTGCTCGAGAAGGCTCAGCCGGGGTCCGCGCGGCGCTTCGGTCACCATGCCCTCGCGCCGGGGCTGCATTGAGACCTTCTGGGCACGGCCGAAGTAGCGGCGCAGGCGATCCTTCGCCTGGCACTCGATCTGTCGGACGCGTTCCCGGGAGATTCCCATCTCCAGGCCGATCTCCTTCAAGGTGCGCGTCTTGCCCGTGCCGAACCCGTACCGGTAGGCGATGACGTGCTGCTCCTGCTTGTTGAGCACGCTCAACGCCAGCCTGACCAGGTCCTTGTTCTCCTTCCGGATGAGGGAGTCCTCGGGCCCGCGGATCGAGTCGTCCACGAGGTAGTCGCCGATCGGCGTGTCCTTGTCGCGCCCCACGCGGGCGTCGATGGAGATCGACTTGAGGTTGAACTGGAGAAGCTGATCGATCTTCTCGATCGAGCTGTCCAGATGCCTGGAGATCTCCTCCTTGGCCGGGGCCCGCCCGAGGATCTCTCGGAGCTGTTTCTCGGTCTTCTTGACCGCCCGGACCTTCTTCATCTGGTAATTCGGCACCCGGACCAGGTTCGACTGCTCGGAGAGCGCCTTCAGAATGGACTTCCGGATCCACCAGATGGCGTACGTGATGAACTTCGTTCCCCTGTCCGGATCGTAGCGATGGGCCGCCTCGATGAGACCGATGTTCCCCTCGTTGAGCAGGTCCTCGAACGGAATGCCCAGATTGCGGTACTCGCTGGCCACCTTCACCACAAAACTCAGGTTCGACTCGACGAGGGTGTTGCGCGAGGCCGCCTGCCCCTTCCGGATCTTCTTGCCGAGCCCCATCTCCTGCTCCTTCGTGAGGATCGGGTAGTTGCGGATCTCAGCAAAGTAGCGGGACAGAGACGGATTGCGATCCGTGGACCCAGTGGCACGAGCCATATGATTCTCCCGGTGTCTGGTGGCGGCGTTGACGGTCGTGGCGGATCCCGTGTGCCCTCATCGGCGAGACGACCGGATGAGGTTTATTCCCATTGATTTCTTGACTTTCCGCCGAGTCAGCGGTATGTTGGGGCGAATCGAGGGGAATGTTTAATTCCCGGTGTGTGGAATATCGAGCCATTTAGAGGATTGCTCCGTGCACAGCAACCATACAGAAGCATTCTCGCACCGGCCGGCTGGTCTCGATCTGAGCCGCTGCCTCGGGGGTCACTGCGGGTTCTCCTCCTCCATAGCTCATATTATGTTTCGGCAGCAAACATGTCAAGGAACTTTTGGGATATCAACATAAGATTTCACGAGGGGGTGGACCGGGGTAACGTATGTTCTGCTCAGTCAACAAGTTGAGACTGTGTTCAGGAACCGTACGTCCCTGTTTCGGGAGGCTCGCATGATGC
The DNA here is from genome assembly GCA_046757965.1 of Acidobacteriota bacterium. Classification (GTDB taxonomy): domain Bacteria; phylum Acidobacteriota; class Polarisedimenticolia; order SMYD01; family SMYD01; genus JBHHZI01. The sequence goes on along the minus strand of JBHHZI010000274.1, from coordinate 1,124 downwards.
AGTTGCCCAGTCCCCGCAGGCCGCAACCCGTAGAAGGCATCGGACGCAAGATCCGTGAGCTCCGCAAGGACAGGAGCCTCACGCAGGCCGACCTCGCCGGTCGCATCGGCATCCAGCAATCGGACCTGTGTCGGATGGAGAACGGGCAGTACCGGATCAGCCTCGAGACCCTGGTGAAACTGCTGGCGGAACTCGAAGTTCCCATCTCCGAGTTTCTTGACGAGCCGGCCGCCGACCTGACTCCCTCCGAATCGGCTCTCGTGCGGGATTTCCGGCACCTGTCCGCCGACGCCCAGCAGCAGGCGCGCCATTTCGTCCGGTTCCTCCGGGCGGAGAAGAGCGGCCGACCCTCTGCCCTCCTGACCTCGCCGCCAGCCGGTTCGGAAACCCTCGAGAGCGGGAATTGACCACCGAGTTTCCCGTCGAGACACCACCCGGGGCCGGCGATCTGCGCGCCGGCTACTTCCGGCTCCAGCAAAGATGCCGGGACGCCATTCACCATGGAGAGATCCAGTCGGCCCTCGGGCTCGCCGATGAAGCGATGGCTCTGGCCCTCGCGGCGCGCGACCCGGATCTGGCCCATCGGGCGACCACCACGCGGAGCATGGTCCTGCTTGAATCCGGGCAGGTCACAGCCGCCGAGAAGGGTCTGCGCGAGGTCGTCCTGCAGAGCGCCGACGATGAGGTGCAGTGTCGTGCCGCCTTCTATCTGGCCTCGAGCTTGCGCCGGCAGCGTCGGATCGGCAAGGCCCAGGTCTTTGCCCGCACGGCGATGGACAAGTCGGAGATCCTCGGTGACCCGGTCTGGCGCGCCCGCTGCCACAATCTCCTGGGGAACATCTACCTCAACCAGGGTGCGCACCCGGAGGCTGTGCGCGAGTATCAGCGTGCCCTCGACCTGTGGCGTTCCCTCCCAGGTGACCACCGGTTCGCGACGGCCATCGTGCTCGACAACCTCGGGTACTGCCTCACCCTGATGAAGCGCGCCGAGAGCGGCATTCCCCTCATCCGGCAGGCACTGACGCTGGCGATTCAGGTCGCCGACCATCGGACCGAGGCGGAATGCCGTCAGGACCTGGCCCACGCCCATCTGAACCGGAACGAGACCGACGCGGCTCGCGGGT
>JBHHZI010000273.1:0-2633 GCA_046757965.1 Acidobacteriota bacterium | reverse complement strand
ACGGGCGTGCGCGCCGGGCGGCGGGGTCGCCGTGGGCGAGCACGGCGCTGGGACGCGCGTCGAGTCGGGCGCGCAGCGCCTTGACGATGCGGCGGCTGGTCCGCTTGATCCGGAGCAGGCTCGAGCTGCCGGGCATCGTCGTCAACGCCCCCCGGAGCGCCAGCTCGTGGTACGGCACGCCGTCATCCAGCAGGATGAGGACGACATGGTCGCCCGGCTTGCGCAGTTTGAAGTCGATGGCCAGCGATCCGTTGCGCCGAACGGTGTGCCCGATGTACTGGACCGGCACACGCCCGTCGACCATCGCCTTGATGTCGAACGGGTGATTGCCCGGCACCGCGGGGAAGCGGTACCGGCCGCCGGCGTCCGTCGTTGTTCGCATCACACCCGGCACGGCCGGGCCCCGAAGGGTGACGATGACGTGCTTCAAAGCATGGTCGCGTTCATCCCTTACCCGGCCCGAGACCACGCCGATGCCTTGAGCCGCGCTCGACGCGATCATCGCCACCAGCACCACCACCAGAGCAACAACACGACACGAGAGTGCAGACATGGGCCGCCTCCTCGAAAAAGGTTGACGCTGATTGGGTTGCTGTGCCGATGAGTCTGCCGCGACCGGGGGAGGAATGTCAAACACTTTCCGAACGAATCTGAAATAAATCATCACAATACAGGCAGTTATGAAAGTTACTGTTCGGGCCGGGAGAGGGGATACCGGGGGAAGGACACCGGCTCTCGACCGGTGGGGCATACCGCGCAGCCAGCCGGATCGGGGAGATCGGCCGATCCGGGCACCCGAAAAAAAACCGCCGGCTGCCTCTCGTCTCGACCTGCCGGAGACGAACCTCGCCCCGGGCTGCCTACACGCCCGGCCCGGGGGCCGGCGCCTTGCCGGTGCCGTCGTGAGCCGGTGAAGAGAATCCCGGGTCGGTCGGATCGGAGGCGATCCCGGAGGGTTCGATGTCGCCGCGGCGGGCCTCGACCCGGCCGGTCCAGCTCACCCCAGAGCCTCGACCACGGCCGTCGCGATCATCTCGGCGAGCACCTCGTAGGTCGATTCCCCCTCGGCCGCGCTTGCCGCCGCCGGATCTCCGAAGTACGCGCGGTCTCCTCCCGCCTCGCGGAAGCTGCGCGCTCCTTGCTGGATCTTCCGGCCGATGCTGATGTCGACAGGCCTGAGCTCCGACCGGATCTTCTCCCGCACCAGCTCGGGCCGGCAGGCCAGCACCAGGGACGTCTCGTACCGGCCGGCATGGCAGGCTCCCGAGCGGAACTCCGCCGTCAGGCGCCGCGCCCAGCGCGCCTGCGTCTTGTCGGGAAAGATGACCGGCTGGCCGGTCTCGCGCGTCACCTGCGCGGCCGCCTCGCGCAGCGCCGCCAGATGCTCCGGTTCCAGGTGGCTGTTCACGAGGCATACCGCCGCGAAGCCGTGCGTGAGGGCCGATCGACAGATCTCGATCACCATGGAGCGGCTGGTCTCGTGCGTCAGCCCCACCGCGCCCGAAAAACCCTCCGAGAAATCCGTCACCGTGTAGGCGACCGCCGGCAGGATGAGGCAACCGAGGTCGTGGGCCTCGAGTCGCAGGGCGGCCCGGCGCGCCGTCTCGACGGAGATGATGACATCGGTCGCGAGGGGCAGGTGAGGCCCGTGGGGCTCGGTCGAGCCGATGGGAAGCAGCGCGATCATCTTCCTGGCCGGGCGCCCCATGATGTCCGCCACCTCGGTCCACGTGCGGTCCGCGATGTCGTGTTCACGGGGCATCGGGCCGCTCCTCGCCCGGGGCATCCGTCTTGAGCGAGACCAGCAGCAGGTCGCTCACCGACTCGCGCAACTTCGCGCGCAGCACCTTGCCGCGGTCGCTGCGCGGCAGGCTGGAGACGAACGCTATCCACCGCGGGTACTTGTACGGCGAGAGCCGGTCCTTGACGTGAGCCTTCAGCTCGAACGCGATCGCGCGCGAAGGCCGGACCCCGGGGGTGAGGGCGACGAAGGCCTTCGCCTTGGTGAGCCCCCCGTCGTCCTCGTGCCCCACGACGGCCACCTCCGCGACCGCCGGGTGGGAGAGGAGACAGTCCTCGATCTCCAGCGGTGAAACGAAGACGCCGCCCACCTTGAGCATGTCGTCGGTGCGGCCGCGGTAGTAGTAATAGCCCTCCTCGTCCGTGCGGAACTGGTCGCCGGTGACGCACCAGTCGCCCCGGAAGGTGCGTCGCGAGGACTCACGCCGGCGCCAGTAGCACAGCGCCGTCGAGCCTCCTTTCACCCACAGCGTTCCCTGCTCTCCCGCCGGGACGTCACGCCCGTCGGGGCCGACGACACGCGCCTCGTAGCCGGGCACCAGGCGGCCCAGGCTGTCGGGCCGCACTTGCCCGAAGCGGTTCGAGATGTAGATGTGAAACATCTCCGCCGAGCCGATGCCGTCCAGGATCTCGACGCCGAAGGTTTGTTTCCAGCGGCGATAGATCTCACCCGGCAGCGCCTCGCCGGCGGAGGTGCAGACGCGCAGACAGGATAGACCCACGTCGGTCCCCGCCTTGCCCGCCGCCCTGTCGGTGAGCATCATGTTGAACATGGTCGGCACGCCGATGAGAACCGTCGGCCGGTGGAGGCCGATCATCTCGAACATCTTCTC
>JBHHZI010000272.1:0-2692 GCA_046757965.1 Acidobacteriota bacterium | reverse complement strand
CGGATCGACTGGTGAGCTACCTGACGCGCATGACCGGCTGCCGCGAGAGTGCCGAGGACGTGGCCCAGGATACGTTCCTTCGCTTCCACGCCGCCGTGCCCCGATATCGAGACGAGGGTCACCTCCCGGCGTATCTCTTCCGGATCGCGACCAACCTGGTGAGGCAGGAGGAACGCCGGCGCAAACGCTGGCGCCTGCTGCTTCCCCGCCTCACCGCGGCGTCGAACGGGCGCAACGGCCACCGTGCAGCCTTCGCGGCGGAGGACCGACTGCTGGCGCGCGAGATGTCGGACCGGCTCACGGCAGCCGTGGCCGCCCTGCCGCTCGCCCACCGTGTCCCGATTGTCCTGCGCGACGTGGAGGGACATTCGTACGCGGAGATCACACGCATCACCGGCTGGCGGGAGGGCACCGTCAAGTCACGACTGAACCGGGCCCGGAGCAAGCTGAGGAGCCAGTTGCGCCCCTACCTCGATGGAGACCGATCGCATGACGCGTGACGACCGACCCCGGGAGCGGCCGGACGCCCTCGGTGAGGCGCTGCGGTCATTGCCGGAACATGCCGCCGGAGATGATTTCACGGCCCGGGTGCTGGCCGCGCTGGATCAGCCGGCGCGCCCGCCGGCCCGGCGCTGGCTCGTGCCGGCGGCGGTGGCCGGCCTGGCCGCCACCGCCATGCTGCTCGTCGTCGCCGCGTGGCACGGGGCTCCGAATGCAACAGATGGGCGGACCATCGCCTCGCTCGGAAGTGACGGTCTCGTCGCTCCCGCCCCGGAGGCGCCGCGAAACCGCCCCGCCGGGCACGACACGGTTCCGGCGGACCGGAACCTGTCGGTGGTCGACGCCGCCCAGCGTCTCGCCGACCTGAAGGCGGACCATCGCCAGGTCCTGGCCGAATGGCGGCGCCTGCGTCGCGTCGCACGGGAGCGCGAACCGGTGCTCTACCTCGGCGGGACCGACGGGGTGGACGTCGTCCTGGACCTGCGCGATCTGCCGCCGGACCGGACGCACCTGACCGTCACGCCGGCCGCGCTGCGCCGGGCCAACCAGATGACCTACTGACCACGGAGAGACCCCGGACCGGACGACCACCGACCACCCGCCCCGGCTCAGGCCACCGACGACAGCCACCTGCGTCGGACGACGCGGCCATCCGGCGCATGACGAGGAGAGACGACGATGCGACAGAGAAGCAGATGGAGACGACGTGCGGCGCTGACACTGGTCCTCACCCTGCTCGCCGGTCCGGCGACACTTGCCCGGGACAGGCCGGCAGCGGACTGCGATACGGACAAGGAGGACTGCGCCACCGCGGTGATCGAGCTGGACGGGAACCCGAACGTTTTCTACGTCGGCGATGGGACGGTGACGGCTCCCCGTTTCAAGTTCAACTACGCCTTCGGCCCGTTCAGCGGCGGCTACCTCGGCGTCAACCTCGTCAATCTGACGCCCGAACTGCGTGAGCATTTCGGCGTTCCGGACAACATCGGCGTGCTGGTCGGCCGCGTGGAGGACGACACACCCGCCGCCGCCGCCGGCGTCGAGGTCGCGGACGTCATCACGGCCGTCGACGGCGAGGAAGTGGAGTCCGCCTCGGACCTGGCCCGGCTCATCCGGGACCGGGAGGATGGGGACAGGGTGGAACTCGAGCTGTATCGAGACGGATCGGTGATGACGCTCGAGGCCACCATCGCCGAGCGGAAGCGGAGTCAGTTCGATGTCGGCAAGTGGCTGAAGGCCCGTGCCGGCGACGACGGCAACCCGTTCGTGCTCGACATCGATCCACAGAGCCTGAAGGAATCGATACAGCACTTCCACCGGCTCCGGCTGTCCGGGGAGTCCGGGGACGACGACGATCTCCACTTCTCGGCGATGGAGAAGGATCTCCAGGAGAAGATCGAGGCGCTCGAGAAGCGCCTGGAAGCCCTGGAGAAGCAGCTCGACAACAGGAACTGACCCGCCTCTCCGGCGCGGGCGGCGGCCGGGTCAGGCCATCATTCCCGCGAGGGCATCGGCCGCCGCTTCCCCGCTCCGGACACAGTCCGGCACGCCGACGCCCCGGTAGGCATTGCCCGCCAGGGCCAGCCCGGGCACGCCCCGCACCCGGTCGTCGATGCGGTCCACGCGCTCCAGATGGCCGACGGTGTAGTGCGGCAGGGACAGCGGGTAGCGTGCCACCGCCGACAGGACGGGATCGGCGGTGATCCCCAGCAGTCGCCGCAGATCGCGGCGCGTGGCGTCGAGCAGGTCCGCGTCCGATAGCGCCGCGGTGCCGTTGCCGTGGAAGCCGCGCAGGAGCGCGTGACCCGCCGGTGCGCGCCCGGGGTACTTGCGATGAGCGAAGGTGCAGCCCAGCACGGCCAGGCCCTCCTTCGAGGGCACGACGAACCCGAAGCCGTCGAGGGCGTGGGGCACAGCGGACTCGGAAAACCCCAGGTTGACCGTCGCGGCCGCGCCGTACGGGATGCCGGCCAGCGCCTCACCCAGCGGGGTGTCCACCGGCCGCAGCAGCTCGGCGGCAAACGGCGCGGGGACGGCGATGATCAGGCCGTCGAACGTCTCCTCGCCCTGGTCGGTCACCACCTGCCAGCGACGCGACGCGACCGGGCGCACCCGGCGAACGCGGTGCCGGCATCGCAGGGTGCCGGGCGGCAGGCGCTGCACCAGGCCGCGAACGAGATCCTCCAGGCCG
>JBHHZI010000271.1:0-2697 GCA_046757965.1 Acidobacteriota bacterium | reverse complement strand
TCGAGGTCGACGCCGCTCCCGGTGAAAGGTGTGACCGCTGCTGGATGCACACACCCGATGTCGGCGCCGATGCTCGCTATCCCGGCGCCTGCGCGCGCTGCGTCGTCCATCTGGACGCCGGCCGGGCCGCCGGCGCCTGGCCGGACGACGGCGGCCCGGGCGCATGATGCCGGCCTACCGGCGGGGCTTCCTGCTCGTGGCGCTGGCCACGCTGGTCACCGATCAGGTGACCAAGGCTCTGATGACCGCCTGGCTTCTCCCCCGGGGAGGGTTCACCGTGATCCCCGGCCTGTTCGACCTCACCTATGTCAAGAACCGTGGAGCGGTGTTCGGTCTCTTCGGCGGCCTGGGCGACCCGTGGCGAGGCGTCGTTCTGACCTTCGTGCCCCTCGGGGCCATCGTGCTCGTCGCCGTTCTCGCCTGGCGCTCGCCCGCGGGCCGCGCCAGCCCGCTCCTTCCCCTGGCCCTTGTTCTGGGCGGCGCGGTCGGGAATCTGATCGATCGACTGCGGCTCGGCGCCGTCGTCGATTTTCTCGACTGGCATCTGGCAGGCCACCACTGGCCGGCCTTCAACGTCGCCGACTCCGCCATCTGTGTGGGGGTCGGGTTCTTGCTCCTGCACAGCTTCCGGAGTTGACGTGCATCCTGTTCTGTTCCATCTGCCGTTCGTCGGATGGCCCGTTCCCACCTACGGTGTGCTGCTGGCCATCGCGTTTCTCGTGGTCCTCAAGGTCGCCGGCGTCTTCGCGCGCCGCGCCGGCATCGATTCGAAGGACATGGTCGACGTCGGATTCACCGTGTTCCTGGCCGGCCTGGTCGGTGCCAAGCTGCTCCTCATCCTCCTGGACCTGCCGACGTACCTCGCTCATCCCGCGTCGCTGATCGGCACCATCCGTTCCGCCGGCGTCTTCTACGGCGGTCTCATCGCCGGCGTGATCGCCGGCATCTGGATCGCACGACGACGGGGCCTTCCGCTGTGGACCGTCGGAGACGTTTCCGCCATCTGCCTGCCCGTCGGGCTCGCCATCGGCCGGCTCGGTTGCTTCGCCGCCGGATGCTGCTTCGGCACACCGACGGATGTGGCCTGGGCGGTCACCTTCACCGACCCGGTGGCAAACCAGAACACCGGCGTGCCCCTGTACGAGCCGCGGCATCCGGTCGAGATCTACATGGCCCTGAATGCGCTCGCCCTGACCGCCATCCTGCTCTGGCGATTCAAGCACCGCCGATTCGACGGGCAGGTCTTCCTCTGGTTCGTGGTGCTCTACGGAGCAACCCGATCGTTCTGGGAACTTTTCCGGGGAGATGCGGTGCGCGGTTTTCTCATCCCGGGAGTCCTCTCGACCTCTCAGTCCATCGGATTGGCCTCCGTTGCCCTCGGCCTCATCATTCTCTGGTGGCGGCGGAGTCAGGCCACGCCGTAGCCCGGCGTGAACGACTCCGTGCCTTCCCGCCCGCGGCATCATCGTCTCCATGCCACCGATGACGACGAGGGCAAGCGGGTGGACCGCTTCCTCGCCGAGCAGCTCACCGCTCACTCCCGGAGCGAACTGGCACGATGGATCCGGGCATGTGCCGTGTGCATCGACTCCGCTCCCGTTCGCTCCTCCACGCGGCTGAGATCGGGTCAGACCGTCGAGGTGATCGAGCCGGCACCGGTGCCGTCACGTCTCGAGCCGCAGGAGATGCCTCTCGATATCCTGCACGAGGACGAGGATCTCATGGTCCTCGTCAAGCCGGCCGGACTGACCGTCCATCCCGGAGCCGGTGTGCGCGACACGACGCTCGTCAACGGACTGCTGGCCCGGGGCGAGAAGTGGTCGACCATCGGTGGCGAGTACCGGCCGGGCATCGTCCACCGTCTCGACCGGGACACCTCGGGTGTCATGGTGGTCGCGCGAACAGACGCCGCGCACCGCGATCTCTCCCGCCAGTTTCGCGATCGTCTGGTGGAGAAAACCTACGCCGCGCTGGTCTGGGGGCACCCCGACGCGTCTCGCGCGCGGATCGAAGCGCCCATCGGACGACACCGCACGCAGCGCGCCCGGATGACCGTCCGGGACGACGGCCGGGCCGCCGAGACCCGCTACCATGTCACACGACGCTTCCGGGGCCTCTCACTCCTCGAGGTCCGCCCCCTCACCGGCCGGACCCATCAGATCCGCGTGCACCTGTCGGCACTCGGCCATCCCCTGGTGGGCGACCGGCTCTACGGAGGCGCACCCACGGCACACGCGACGGTGTCCGGCCCCGTGCGCGACGCCGTGAACCGTTTCGGTCGGACAGCGCTGCACGCCGAGAGTCTGGTGTTCACACATCCCCGTCATGGGCAGCGCATGACCTTCACCGCTCCCCGGCCCGCCGACCTCCTGGACCTTCTCGATACCCTGGCCACCGATGCCGGGGCGGCATGACCCGCCCGGAGCAGCACACCCGCGCCCGCCGGCGCCCGCCGATCGCCATCGCCGGCGCCGGTCATGCCGGGGGGAGCCTTGCCGTGTTGCTGGCCGCCCGGAACTGGCCCGTGCTCGGCATCTGGTCACGCCGGCGTGCGCGAGCCCGCACCATCGCCCGCCGCATCCGGATCGCGTCCGGCCAGCAGACGTCCTGTCCGACCCGCGTCGAGCGCCTCGGCCTCCTCGGCGGCGTGGGTCTCCTCGCGGTCCCCGATGGCGCGCTGGCGGCGGTGGCCAGCCG
>JBHHZI010000270.1:0-2697 GCA_046757965.1 Acidobacteriota bacterium | reverse complement strand
CTGCTGGAGGCCACCGAGGGTCTCGTCCAGGAGAACCTGAAGCTGCGCAAGGCGGTCGACACGCTGGCCGAGCGTTGCCTGCGTGTCGAGGAGCGGCTCGATCCGCCGCGCCGGCGCCGGCGCCGCTTCTTCGGTCTCCTGCGCGGCTAGGCCGCACCGGCTTCGACAGGCCGGGTCGTCGGCCGCGTTGTACCTCGCAGCTCGATCAGGCCAGCTCCGAGACCCAGCGCCTCTGGCGCCACCTCGTCCCTGACCAGGCCCCGTTCGTCTATACAGACGGGACGGCGTGAATCGGCGCCTCGGCGCGGCTTGCGGAGACCCGGACAGGACAGACCCGCGAAACCCGGGCTAGCTGGTCTCCAGCTCCACGGCCGGCTCCGGCAGGCGCCGGGCGTCGCGCACCACGACCTGTCCGTTCTTCACGACGTTGCGGCAATGATTGATGCCGAAGTGGTAGAGGATATCGGTGCGCTCGGGCACGTCGAAGACCGCCAGATCCGCCTGGCGCCCCGGTTCGAGTGTCCCGTGGGTGGATTCCAGCCCGAGGGAGCGCGCCGCCTGGATGGTGATCCCTGCCAGCGCCTCGTCGGTATCCATGCCGGTGGTCAGACAGGCGATGGTGGCGGCCAGCGGCAGGTTCTCGGTCATGCACGTTCCAGGGTTGCAATCAGTGGCGATGGCCACGGGCACGCCGGCCTCCATCAGGGCGATCGCCGGCGGATAGACCCGCCTGCGCAGAAAGAACGTCGCCGCGGGCAGGATGACGGCGGTGGTGCCGGCCGCCGCCAGCGCGGCGATACCCGCGGCGCTGACATGGTCGAGGTGATCGGCGCTGGCTGCCGAGAGGGAAGCCGCCAGCTCCGCCCCGCCCGCGGCCGAGAGCTGATCCACATGCAGGCGAGGCGCCAGACCGTGCGCCACCCCGGCCGAGAGAATCGTCCGCGCTTCCTCCACGGTGAACGCGCCCTCCTCGACGAAGACGTCGCAGAAGCGGGCCAGCTCACGCCGGGCCACGGTCGGGATGATCTCCGACGTGATCAGTTCGACGTATGCCGCTCGCCGCCCCGCAAACTCACCAGGCAGGACGTGCGCGGCCAGCAAGGTGGCGTGCAGATCGACCGGATGATTGCGATCGGCGCGGGCAATGGCCCGGAGCTGACGGACCTCATCCTTCAGCGTCAGGCCGTAGCCGCTCTTGGCCTCGGCCTGCGTCACACCGTGCAGCAGCAGACGGTCCATGCGGCGCAGGCACCCCTCGACCAGCTCGTCTTCATCGGCCGCCCGGGTGTCCCGCACGGTGGAGAGAATGCCGCCGCCGGCCCGGGCGATATCCTCGTAGCGCGCGCCGCGCAGGCGCAGACGAAACTCGTGCGACCGGTCGCCGGCAAACGGCAGGTGGGTGTGGGCATCGATCAGTCCCGGCAGCACCACCTGGCCGCTGCAGTCGATCTCCTCACCACTGGTCTTCAACCGCACACGCTTGCGACAGGTCGCGGCATCTCCCACGAAGACGACCTTGCCACAGCGCACGGCCACCGAGGCATCCCGCAGCGTCGAGGTCTCCACGGCCTCGTGGACGCGGCCGCGTGGCACGTCCCGGAAGGTGAGCACCTCGGCGGCCCCGGCGAGGATCAGATCGGCCTTGATGGTCCGGTTCATCGGGCCATTATAGCGACGCCGTGACACACGCACCGGACCACCCGCATCGCAGACCTGCGCTCCTGCATCGCACGACACACCGGGCGAGGTTCTCGATGCGCTCGCCGACGGCGGGACGGTCGCCGATGAGGGGCCCGTAGGCGAAGTCGGTCGTGACCAGATCCAGGCCGGGCAGATACGAGGCGGGATGGGGCATGTAGTTGAGGTCGAGCAGCACAGACGGCACCTGGTGGCTGCGCAGCAGGTCGAGAAAGGTGTCGTTGAACCATTTCTTGTTGCGAATCTCGACGGCGTAGCGAAACGAGGTCGGGAGCTTCGCCAGGAACGCATCGAGACGCGCGAGAAACGGTCCGGCGCCGGCGAACACCTGCCGATTGAAGTAGGGAAACTGCAACACCAGCGGACCAAACTTCTCGCCCAGGCCACTCATGGCCACCAGGAACGGCTCGAGGTGCCCATCAGCACCGGCCCGTGCTCCCGGCGGGCGGCCGTCTCCACGGCCCGGGTGTCGGGCGGGCCGTCCGGTCGGTCCGCGTTCATGGGGCTGCACGATACACGCCCGCCGGCCCTCAGCGCGCCACCAGACCCAGTTCGACGATGAGCCGCTCGTCCTCGATGCGCACCGCCTCGATCGAGCAGTGCACGGCCACCGCGTCGCCTCCGGGCCCGCGCAGACTCCAGCCGAAGGCCCGGGGCAGATCCACCACCGGCAAGAGCGGTGCCAGGTCGACCGAGAACGGCAGCACGAGTGCCGGCTCGGCGGTGACGGCCCGCAGACGGATGACCCCATCCTCCGCATCGATGTCCGGTTCGTAGCGGGCGTGCACGGTGCTTTCCCAGCGGAGCGCCGGGACGCCCACGACCACGTCCGTCTCCACACCCCCGTCGACGAAGGTCACACTTCCAGGTGGCGAGAGTGTGACCTCGATGGCGCCGGCCCCCGGAATGGCCACCGACACCGCCGGAGGCAGAGCCGCCTCTACCAGAGAGAGCACGGCCGCGCGATCGAGGCTCAGCTCCGCCGCCCCACGGCCTCGC
>JBHHZI010000269.1:0-2706 GCA_046757965.1 Acidobacteriota bacterium | reverse complement strand
CTTGCAGCCCGGGACCCGACTCGGACCGTACGAAATCGGTGCCGCCATCGGCGCCGGCGGCATGGGTGAGGTGTACCGCGCCCGCGATACGCGGCTCGACCGCGACGTGGCCATCAAGGTCCTGCCGTCCCACCTGGCGGCGGACCCGCAACTCGGCCAGCGCTTCGAGCGAGAAGCGCGCGCCGTGTCGAGCCTCAACCATCCCCACATCTGTACGCTGCATGATGTCGGCAACGACGGCGGCGTGCATTTCCTGGTCATGGAATTGCTCGATGGAGAGACCCTGGCGCAGCGCCTGGAGAAAGGAGCGCTCCCGGTTGATGATGTGCTGACCTACGCCTCCCAGATCGCCGATGCGCTCGACAAGGCGCACCGGCGCGGCCTGGTCCACCGGGATCTGAAGCCGGGCAACATCATGCTGACGCCCGATGGCGCCAAGCTGCTGGACTTCGGTCTGGCCAAGACGGTCGACGCCGCCGGGCCGGCCGCCTCGCACCTTGCCACCGTCGCCGGCCCGCTCACCACCGAGGGCTCCATCGTCGGCACCTTCCAGTACATGTCCCCCGAGCAACTCGAGGGGAGCGAGGCGGATGCGCGCAGCGACATCTTCTCCTTCGGGGCCGTCGTCTACGAGATGCTCACCGGCCGGAGGGCGTTCGCCGGCAAGAGCCAGACCGGGCTGCTGGTCGCTGTCATGGAACACGACCCGGCGCCGATCTCGACGCGGGCGCCACTGGTGCCGCCCGCCCTGGACCGTCTCGTGCAGCGCTGCCTGGCGAAGGACCCGGACGAGCGCTGGCAGACCATGAGCGACCTCGCCAGCGAGTTGAAGTGGATCGACTCGGCCGGGTCGCAGGCCGGCGTGGCGACGCCCGTTCTGTCGAGACGACGCAGCCGGCAACGAGCGTGGATGGTGGCCACGGCGGTCCTCGCCCTGAGCACCATCGCTCTGGCTTCCCGCTCGTTTCTTGTGACCGTGCCGCCGCCGCGCGTCACCCGCGCCTTCCTGCTGGCGCCGGCGGAGACGAAGTTTCGCTCGGTGGGAGGGAGCGCGGCGCCGCCCACGCTGTCTCCCGACGGCCGGCACGTGGTGTTCGGCACGCGCAGCGCCGATGGCCAGAACCTGCTCTGGGTGCGTTCCCTCGATCAGTTGCAGGCCCGGCCTCTGCTAGGCACACACAGCGGCACGCGACCCTTCTGGTCGCACGACAGTCGCTTCATCGGCTTCTTCGGGGCCGGCAAGCTCAAGAAGATCGACGTGAACGGTGGGCCGGCCCTGACACTGGCAGACGCCCCGGACGGCAGGGGTGGAAGTTGGAACAGGGCCGGCGACATCCTCTTCTCGCCCACCTACCGGAGTTCCGTCTGGCGCGTCCCGGCGGCGGGAGGGGAGGCGGTCGAGGTCACCCACATCGACCAGGCCCGCAACGAGGAGACGCACCGCTACCCGTTCTTTCTGCCGGACGGGCAGCACTTTCTGTACCTGGTGCGTGTGCGCGGGAAGGGCCGGGGCGAGCAGACCGCGGTTCAGGTCGGCGATCTCGACTCCGGGACGTCGCGACTGCTGTTCCATGTCGACTCCAACGTGGCGTACGCGTCGGGCCGGCTGTTCTACGTGAGGGAGCGGACGCTGATCGCGCAGGGGTTCGATGCCCGGAAACTGGCGTTCACCGGTGACCCGATGCCCATCGCCGATGACGTGCAGTTCGACCGGGCCTACTCTCAGGGCGTGTTCTCCATCTCGTCGGCCGGTGTCCTGGTCTACCAGACCGGTCGCGGACAGACTCTCACGCAGATGGCGCTGTTCGATGCCGACGGCCGGAAGGTGCGGGATGTCGGGGAGGCCGGCCACTATCCCGACGTGGCCTTATCGCGTGACGGCTCGATGGCGGCGATGACGGTGGTCGATCCCATCTCCGCCAACTGGGACATCTGGCTCCTGGACCTGACCCGAGGGGTCAAGACACGGCACACGTTCGATGCTGCCATCGACTGCTGCGCGGCGTGGTCACCGGACGGTCGCTTCGTGGTGTTCAGCTCGGACCGCGGCGGGAAGTTCGACCTGTACCGCAAGGATGCCGACGGTTCCGGCACCGAGCAGCTGATCCGCTCATCGGAGGGCGACAGCTTCTCGCCCGATATCTCGGCGGACGGTCGATGGATTCTGTTCACCGAGTCGGACGCCACCGGTCTGGCCCGCAACGATCTGTGGGCCGTCTCGCTGGAGGATGCGGGGAAGCCGGAGAAGCTGGTCGCCACCGAGTTCAACGAGAACTGGGGCGTCTTCTCGCCCGACGGCAAGTGGTTCGCCTATACCTCCGACGAATCGGGACGGGAGGAGGTGTACATCGCCCCGTTTCCCGGCCCCGGCGGCAAGTGGCAGGTGACCGCGGGCGGCGGCACCCAGCCGCGCTGGAACACCGATCAGACCTCTCTCTACTTCGTGGCGCTGGACGGCGCGGTGTCGGTGGCGCCGGTCACCTTGACCGGTGCCCGTGTGCAGGTCGGCCAGGTCAGACGCCTGTTCGACGCCGACCTGGCGGTGAGCCCGTTTCGCAACTACGATGTCGTCCGCGATGGGTCCCGCTGGGTCATCAACACGCCACTGGAGGCGGACAGCGAGACACCTCTCACACTGGTCCTGAACTGGGCCGCGGTCCTGCCGCCGGATTGAGCGCTCCGGGCACCGGCGCCGGCTCCGGACAG
>JBHHZI010000268.1:0-2730 GCA_046757965.1 Acidobacteriota bacterium | reverse complement strand
CACCTGGAAGGCTACATCGCCCTCGTTCTATTGACACACCCTATGAGGGTACCTCATTGACACCTATCCCTTCGACCGGTAGAACATTATTCAGAAAGGTTTTGGTGCTCCCGCCGTGTAGGTGGGTCTTTCATCCGCTTGGTGTTTGAGGAAAGGAGTTGAACCATACCCAAGAAACTGCGGTATTTTGTCTTCGCGTCGATCTTCGTGCTGTCCTTTATCGTCACTAGCACCAACGCAACCGGCAGCGCCACTTGCTCCGACCAGGCGCATCTGTTTTTCTCGGCCAAGCGGGGAGCGTACTTTTGCAATCCCGGAGGCTCCGGCTGCATCCGTTGCTGTTGGGTTACGATCGTCATCAGGGGATGATCACCAACCGGTACATTGCGTCGATCATCCTGACGCTGCTCTTGGCCCCGCCTGCCTCGGGGGAGGCCGGGGTCCTCCGGGTGAAGGACCTGAGCCAAGCGGTGACCAATCCGGTCTGGCTCACGTTCGGGGACGGCATACTGGCGCTGAGTGACCTTGACCGCGGGCGTGTGCTGGTCATGACCACCGCCGGCGAGGCCATCCGCGCGGTCGATGTCGAGATGTCCTCGGGCGCTCCAGGCCAGCCGTTGGAGGTGGCCGACTCCGGCAAAGACTGGGTGGTGTTCTACCCGATGGCCCGGTCACTGGTCTTGTTCGACCGGAACTGGAAGACCGTCCGGCAGCGGAAACTCGATTCGTTCTATCCGTTCGGATCGCTCGCCGCCACGCCCGCGGCCTTTTTCTTCAGCGGTTCGATCCGGACGGCCGGCGGAAATTACGACATGAACGCGGTGCTCTCCCGGGCGGATCGAGACACGCTCAAGGTGCGCGTGCTCTGGCCGGCGGGCAGCGACACCGACCGGACCCGTCTGGCCTGGTCCGAGCAAGAGGGGGTCATCGCGCGGTCGGCCGACGGCCATATTTTCGCCATGACCCAGGCGGTGCCCGACGTGCGGGAGTTTGCCCCCGACGGCCGGCTGGTGCGTATCTTTGAGTCGTTTGTCCCGGAGGAGCGTCGTCTGTCGGTCGATTCCACCTTCGCGAACAAGGCGACCGATCGCGAACTGTCGCACCGCTGGTATCAGGGAGCGGAGGTGGCGCAGGGGCTGGCCGCATTCCCGCGGGAGGTTGTGGCCATCACCGAGCGGCAGTCCGGCGGGCGGGTCGTCTGGATCTTCCATCGGTTGTCGCGCCAAACCGGCAAGCGGGTGGGCCGGGTGGAACAAGTCCTGGGTGAGGGCCGGGACCGGACGCAGGCGGTCTTCGCCGGGGACCGGCGGGACCGCCTGTGGGCGGTCATCCGGGAACCGGCCGCGGCCGGACAGGAGAGCGACACGGTGACGCTGCTGCGGATCGTTCTCGGCGCGCCGCCGGCCCGGCCCGAGTCGAGAGCCGCTCCCGGCCCCGGCGTGGCGGTGCCGATCGCCGTGATGCGCGCGGACGGGGCCGGTCCAGTTCCGCAGGCCCGGTTGCTCTGCGTCCCCGCGGGGGAGGCGGCTTCGCTTGGGCATGAAGAGCCGCCGGATGAAGACGGCTTCGCGGTGCCATCCACCGGAACGCAAGTTTGGACCATGGCCGAAGGGCGTCATCTCTGCCGCGCCTGGGCTACCGGCTACCGGGCGCAGAGTCGCTGGGTGGAACTTCCCACTCCCGACGGGCCGGCCCGCCCAGTCGCCTTCGCCCTGGAACGGGCGGCGGCGATCCGCCTGCGTGTGAGGGATGCGGCGGGCCGGCCGGCAATGGACGGGGAGGTCGACCTCCTCCCGGTCCTGGAGCCGGCCGGGCGCATCCCGGCTCCGCGGGAGGCCATGCTCGACGCCGAAGGCCGCGTTGTCATCGCCGACCTTGCGGTCACGTCCCGCTTCCGGCTGCTGATCCGGGTTGCCGGCAGCGCGCCGCGAGTCCTCTCCGATGTGCAACCGTCCGGCGCGGAAGTCGAGATCGATCTCGACGCGGGGCTGCGTGTCGAGGGCCGGGTGATCGACCCGGACGAACGGCCGATCGAGGGGGTGCGGGTCACCGTGCATCAGCGCCCGCCCGGGTTCGAGAAGGTGGCGATTGTCTCCCATGGCCAGACCGACCGGGACGGGCAGTTCTCCGTCGGCGGACTGCTGCCGGCACCCGCGGTGTGGCGGTTCGAGAAGACCGGTCGGGCCACCGCCGGCCGCGAGACCGACCTCGGAGATGGGAATCCGTCTCCTCTCGAGGTGAGCCTGGAGGCGGGACGCTCCATCAAGGGCCGCGTGACGATGGCATCGGCGCCGGTTGAGGAAGCAACGGTCCAGGCGCGTGGCGCGGCGTCCGGGACAACGACCGATCCGGCGGGGCTCTTTCAGCTTGATGGCTTGCCCGCCGGATCAGTCACCCTGGACGTGTCATCGAACCAGTCGCGGCCGCGCGCCGTGACGGTGCCGGATCCTCTCGATCATGACCTCTTGGTGGAGCTGGAGCCGGGCGGCGAGCTGGCGGGTATCGCGATGGATGCTTGGGGGGCGCCGGTACCTGGAGTGGTCGTCGCCGTGCGCGATGACGCCGGCCGGACAACCTTCGGGGAAGGGGACGGGGCCGGTGTTTTCCAATCCAGCGGCCTGGCGCCCGGGCGGGTCAACGTGACCATCGAGGCGAACGGGTTTGTGGCGGTCCAGCGCACGGTGATGCTCACGACGGGCACCACGCGCGATCTCGGCGAGATCGTCCTTC
>JBHHZI010000267.1:0-2803 GCA_046757965.1 Acidobacteriota bacterium | reverse complement strand
TCCTCTCCGACGTGGTGTCCACCGTGCCGGAGAATCTTCTCGCGGCGCGTCTGCTGCGCGAGGCGGGTGGTGAGGTTCCGGAGCCGAAGCCCGCCGCGGCGACCGCGGAGATGCGTTCCCCGGGTGAGAGGAAAACCGGCTCGGCCCCGGAAGAATCGCCTCACGTCGGAGATCGAGAAGACCAGGCGAGCGGTGCCGCCGCCCGGTCCATCGCGGTGGAGCCCGATCTGTCATCGGGATGCTCGGATGCCGTGTGGGCGCCCGATCCGGATCTCGACGGCGAACCTCTGGCCGATCCTCCGCCGGTGGCTTCCACCACCGGCTGGGCGCCGGAACCCGAGGAACCGGCCGCCGCGCCGTTCCACACGGTGCGTCTGACGCGCGACGAGATCGAGCAGCATCTGGGTCGTCAGGCCGGCCAGGACCGGAACGACATCGAGGAAGAGAGGGAAGCCGTCGGCGACGAGGGATACGGCACATCGTATCCCTCGTCCGCTTCCCCCGTGGATGGGCCGGATCCTGTGGCTTCGGATGCCGCGGACGACACCGCTGCTGACTTCTCGCCTGACGCCCGGGAAGCGGCACCGGCGGGTGCCGAGGAGCCGCCGTCTTCCGGCGACGAGGAGATGCCGCCGGCCGGTGTCCCCGAGCCGCAGGTCGCCGCTGCCGAGGAGATGGTGCCGGTCGGCGTGGATGGGTCGCCGGTGGGCGGCGCCACGGAGCCGCCAGCGGTCACTGCCGACGAGCTGCACGCATCCGACGCCGCGACGACATCACCCTCTGATGGGATGGCGTCCACACCGGACGGTGAGAAGGTGCCCCTTGCCGGGGCCATGGTTGCGGACGGGCCGGATGCTGCGTTCTTGCCTGAAGCGCAGGAGGCTGAACCGGCCGACGCCCGCGATTCGCAGCTTGGCGAGTCCGAGGAGATGTCGCAGCTTGGCGAGGCCGAGGAGATGTTGCCGGATGCCGTGAACGAGGAGATGTCGCCGGTCACCGTGGACGAGCCGCCGGCAGCCGGTGCCGCGGAGTTCTCGGCGGTCGATGCTGACGAGCCTTGGATGGCCGGCGCCGGAGACATGTCCCGGGCCGATGAGGATGAGCCGCAAGCCGCCGCTGGCGGGGCGGCGCCGGACCGTGAGGATTCGCTCCTCCACCAGGCCGAGGCGGTATCCACCGAGGGGTCGTCGAGCCAGGTCGATGACACGTCATCAGGGCCGCCTGTCGAGACGGAGGAGGCCCTGTTCGACATGGCCGGTCAGACGGAGGTGTCGTCCTCCACGCCGGCGCCGGATCGGGGTGGAGACATGAGCCCGGCAGTCGCACCCGCGGGCGAGCCGGGTATCGACTCGGTCATCCACGATCATGACGTGGGCAATGTGGCGACGGCAGACCTGTCCCGGCTCCTGAAGCTTGCCCGTCTGTATCGCCGCCAGGGCGAGCTGGACCGGGCCGCACGGGTCTACCGGGACCTGCTGGATCTCGATCCGTATCATGGAGAGGCGCGCCGCGAACTCGCCGAACTGTGCGGCGAGGGGCTGGCGGAGATCAACGCAGACGACATCGTGGACACCGGCGTGGTGCCGGGTGTGCCGATTCCCAGGGCCCGCATGGAGACCCTCGGCGACGTCCGCCGTCGCCGTGTGGAGTTCCTGAAGTCATGGCTGGATCACATCCGGGCGGAGGGCTGATGATCCGCGAGGCTCTGGAAGAACTGATTCTGGGTGTCGATGACTGCTGTGCAGCCGTGCTCATCGCACCGGATGGCGTGGCGGTCGATTCGATCGTCGTGGACGAGAGGGTCGATTCGGAACTGCTCGCGGCGGGCGCCGCGGATCTGATGTCCCGTTCCGATCGGTTCGCCGCCGAGTCCGGTTCGGCTTCGGTCGACGTCCTCATCATGGCCACCCACACATTGACCTACCTGGTGCGGCCCATCGTGTCCGGCTATCGCCTCCTGACGGTGGTCGGCCCGGACAGCCACGTGGTGAGCGCCCGGCGCGCGCTGAGCCGGACGGCGTCCGTCCTGGAGGACGAGCTGGAGCTCGACGAGTCGGCTCCATCCCCTGGAGTTGATCCGGGCCCCGGCGCCACCGTATAGTGACGGCGGAGGTGGCGCGCCGCCGGCGCGCTGCCACGGGCCAGGGGAGTCGTTCTTGTTCAAGACCCAAGTGCGCGGCCTCGCCGCGGTGCGCGACGAGTTGCTGGCGATCCCTCATCCCTTCACCCGGGACGCGGTGGAACGAGTTGTCCGGGGCCTGCGCCCGACCCGCGAGGAACTCGAACCGTACATCCAGTTCTCCCCGTCGGGGTACACGAGAACAGGCTTCTACCACGGCCCGCGATTCGAGATCCTGGTCCTGTGCTGGAAGGATGGACAGTGCAGTCCGATTCACGATCACGCGTCGTCCATCTGCTCGATGGCTGTCGTCGAGGGAGTCTGCAGCACCGAGACGTACACCCTTCCCGGCGAGCAGCGGGCGTCCGCTGTCGTTCCTGGTGAGTCGGTATCGCTGTCGCGGACCGCTCGTGGGTTGTTCCAGCGTGGCGAGGTCGTCACGGTGGTGGGTGGGGACATCCATCGGGTGGGCAACCTGCAGGGTGACGGGGCCGACCTTGTCACGGTTCATGTCTACCTGCCGGCGATCGCCTCCATGAGGTGCTTCGACGAACAGACCGGCCTGTGCTCGGTGACCGCGGCGGTCACCCTCCCCCCAAGATCCTGAAGCCGTGAGCACGGTTCGCCCGGGTCTCGAGATCCTGGTCACCGAACAGGTAAGACTCCTCGCCGGCCGCCGGGTCG
>JBHHZI010000266.1:0-2813 GCA_046757965.1 Acidobacteriota bacterium | reverse complement strand
TCGTCGATGCGGGCATCACACATCTGGCCGGCGTCGTCCTGACGCATCCTCACCATGACCACGGAGACGGTCTGCACAGCGTGTTCGAGCAGTTGAACGTCGACGAGTTCTGGGTGACCCATCTGGACTCAAGCTCGCTCCAGCGCGCACTGATCGATGACGCCGCCACCCACCACGTGGCGATCCGGACTATGCGGCAGGGCTCCATCGTGGAGCGCGGCACCGCCCGGCTGACCTGCCTGCACCCATCGGCCCATCCCACCCGAAAGTCCAATGATGGCTCCATGGTCCTGCTCGTGGAGGTGACCGATGACGGGTCGATCCTGCTCCCGGGTGACCTCGAGGCAGACGGGGAGGCCCGCCTGCGGGCCTCCGGCGCCCTCCGGCCGGTGACGGTGCTGAAGGTCGCCCACCATGGCAGTCACACGTCCACCACCGCGTCGTTTCTCGCCGCGGTCCGGCCGGCCGCTGCGATCATCTCGGTCGGCGCGGGCAACCCGTGGGGCCACCCGGATGATCCCGTCCTCGACCGGCTGCGCGCCCTCGGCGTCACGGTCGGACGGACGGACCGGGACGGGGCGGTCACCGTCACCCTCGTGCACGGGGTCCCACAGCTCGAACGCATGCGTCGTCCTTGACGGTTCCGGGCGGCCTCCGTACCATCCATCACATGAGTCCGCGCCCGTCAACGCCAGGCCGGGCCGCTCGCGCGGTGGGGCTGGCGACCTGGATCCTGCTGGCCGCCGCTGCACTGGGCGTGGCCGGTCAGGCGACCGCCCCGGCAGCGCCGGATCCGTCGATCGCGCGCTACCTGGGGACCTGGATGCACCAGGAGACACTGCACGCACAGGGATCCGACCAGACCGCCCTCATCGAGCACTACCTCCTCATCCGCTGGCATCGCGGTGCCCTGGAGGTCAAGACAGTCGACTACCTGCCGGACCGCAAGGTCTGGGGACGGCGGTCAAACTGGAAGGGGAAGATCCGCGTCGATCAGTGGAACGTCACGACCCATACGTTCACTCCCCGTCCGGACGGCATCATCTCCGTGGGCTTCTCCGGAACGAATGGCGTGGGCGGCAGCACGCGAGCCGCCTGGTGGGCCGCCGGCACCCTCACCTGGGAGAAGGACGGGGCCGGGACCTTTCTCCATCTGGTGACGACCAGAGGGTATGCGCCCTCGACGAAGGGCAACGCGTGGCAGCCCATGGATCGACGGTACCGTCAGATCTCCACGCAGGTCGACGCGCGGATCGACCGCGGCGAACTCCGGTGATCGCCGTGGCGCCCGGCCGGGAGATGGCCGTCACAGGTTGCGCAGGTTTTTCCCCGGCTTGAAGCGAATCGTCTTTCCGGGGGGGATCAGAACCTCCCTCCCCGTTCTGGGATTTCGACCGATGCCTTTCTTGCGGGGCTTGACCTGGAACACCCCGAAGCCGCGCAACTCGATCCGCTCCCCCTTGCGCATCGACTGCTTCATGGCATCGAGCACCGCCTCCACCGCCGTCACCGCCTTGACCTTGGTGATGTCGGCATGGCGCGCGACCTTGTCGATGATATCCGCCTTGATCATTCCGGCCTCCTCCAAGCCTGGACCATTTCCCTGTAAAGATATAGTGGAAAAGGACTTGGTAACTGTACGGGAGAGCGTTCCCGGATGTCAAGAGAAGGCCTCTGCCGTGCCGGGGAGCCGGACATGAGGCCGACCCCCGTGGTGGTCCTGGTCGGCGCACCCAATGTGGGCAAGTCCACCCTGTTCAATCGCCTCGCGCGCCGGCGCCGGTCCCTCGTTCACGACCAGCCCGGGATGACCCGCGACCGGCTGGCGGCCACCGTGGTGATGGAGGGTGTGAGAATCGATCTGGTCGACACGGGCGGCGTCCAGCCTGATGCACCCGAGGAGATCGACCGGTCGATCAGCGAACAGGCGATGACCGCCACCGGTTCGGCATCGCTCGTGGTCCTGGTGACCGATGGCCGGCTGGGTCCGTCAGCCAGCGACCGATTCCTCGTCGACCGCATGCGCCGCGCCTCGATCCCCTGCGTCATCGCCGTCAACAAGCTGGACACCCGCGAGATGTTCGTGGCGGCCGCGGAGTTCCACTGCTTCGGCGTCGACGACGTGCTGGCCATCTCCGCCGAGCATGACCTCGGAATGGAGGACCTTCATCGCGCGGTCCTGGCCCGTCTGCCACAGCGCACCACGGAAGCCGGCGAGGACACGCCCGACGAGATCGCCCTGGCCCTCATCGGCCGCCCGAACGTGGGCAAGTCGTCCATCCTCAACCGGCTCCTCCGTGAGGAGAGAGTCATCGTGGCGGACACCCCCGGCACCACGCGCGATGCCATCGATACGGTCATGACGGCCCACGGACGCCGCTTCCGGCTCGTGGATACGGCCGGCCTGCGGCACCATGGCCGCGCCGCCGGTGATCTCGAGAGCCTGGCCATGAGCAAGGCGCGAGGCCTTCTGGCCCGGGTGGACATCGTCCTGCTCGTGATCGACGCGGTCTCCGGCCTCACCACCGGCGACATTGCTCTCGCCGGTCTGGCGGCCCGCGCCGGGCGGGCCATCTTGCCGGCCGTGAACAAGTGGGACCAGATCCGGGATCGCGAGGAAGCGGCGGCCGCCTGGCGCCGGCGATGCCTGGACAAGTTGAAGTTCCTCCCGGCACCGCTGCCCCTGATGATCTCGGCGAAGACCGGGCAGCGCGTCCAGCGCCTGCTCCCCGAGGCGGCCGAGGTCTTCGACCAGTTCTCCGCCTGGCTCCCCACGTCGAGGTGGAACCGGGCGCTGAAGTGGGCGCTCGAGC
>JBHHZI010000265.1:0-2841 GCA_046757965.1 Acidobacteriota bacterium | reverse complement strand
GGAAGGCTTCTAGATATAGGCCGAACCTCGAACACCGTCAATCAAAAAGAAGACGCAGGATCCGTCTCTCACGGTGCAGATGCAGCAGGCAATTCCGGGGCTGGACCCACATTGATAACATGGGGGTCCATGTGGGCAGAATCGTCTCTCCACCGGCCGGCGCGCGGACGGCTCCAGGCCGCGAGGATTTTGATCGTCGCCGGGCTGCTCGCCGGGCTGGCGACTCCCCCGGCCTGGGCCGGCCAGTCCGGGCCACGGAACCGCCCCGGGGCCGCCGACCTCGTGGTCGGCAGCCAGGACATCGAGATGTCGGCGGACGGTCGCACGCTCACCGTCACCGTGTCCAACCGCGGGACGGCAACCGCGCCCGGCGTCCTGGTCCGGATTGCCGACCGGCCCCTGCTCGGGGCCGGGAACACGCCGGGACCGTATTTTCCACGCCATCACCTGCTCCGGGGTGAGCGCGGCCTGGTCCTCTGGCCCGAACACCTCGACTCGGCGCCGGTGATACGGGTTCGCTGGCAGGGCAACGACGCGGCCGACCGGTTCGCCGGCCGTTTTCGTCTGGAGGACTCCGAAGGAACGCCGCTGGCGCCGCGCTCACCGCGGGCCACCGGGTCGTTGCCGTCGAAGGCGCTGGCGGTCGAGCCCGGCGGGTGGGTGAGCTGGAACGCCACCACCGGCAAGCCGGCGGCCGGCTTCGACGTGGCGTTCGACCCGGCCTCGCGTCCGGCACAGCTGACGGTGGAGCGTCCCGCCATCGACGGCGCGCCCAACCTTCATCAGATCTATGTGGGGAACTGGTGGCTTCCCCGCTTCGTGCAAGATCTCCAGACCGACGACCAGCCGTCTCCCATCGACACGGGACATCCGGAGGATCCGGAGCCACCTGCGATCCTCGGGCCCATTCATATCTCCCTCGACGACCCGCGCCTGACGGCCGTGGCTCACCCGGCGCCGGGATTCTCGATGGAAACGCGTCTCGCCTCCCTGGATGCCGGAGCCCAGGGACGGGCGGTCTTCGTCCTCCCCGAAGCACCCCGAGAGGTGTTCGTCGTCGTCGACCCGGATGATGAGCTGCGAGAGCAGCGGGAAGGAAACAACGCGGCGACGTGGCGCCCCGACGATGGTCGGGTGATGGTGAGCCTGCACACCCACTCGTCGCTGTCGGAGGGGTACGCCAGCTTCGATACCCAGATGGACCTGCTCACCCGCTCCGGTTATGACGCGGTGTTCTGGACGGACCACGACTGGCGGATCATCCCGTACGAGCCGCTGGATGTCGGCTCGTTCGAGGGAGACCCCGAGGGAATCCTGCCTGCCGGTGTTGTCAAGCGCCAGGACGAGGGGCTGGAGGCCACCCTGTCCGTCACCGAGCAACGCAGCACCGACGGGACCCACTCCCTGCGACTGGAGGGAAGGCGCGTCAGACCGTTCCGGGGACCGCCCGTCCAGGAGATCTGGGCCCTCCGCGCGCCGCGTGCGCGCATGATCCGGTCGCTGGCGGAGAACCTGTCCGTGGCGTTCGACCTGTTTCCCGACCCCGACAACCCGTTCGACGCGGAGTTCCTGCTCGTGGCGCAGCTCTCGGACCAGCCCCATGTGCGTCGCTTTCTCCGCTATCGAGTGGACATCCTCCCCGATGCCCTTGCCAGGCCACAGATCATTCTCCCCGCCCCGGTGGGGCCGGAGGCGGTGGCCCACGTGTCCGTGCGGCCCGGCCGCTGGACCCGCATCGTCCTGCCGGTATCTCGACACGCGCAGGCGCTGTTCCCCGCGGGCGAGGACAACAATCTCTCCGGCCTGCACGTCGGCATGCGGCTGCGGTCGGCAAGCGCCCGATTCGATCTCGATCGGTTCACGTTCGAGACCGCGCGCCGAGGATTCGATCTGCTGGAACGACAGCAGCACTGGGGTGAGGCCTACCCGGCCATCGCCAGCCACGTCACCAACGAGATCTCGTTCTACATCCCCCATTTCAACGTGTTCACGAAGAATCCTTTCCTCCTCGACTACGATGCCATCCCCATGGCCCGCTACGCCCAGGAGGCACGACGCCGGACGACGCTGGCCGACGGAGCGCTCTCCATCAACCACCCGATGGGATTCAACAGGCCTTACGAGGAGAAAACGGTCGAGGGGCAGCTTCAGGCACGGTTGTTCGGGGCCGACCTCGTGGAGGTCGGCTACCGGTGGCGCGGCTTCACCGACCTCGCCGGACACCTGGCGTTCTGGGACCGGGCGCTGGCGGCGGGCATTCCTGCCAGCGGCATCGGCGTGAGCGACGCCCATGGCGCCGGACGGGGCAACGGGTTCGAACGGGACGAGAACAACTTTGCCACCTGGGTCGAGGCCGACTCCCCCTCGGTGGACGACATCGTCGACGGGCTGCTCGCGGGTCGGGTCACGTTCGGAGATCCGCTGCTGTTCTCGGGCACCCTCGAGCTGAACGCCGATCAGACAGCCCGCGCCGGTGACATCGTGATCGGCGCGGCACGGCCCCACCGGGCCGCCTATCGCGGCCACCAACTGCTCCCCGGGGGCCGCCTGGATCTGGTCGCCGACGGCCGGGTGGTCTCGAGCATCGTGCTCGATGACCAGGGGGATGGCCGCGGCGAGTTCGAGACCGCCCGGAGCATCCGGGCACTGCGCCTCGCCTCCTGGGGGCCGGCGGGCGAGCCGGTCGGTTTCACCAACGCCATCATGTTTGCAGACAAGCTGCCCGAAGAGACGACCCCCGCCTCCCGGCTGCGCGTGAGACTGGACCACGGTGAACTCACGGGACGCGGCCGGTTCCGCGTCGAGACACTCGGCGTGGGGGCCCGCCCCGTAAACCACACC
>JBHHZI010000264.1:0-2889 GCA_046757965.1 Acidobacteriota bacterium | reverse complement strand
GAGGAAGCGCTGCGACGTGTTCAGGGCATCCTGGCCGTGCACCCCGATCGCGCGGCGGCGCGTCTGGCCCTGGGCGACATCCAGGCGCGGATGGGACGGAATACCGCCGAGAACAGCTACCGCCAGGCGGCGGCCGCCTTTGCCGCGGACGGCAACCGGCCGGGGCAGGTTCGGGTCCTGCTGGACCTGACGAACTTCCTGGACATGCACGGCCGGCCAGCGGAGGCTACCGACAGTCTCGATCGCGCCATCGAGGCCGCAGCGGGTCTCGACAGGCCGCTGTTGCAGGCCCGGGTGGCCATCACAAGCGGGTGGTGGGCGTTCGGCGATGCCGACTACGATTTGCTCGGCCCGGCTCTGCACGATCTCGATCCCCGGATTCACTGCCTGGTGATCATTCCGGATGGCCCCCTGTACCGGCTACCGTTCGCCGCGCTGCGCGACGCGGCAGCAAGGCCACAAGTCGGGCTGACGTATCGCATCTGTCTGGCACCCTCCGCCACCACCTGGCTCGGCTGGCGACAAGAAACACCGCCGGCGGCCCCTCGGGCCGTCCTGGCCCTGGTGAATCCCACCGTGCCCGCAGATCATTTGCGGACCGAAACATCGTCGCTTCGCGACCACGATGCGCCATCGACGCCGGCCGGGGAGACCGCCTCACCCTCTGACCGGCAGCCGTCGGTTCCCGATCTTCCGTACGCCCGCGAGGAAGCGCGGGCCATCATGCGTCGTCTGGGCAACGGCACCGTCCTGGAGAACGCACGTGCCACGCCGGACGCGGTCAAGCAGGCGAATCTGGGCCGGTTCGCCATCGTGCACTTCGCGACGCACATGGTGGTTGACAGGTCACATCCGGAACGCTCGGGGATCGTGCTGGCTGATGAAGACAACCATGCCACTCTGCTGCGCACCGGCGACATCGTCGATCTGGGTCTGGCTGGCCGCGTGGTGGTCCTGTCCGGGTGCGACAGCGCCTCGGGCGAGATCGTCAGCGGGGAGGGCATGATCGGTCTGGCCCGGGCCTTTCTGGTGGCCGGAGCTCACGCGGTCGTGGCCGATCTCTGGCCGGTGCGCGACGATCAACAGGCTCGAGTGATCGACCGGTTCTACGCCCACCTCGGCGACGGACTCACTCTCGGTGACGCGCTGGTGGGCGCCCGGCGGGACCTCGTCGGCGCGCACGTGCCCACTGCCGGCTGGGCCGGCCTGCAGGTGTATGGCGACGGCGACCTGGTCCCCTTCCCCGGGGGACGGCACGGCTGGCCGTTTGCCTGGTGGCAGCTCGCACTGCTTGCCGCCCTGCTCTCCATCATCGCATGGCGACAGGCCCGGGCCGCCACCAGCGCCGTGCGGTGACCGACCACCACGCCGTCGCGGCGTTCCACTCCAGCGCCCGACCCGTCCTTCCGGCTGGCCGCACGGGCCGTTGACAACCCCTCGTGACGCAGGTCGAATCTCCTATTCCTCACGGCCATGTTGAGTGCGGCCTTGCTGATCCGGTACGGGTACGAGCCGCCGCTACTGTTGTCGGCCATCGACCCCATCAGCTACGAGATACAGACGACCCGCGTGGCGTGTCTTCAGGTCGACCGGGCCGGCCGACTCACCGCAGTGACGCGCGAGAGCGAAGAGAGTGGAGCCGGCCTCGAGCCACAGGCGGGTGAACTCGAGTCCGAGTCCCCGCCCGGCCCCAGTGATCGCGACATATCGCGGTGATTCCCCACTCATCTCGATCCCCTCGCACCCACTCGCCGCAAGCGCTCTGGCACGTCCGAACAGGTACACTCCCTGCATCACTTTCCGGAGGAGGAGCATAGAAAGCGCGGCGAGGACGTGTCAACCACGAGGGCTGACCCCACGTGCCGCACGAGTGACACAATCCGAGGACGACGGGCAGGCCCCGCCGCCGGGCGCCAACACCTCTTCACCCATGGCTTCGAGCGCAACGAGCTTCGACCAGAGACCGAGATGCGACGATGAGTGAGTTCCAGGATCCGAAGGACGGCCAGACCGTGAATCCTTCGTCGGATGGCGACCGGTTCCCGGCTCATGCGAAGACGCGCGCTTCGCGCCAACCAGTACACGCCCCCGCCGACCAGGCGCCGCCGTCGGGCATTCCCAAGGGCCGTGCCGAGGACGCACCCGACCCATCCGATGAGCCGGTTGCCCTGCCGCTGGAAGACGCCATCGATCTTCATCCGTTTCGCCCGGCGGAGATCCCCGCGGTCGTGGAATCGTACCTGGACGCGGCGGTGGAAGCAGGGTTTGCCGAGGTCCGCATCATCCACGGCCGCGGCGTTGGCGTACAGCGCGAACGGGTGCGCGCCGTCCTGTCGCGTCACCCCGACGTCGTGAACTTCAAAGATGCCCCGGCGCCGCGCGGCGGCTGGGGCGCCACGGTGGCCGTCCTGAAAACCCACCGCTGATTGATGCCTTTCGTCCGCGCTCACCACGTGGCTCGGCCCTACCCGTCGATGGTCGATGACCAGGGACTACTGCGGCTGCTTGGGCTTGATCGGCTGCAGACCGCTCGGGTCGTCCCGTCCCGAGGGCGGGAAGCAAGTAAACGTACAGGTACACGTTTTCTCCGAGCAGCTCAACATCTACATAATAGAGGTCCATCGAGAGTGGGTGGGTGCCTGTCTGCACAGCGCTCGGTTGACTTCGGGGCAGCCCTCGGTCAGCATGGCAGCGGCGATGAGGCCCGCACAACGCGGTTGCAGGCATGCCGTCGGACATGGGAGACACCTGATCATGAACCATGGGACCCGTTCCGCGCTGCTGGCCTGTCTCCTGGTGACCGGCCTCTCTTTCTGCACGCCAGACATCACCTCCGTCGCACCAGTTCCCCAGAACCCGGCCCCTCTGCCAGCCATGCACCCGGCCGGG
>JBHHZI010000263.1:0-2926 GCA_046757965.1 Acidobacteriota bacterium | reverse complement strand
GGGTGACCACCGGTGGATTCTTGGCGCGTCCACCATCGGGTCGTTCTCGCAGTTCGACCTCTATCGTCTCGATCTCTCCCGGCGCGTCAATCTGGCCTATCACGCCTTCCAGTTCCGGGACTTCTTCTTCTTTCCGGTGGGAATCACGGCAGGGGGAGTCATTCTCGTCGATCGCATCACCGAGAGCATCGCCGGCGGTGAGGCCATCTTCCAGTACCCGTTCAGCTCCAGGTATCGTCTCGAGGCGGGAGTGGGTTTCACGGATCGGTCGATCCCGACCGTGGTCGCCCGCGACGACGGATTCGGCCAGCTTGTCCGTGCGTTCGACACCATCGATTTCTCGTCGGTGGATGCCAGCCTGTTCTTCGTGGGGGATACATCTCGGTGGCAGCCCTACGGGCCGTTTCACGGCTGGCGCTACCGCGTCGGAGGATCGTACTCCGGGGAGGTCGGCGGCGACGGGGGCGTGCTGGCCCGGTACCAGGTCGATTTCCGCAAGTACTGGAAGATCTCCCGGCGGTCGTCGTTTGCCTATCGCCTGTTCGGCCTGTCGTCGAACACGCGGGATACCGAGCTGAACGAGACCTTCTCCATCGGCGGACTCAACACCATCCGTGGGTACGATTTCCGCAGCATCGTCGGA
Source organism: Acidobacteriota bacterium (assembly GCA_046757965.1). Taxonomy (GTDB): domain Bacteria; phylum Acidobacteriota; class Polarisedimenticolia; order SMYD01; family SMYD01; genus JBHHZI01. The sequence continues at coordinate 2,283 of JBHHZI010000263.1, read as the reverse complement.
GACCGCGTGTTCTTCCAGAACTTCGAGCTGCGCTTTCCGCTGGTGGACCGTCTGCAGCTGCCGTTCGGCGCCTTCACGGACATCCGTGGAGTGATCTTCGCCGACGTGGGTGGGGGATACTTCGCCGGTGGGGCCCACGTGGATCCGATCACCCAGGTGGCCAGCTTCCGTGATCCGTCCACCGGCAAGTTCGTGGATTCCTTCGGCAACCCGGCGAGCAAGTTCGATTGCTTCGACAGCGTCGAGAACGATTTCAAGGACTGTCTGGCAACGGTCGGCGTGGGATTCAACTTCCGGCTGGGCTTTCTGGAGCTGAACTGGGTCTTTGCCCAGCGGATCGACGCCAACGACGATGGCCGCTGGCATTCGTTCTTCTACATCGGCAACAAGTTCTGACGCGGGGGGTGTTCCCCGGTCGTGGTGTCACACGTCGCCGGCCAGGGCCCGGCCGACCGTCCAGGCGGCGGCCACCGCTCCGGCGCCGCCGGCCAGCGCCACGAGGGCCGCTGCTTGCCCGAAGGCGAAGAATCCCGCCGGAGCCAGCATCGAGATCCCGGGTACGGCTCTGCCGATGATCGCCAGCGCACCCCAGGCGGCCGCCACGGCCAGGAGGCCACCGGCGGTGCCCAGGACGAGGCCTTCCACGACGAACGGCCCGGCGATGAAGGTCCGTGAAGCGCCCACCACCTGCATCAGACGGATCTCGTCCCGGCGGGCTGTCAGGGAGAGCCGCACCACGCCGCCGACGACGACCGCCGCGGCGAGGGCAAAGAAGAGCCCCGTGACCTGGCCGGCCCGGCGAATCCACCGGGCCGCGTCCAGCAGCCGGTGCGCCCAGAGATCATCGGTCAGGACCGCGGCCACGAGCGGGCGCGCCGCAAGCCGCTGCGCCAGCTCGGTACGAACCGCCTCGGTCGCGCCGGGTGCGACGTGAATCTCCACCTCCGGGGGGAACGGGCTGCTGTCGAACAGGGCGGTGAGTTCCTGCATCTCGGGGAAGGTGTCGTCGAACTGCCTCCGGATCTCCTCGGGTGCGCGGGGGACGGCCGATGCCACGCGGGGATCGACGCCAAGGTCATCGGCGAGGACGGCCGCGTCCTCCGGTGTGGCGGCGTCGTCCAGATAGACTCGCAGCACGTCGGGGTGCCCCCAGCTGCGGACCGCGGTGGCGAGATTCTCCGCGGTCAGCAGGGCGAGGGCCGCGACCGAGAACGTCACACCGATCACGATCAGGGCCGAGGCGGCCAGGGCGCGGCTGCGCGCCAGTCCGCGGAGACCGTCGGCGAGGATTGCCGGTCCGAGCCGGGGTCTCACGGGTTCTCCCCTTCACGGAGCTTGCCGCGGTCCAGGTGGAGAACACGACGTCGGGCAAAGCGAATGAGGTCCTCGTCGTGAGTCACCACGAGGATCGTGGTGCCGCGGTCGTTCACCTTCTTGAACAATCCGATGATCTCCCGCGACAGCGCCGGGTCCAGGTTGCCGGTCGGCTCGTCGGCCAGCAGCACATCGGGGTCGGCGGCGATGGCCCGCGCGATGGCGACGCGCTGCTGCTCACCGCCCGACAGTTCCACGGGATGCGCACGCATCCGGTGGGTCAGACCCACCGAGCGCAGCACGGAGAGGGACCGTGCCTTCTGTTCCCGGCCAGGCATGCCGATGGACCGCAGCACGAACGTCACGTTCTCGAACACATCCCGTGAGGCCAGGAGCCGGCAATCCTGGAAGACCACGCCGAGCCGGCGGCGAAAGACCTGGAGCGCCCGGCGAGAGAGATCCCCGATGGCGTGCCCACCAACACTCACCTGGCCGGATGTGGGCCGCTCCGCCCCGTAGATCAGCCGCGTGAGTGTCGTCTTGCCGGCCCCCGACGCTCCGGTGAGAAAAGCAAAATCGCCTCGCGCCAGATGCAGCGTGACGCCGTCCAGCGCCGGCGATTGAAGGCCGTAGCGCTTGGTGACCTTCTCGAAGCGAATCATCCGCGCAGTCTCACCAAAGCCCGGTCAATCGCCGGCGAGAGCCTGGCGCAGCAGGCGGTTGGCCAGCTCCGGGCTGGCCTGGCCACGGGTTGCCTTCATCACCTGGCCCACGAAGTAGCCCAGCACCCTGGTCTGGCCGGCGCGGTACTGGGCCGCCTGGACGGGGTGGTCGGCGAGAATCCTGTCGATGATTGGCCCCAGCGTCTCCGGGTCCTCGATCTGGGCGAGCCCTCGCCGGTCGACGATGGCCGCCGGAGACGCCGGGTCATCGACCATGGCGGCGAAGACGTCCTTGGCGATCTTGCCG
>JBHHZI010000262.1:0-2927 GCA_046757965.1 Acidobacteriota bacterium | reverse complement strand
CCAGCAGCGAGGCGGGGCCATCGATGCCGACGCGGGCCAGCTCCCGGCGCACGGCCGGGGTCAGGCGCGCCAGCAGGTGCGTCGCGTTTCGTTCGAGCGGGACGTCGGAGCCGACCAGGAAGTAATCGCCACCGGCCAGGGATTCCTCGTACAGGACGCAGTACGGGAAGACCTGTGCGAAGGTGCGCAGGATGCCGCGAAAATCGTCCGCTGACAGGCCATAGGCCTGCACCCACTGTCCGAACACACCGCCAGAACGCAGGCGCCCGCGCACCAGCCGGAAGAACTCCCGCGTGTAGAGGGCGGCTACGCCGGGAACCCAGGGGTTGGAGGGCTGACTGGCGATCAGGTCGTACCGGCGGGTGTCGTGCAGCAGGGCAGACCGCGCATCCGCCACCACCAGCCGGGTGCGGGCATCCTCGAGCACCTGGCCGCTGGCCTCAGCAAAGGGCGCGCAGCGCGCGGCGGCCACCGAGGTCGGGGAGATCTCGACGATCACCAGCTCGTCGGCATCGCGGGTGAGCAGCGACCCCGCGGTGATGCCGCTGGCGAGTCCGATGGTGAGCATCGAGCGGGGATGGGCTGCGTACAGGAGGGGCACCTGCGCGGCGAGAATCTGTGAGCGGAGATCGCCGCCGGTGGAGGCCTCGGTCTTGCCGTTGATCTGGAGGCTGGCCCCGCCGCCGGGAAGAGAGCGGACGGTGACCAGGGCATCGGGCCCCTCCGCGGTCAAGATCAAAGACCCGCGGGCCCGCATGATGCTGGCGAGGTCCCGGCCGGTGGCGCGGGCGAGGTCCACGTAGCCCGGTCCGTTGAGAGCGGGACCGGAGGCCATCAAGGCCGGCTCCCAGGCCGGCGTGGCCCAGGCCAGCAGCGCCGTACTCGCCACGGCCAGGACAGCGACGCGGCGGTCGCGCCTGCGGCCGGTGGCGAGAAACAGCACGCCGCCCACGGCCACGAAGGCCAGGGCGGCGGCGAGCAGGACACCGCGCGAGTCCAGCCACGCCGGGAGCAGGAATCCGGCGGCGAGGGCACCGAGCACGTTGCCGGCCGTCAGGAGACCATTCCCGGTGCCCACCCCACGGGCGCTGCCCCGGCCGGGGACCAGCAGCCGGCACGCGACCGGAAAGGCGGCGCCGATGAGCAGCGTGGACGGGCCGAGGATGACCAGGGCGATGCCGGCCTCTCCTGCCTGCAGAAGGCCGGGGGAGTTCCGGGCCAGACCGGCGAGGGAGGCCACCGCCTCCGGCAGGCGAGGGATGAGGATGACGGAGAGCCACACCGACAGGCCCAGCCCCAGTTCAAGACCGGCCAGCAGGTGCCAGGGACGGGCTGTCCGGGGACCGCGTCGGACCATGGCTGCTCCGCCGCCGGCCATGCCGGCGACGAACACCGCCAGAAGGAGACCGAACACATAGATGGACGGCCCCACCAGCCAGGCAAAAACACGGGTCCACGCGATCTGGGCCGCCAGCGACGCCATTCCGGCAACCACCAGGGAACCCGGAAGAAGCCAGCGGGCGGGGACCGGTCCGCGGTCGGCCGCCGAGGGGGGCGGGTTCGCGGCGGCGGCCGGCGGCCCCACCTGCCTGTCCACGGCGAGGGCGACCAGCCCCACCGCCACACCGAGGGCTGCCATCAGTCCCAGCGTCTGCCGTGTTCCCAGCAGCGGCAGGAGAGCGAAGACCGCGGCCAGGGCCCCGGCCGTGCCCCCGATGGCGTTCAGCGATGCCAGACGGGCGGCCTGACGGGCCGTCTGACGAGCATCCGCTGCGAGGGCGCCGACCAGGGTCGGCAGCGTGGCGCCCATCAGGAAGGTGACCGGGAACAGGCAGAGGCTCGAGACCACGGCGATCGTGGCGACCCCGCTGCCACCCGGGCCACCCACGCCGAGACCGGCGGTGAAGCGCGGCAGCCGGGGCAGGAGAGCGATCAGCGCGAACGACAGGACGCCGACGCCCAGCTCGAGCCCGCCGTAGAGGGCGACGCGGCGGCGGCTGCGCGCCGCCAGCCGGCCGCCCCAGTGAGCCCCGGCCGCCAGGCCGCCGAGAAAGACGGCGGTGACCACCGAGATGGCGCCGGTTCCGTGTCCGAGGGTATGGGAGAGGACCTCGGACCAGGCGATCTCGTTCGCCAGCGCCGCGATGCCCGAGAGCACGAAGAGGACGGACAGGATCCGTTCAGGACGTCGGGTCATCGGCGGGGGAGAAGGGATGCGGAGCGGGACGGCATCGACCTCATGACCCGGGCACGACGCGGAAGTACGCGTCCTGGCTGCGGGTGGTCCCCGAGATCTTGTCGGTGATCCTCACGGTGAGCCGGTACGATGCCGGCGGCCAGTCGATGAGGGGCACGGACCAGCCATGCGGGTCTTCGAGGTCCCGGTAGACGAGGGCCTCTCCCAGGTCGAGCCAGTCGTCCCCCTGCTGGGCCGCGAAGTGATAGCGAACGTCGAGACGGGGATGTCCGGTGCGCGGATCGAGGTCGGCGCCGCTGAGTTGATAATAGAAGGCGAGGTCCTCGCCGTTGCGGTAGGTCGCGTCGATGTTCGGCACGACGCGGAAGCGCCCGAGCGTGAAGGCGTCCGGGCGCTCGTTGTCGAGATCGATGGGGGAGAGCTGGCGGGCGAGGACGATGGTGGACAGGTTGAAGCCGTCGCTGAACCGGTCGGGAACCGTGAAGGTCTCTCTCGCCTGCGCCGCCTGACCGCTCGTCCGGTCCAGGATGCGATACACCGCCAGGTAGCTGCCCGGCGCCAGATCCAGGGCGGTGCGGAAGACCAGCCGCTGAGAGAGGCTGGCGACATAATTGCCGCGGCTCGGTCCGAACCCGTCACGGACCCGGATGACCGCGGCGTCCTCCGACTGGCCGGCATAGATCGACATGTCGATGGTGAGGCTCGAGTCCGCCTCGTCCTCGTCGATCTC
>JBHHZI010000261.1:0-2964 GCA_046757965.1 Acidobacteriota bacterium | reverse complement strand
CGCTGCCTGGGGACGGCCGCCGTCCTGGGCGGTGCCGAGCACCACCACGAACGGCACCGATGACGGCCCGGTGTCGGATGACGGCGCTGTGAAGACCGCGAGGGAAGCGATCAGGAGAGCTACAGAACGGCACACGGGACATCGCCTTTGTGATCGGCCCGTGGCGAGCCGGGATGCGATCGGCAGGCTATCATGGGGGCGGGCCCGCTCCGGGGCGATCTGGAGGTTGGCACGGTGGCGTCAGAAAACGATCCGGTCCGGCCGCGGGCCGGCGGCATGCATCCCAGCGAGGACTCCGTGTTCATGCGCGCCTGCCGGAGGCAGAGCGTGCCGTACACGCCCATCTGGTTGATGCGCCAGGCAGGTCGCTTCATGAAGGAGTACCGCGACATCCGGGAGCGGGTCTCCATGCGCGAGCTGTGTGCCACGCCGGACCTGGTCGAAGAGGTCACCGTGCATGCGGCGACGACGCTGGGGGTCGATGCGGCCATCATTTTCTCGGACCTGTTGCTGATCGTCGAGCCGATGGGGCTGACGCTGGACTATCTGCAGGGATCCGGTCCCTCCATCCAGCCGGCCGTGCGCGATGCCGCCGCCATCGATCGATTGCGCGAGGTCGATCCCGCCGCGCTCGAGCCGGTCTATGCCGGTGTCCGGCAGGCGCGCGCGGCGTTGCCGGCGACCATGCCGCTCATCGGTTTCGCGGGCGCACCGTTCACCCTGGCCTCGTACGTCATCGAGGGAGGCGCGTCACGCCGCTTCCTGCACACGAAGTCGCTGATGTACCGCGACGAGGGCGCCTGGCATGCGCTGATGGAGAAGATCGTGAGGGGAGTCATTCCCTATCTCTGCCGGCAGGTGGAGGCCGGGGCGCAGGCGTTGCAGGTGTTCGATAGCTGGGTGGGCTGCCTGTCGCCGGCCGACTACCGCCGGTACGTGCAGCCCCACAGCCGGGCCCTGCTGGCGGCCCTGCCCGACCGGGTTCCGGTGATTCACTTCGGCACCGGCACCGCCACCCTGCTGCATGAGATGGCCGCTGCCGGTGGCGATCTGATCGGCATCGACTGGCGCACGGATCTCCGGGCGGCATGGAGCCAGCTCGGTGAGGCCGTCGGGATCATGGGGAATCTCGACCCCCTGGCCCTCCTCGGGGGCGACGACGTGCTGCGCCGGGAGGTGACCCGCATTCTCGGCGAGGTCGCGGCTTGCCCGGGTCATGTGTTCAACCTGGGGCACGGTGTGGTGCCCGAGACGTCACCGGCGGCGGCGAGGCGGCTCGTCGAGATGGTGCACGAGATCAGCCGTCGATGACGGAGAAGACGCCGGGCTCCGCCGGGCCGGTCGACGGCGTGCTGTTGATCGGTTTCGGCGGGCCCGAAGCGCCCGACGAGGTGATGCCGTTCCTGCGTCACGTGGTGGCCGGGCGCGGGATCCCGGATGCCCGCCTGCGCACGGTGGAGCAGCAGTACCGCCAACTCGGCGGTCGTTCACCGTACAACGACCTCACCGCTCGCCAGGCGGCGGCCTTGCAGGCATGGCTGGGTGAGCACGGCCGGCCGCTGCCGGTCCATGTCGGCATGCGCAACTGGCGCCCCTGGCTTGCCGATGCGCTGCGCGACGCCGCCCGGGAAGGGCGGTCCCATCTGGCAGGCGTGATCCTGGCGGCCCACCGGTCGCCGGTGAGCTGGGAACGCTACATGCAGGATGTGCACGAGGCCCGCGTCGCCGCCGGAGCGGAGCATGTGGCGGTGACCTTCCTGCCGCCATGGTTCGATGCGCCGGGCTTCATCGAGGCCTGCGCTGCGCGCCTGGCGAGTGTCGTCGAGGGCGAAGGCGACATCTGGCCGGCCGACCTGCCGGTGATCTTCACCGCCCATTCGATCCCCGTCGAGATGGCGACGCAGGCGCCGTACGTGAGCGACATCGACGCCAGTTGCCGGGCCATCGCTGATCGCCTGAGCATCTCCCGGTGGGAGATCGCCTACCAGAGCCGGAGCGGCCGCCCGGGTCAGCCGTGGCTGGAACCGGATGTCGCCGACGTGGTGATGCGCCTCGCGGCGGAGAAGGTCCGCGAGATCGTGGTGTTCGCGGTGGGCTTCCTGTGTGACCATGTCGAGGTGCTCTTCGATCTGGATCACGAGGTGTCCGCCGTCGCCGCGCGGGCCGGCGTCCGCCTGCGCCGGGCCAGCTGCGTCAACGATCATCCCGCCTTCATCGCCATGCTCGGGCGCCGCATCGCGGCGCTGGGCGCGGCGGCGTGTTAGACGCCGATGCGCGAGTCGCGTCACCGGGTCGCCGTCGTCGGCGGCGGCGTCAGCGGGCTGTCCGCCGCCCACCGGCTGGGAGAGATCGCGGCCGGGCGACAGGTGGCGTGCGACGTGACCGTCTTCGAGGCCACCGGCCGGGCCGGGGGAGTGATCGCCAGCCGGCGGCAGGATGGCTTTCTTCTCGAGTCCGGTCCCGACTCGCTGATCACGGAGAAGCCCTGGGCCGTGCGCCTGGCGGAGCGGATCGGCCTGGCTGACCGGCTGGTCTGCACGCAGGAAAGGCACCGGCGCAGCTTCGTCGTCCATCGCGGCCGTCTGCACCCGACGCCCGAGGGATTCGAGCTGCTGGCGCCCACGCGCTTCCTGCCGCTGGTGACGACGCCCCTGTTCTCCCCGCTGGGGAAGCTGCGTATGGGCTGCGACCTGATCCTCCCCCGGGGAGAGCCGACGGCGGACGAGAGTATCGGCCACTTCGTGCGGCGGCGGCTGGGCCGGCAGGCCCTCGACCGCATCGCCCAGCCGATGATCACCGCCATCTACGGGGCGGACCCGTCGCGGCTGTCGCTGCGTGCCACCTTTCCCCGCTTCCTGCAGATGGAGGCGGAGTCCCGCAGCCTCATCAAGGCCATGTGGTCGAGATCGCGTCGTCGCCGGCGGGCGGTGGGCGCCGAATCCGCCGCGAGCGGGGCCCGCTACT
>JBHHZI010000260.1:0-2973 GCA_046757965.1 Acidobacteriota bacterium | reverse complement strand
CTGTTCGTCAACAGCAACGGCAATCTCACCTTCGGCAGGCCCGACATCGCCAATCGATCGTCGCCATCAGCCTTTCTCACCGGGCCGCCGCGCATCGCCGGGCTGTGGACCAACCTCAACCCGGCCGCTGCCGGCGAGGTCTCGTTCGCCGCAGATCCACGGCAGGCCACCTTTCGTTACGACGACCTGCCGGTATTCCGGTCAGGCGGCGCCAACAGCTTCACCATCACCCTGCATCGACTCACCGGGCGGGTCACCATCGACTACAGCCATCTGGATGCCACGCGTGGGCTGGCCGGCTACAGTTGTGGGGCCGCCCTCACCACCGGCGTCGAGCCGGAGGTCGATCTCAGTGCACCGCCGCGGGCCGGAAGGGCGGCGCGCGGCCGCCGCGCCGCCGCCCTGTTCGAGACATTCACGGAGGACGACAACGATCTGTCCGGCCGTCGGCTCGTGTTCCGGCCCCGGGGATTGCGAGACCGCACCGAGCCGAACGACACGCGCATGCGCGCCCGGGCGGTGGCGCTGCCCTATGACAGCACGGCGGATTTCACCCGGCTCGACAATGCCGGCTCCGACGTCGACCACTTCCGGTTCCTCGGACGCGACGGCGACATCCTGGTGGCGGACACCCGTGCCGCCGATGCTTTTCTCGACACGGTCGTGGGGCTGTTCGATGCACGGGGCGGCCAACGCCTGGCTGTCGACGATGACTCCGGCACGGGAGCGTTTGCCCGCCTCGTCTTCCCGCTGCCGGGCGACGGTCTCTACGATCTGGCCGTGGCCGGTTTTCCGGATCTGGACTTCACCGGCATCGGAGAATCGAGCGGGCGGTACGTGCTGACGATCCGGACCGTGCGCGGCGACATCCTCATCCTGGGAGATGACGACGCGGTCGAGGTGCCGCTGGACGGGCTGTCGTTTCCGTTCCAGGGCCGCCGGTGGTCCAGTGTGTTCGTCAACTCCAACGGCAACCTGACCTTCGGCAGTGCCGACCCGTTTCCGTTCCCGACGGTGTCGCGCCTGCTGTCCGGCCCGCCCCGTATCGCCGCCCTCTGGGATGACCTGGACCCGGGTGCCGGTGGCCTCGTCCGGGTGGATCGCCGGCCGGGTGTGGTGGTGGTCACGTTCGACGAGGTCCCGGAGTTCTTCGGCACGGCCGGCATCACGTTCTCGATCGAGCTCCATGCGGATGGTGAGATCCGGTTCGTGTACGGCGTCAACGGCGCCAACGACGGCATCGTGGGGATCAGCCCCGGGAACGGCGCGGTCGACCCCGGCCCGCTGGATCTCTCCGCCTCCGGCAGCCTGACCGCGGTGGGGACCACCTACGACCTGTTCGACCCGGCCGCGTTCGATCTCGGGGGGAAGACGCTGGTGTGGACAGCCGGCGCGCCTGCACTCCTCACTCCGGCGATCCTGTTGCGGCCAGAGCACGGCTGGCCGCGCAGGACCCGGTCCGGCCACCGCCCGCGCGGCGAGTCCATGACGGATTCCGCTCACTCGCCGGGCACTTCTCGTCCCCCTGGCCGCCGATGAGCGGGTCCCGGCGGGCGGCAATGCTCGCCGGGACCGTTGTTCCTGTCTCGCTCAGCGGCTGTAGACAATCTCCATGGTCTTCATCTCGGAACCGTCCGGCATCAGGTTGTACGCCTCCCAGACATGCTCGTCGGCACTCTTGAAGGTGATCACCTGGCGCATCTTGGTCATCTGGCCGGTCATCGGGTCGAGAAACTCGCTCACCATGGTCCGCACGCTGTGATCGGCGTTGCAGTGCCCCTCGGCGGTGAGCATCATGGTGCCCATGCTGTCCACCCAGCTCTGCACGTGAGCCTTTCGCAGGTTGTCGTACCCCTCGATGCCGAAGCCGGAGAACGCCATGTCCATGAAGCTGCCCTGGAACTCGGTGGTCAGGAACCGTCCGCCGAGGATCATCGTGTTGGTGGCCTTGCCCTCGCTCTCCTGAGGTGGGGCATCCGGCGCCATCGGGTTGAAGAACTTCCCCACGGCCTTCCAGGTTCCCGCCATGCGGGCCAGTTCAGCATGATGGTCGTTCGGCTCGGCGGCAGCCATCATGGCGGCCATCGCCTGCTTCATGGCATCTTCGCCCTGCTCCTGCGCCACGGTCCGGCCCACCCAGGTCAGCATGGAACCGGCCACGACGATGCCGGCGAGCGCGAGCCATGTGCGGCGCCGTGCTGTTGTCATTCTCATTGGCCTCATCCTCCTGCCGTCGATCCTGTGGCGCGATGGCGCGGGTCGACGGCGGTCCGCGTCGCGCCTGCTTCTTCCTCCCGCGCCGCCCCCCTGGCGGTTGTCCGGGATAGGCACATCGATTACGGGTCGGGAGAGTATGCACATTCCATGACGCGAAAGCAAGTCGAAAGTCCGCAAGGCTGCGTGCCGGTACCGGACGGGAACGGAGCCCACCGGAGCAGCGGTATGATGCGCCCGCCGATGGAGCGCTACGTCGCAGCGAGGACAGTCCGGCCACAGCCGCGGGGCCGGCTCGCCGGTCCGGCCGTGGCCGGCCTCATCCTTCTCCACCGGCTCGTCATCTTCCTCGTGTACCGCCAGGACCTGGCTCGCCATCTCGCCCTCGAGCCGGGCACACTCACCTGGCAGTACCCGACCGCGGCCGCCCTCGACCATCACCTGACGGCCGCATTGCTCTACCTGCAGCAGACGCCGCCCATCCCGGTGGCCATTCTCGGCGCCGCGTGGAGGCTGTTCGGCGGGCTGGCCGGCAGTACGCTGTTCTGCCTCGCCTTCGAGGCACTGATCGCGGCGGCCTGCGCGTGGCTGATGGTGAGACTCCTGTGTACCTGCGGGGCGACCGCCGTGGGAGCCACCATCTGGATGACGCTGCTGTTCGCCAGCATCGACCTGGTCATCATCGAGTACAACAGCTTCGGACAAACCTTCTACGAGCCGCTCGCCATGCTCCTCGTCGTCGCCCTCCTGTCCAGCCAC
>JBHHZI010000259.1:0-2988 GCA_046757965.1 Acidobacteriota bacterium | reverse complement strand
GATTGTCCGTGGTGAGCATGGACCGTCCCAATGGCTTCGCGGGCGCCACCATGCTGCAGACGACACTGGTTGGCTGTGCGGCACCAGTGGGCGCTATCGGCCAGGAGGTCGGGCTGGCGTTCAACATGGCCGGAGACCGGCTCTACATCGTGCTGCCCGACATGGCACGCGTGGACGTGTACAACCGGAAGGCGGACGGCACCGTCGCCGGGCCGCTGCAGACCGTACAGGTGGGAATGCGCCCGACGGACATTGTCATCTCCGAGTTCGACTTCGGTGATGGCTTGGGCTTCCGAGAGTGGGGTCTGGTGACGAGCCGCGGCGAGGGCAGCGAACGTCCCAAGATCCGTCGGTTCCGGCTGGGAGATCCAACTGATTCTTTTGACTTCGACTTTTCGAGCGGCTCGGGCCCCGTCAGTGTGTCGGCGCATCCACGTCTGAGCAATCCGAACGGTCCAATTCCGGCATTCGTCGCCGACGCCGGCAGCCCGGAAATCCAGATCATCGACCTGAAGCGCATGCGCTCCCTGTCGATACGGAAAACGATCAGCGTCCCGCGGCGCGTGACCGTTCAGGGGCAATAGGTGGCGATCCGGCGCAGGTGGTTCCTCTCCCCGCGTCTCCCGGTCGTCTTGAGCCTCATTCTCCTGCTCGATGTGGCGGCAGCCGGCAAGACACCCCCCGTCGATGGTGCTGCCGCCGATCCCGGCCGGACAGAACGCGAAATGCCTGGTGCCCTCCCCACCGCTGAACCGACGGCCACGACATCATCGCACGCGGGGCCACCGATGACCGGCCCGGTCGGCAACCTGCGCGGCTGGCCGGTGCAGCTCACCGGTGGGACGGATGCATCGGCGTCCGTGGGGCGCGCCGACCGGGAGGGCAGCCGCGTGGTGGTGGTGCCATGGTCGTTGGGGGCACACGCTTTCGACAGCCGCGGCAGAGAACTGCCCGGCTGGCCCAGGCCGACCTTCAACGCCACCGTCTCCTCGGCCTGTCTGGCTGATATCGACGGCGACGGAACGGTGGAAATCTTCGTGGGTGGCGGCCTGTCATACCACGGCTTTCGTGTTGACGGCACACCGCTGCCCGGCTGGCCGGATCGTGGGAGCGAGCTTGTCAGGAGACATCACGGTGTGGAGCGAGGAGGGGGTGCTGCTCCCCGGCTGGCCCGTTCTGCTGCCGCGTGTGAACCGTTTCAACAGTCTCGGCGTGACTCCCTCCGTCCGTGGGTCTCCGTCGCTCGCGGATCTGGATGGGGATGGGCGGCTGGAGATCGCCGTGACGGCGGCGAACGGCCTGCTCCACGTCTTTCGCCTGGATGGCACGAACCTGCCCGGCTTCCCGTTCGACCTCAACGCCGGCATGGCGGATGCCTCCGACCCGGTCTTCGCGGACGTCGACCACGACGGCACCCTGGAGGTGATCGCCACTGGTCAGCGGGGCGGACAGTTGCCAGTGGAAGAAGAGCACCCGCCGCTGCACGTCGTGCGCGCCGACGGAACCGAGCAGCCGGGATTTCCCCGGCAGACGGGTGGGAAGATCCGTGATGGGGTGGCGGTGGCAGACCTGGACGGGGACGGAGAACTCTGGATCATCGGCGCGGAAGACTCGAAGACCGAGACAATCATGGTGTGGAACGCGCGCACCGGGGAGCCACGGGCAGGGTTTCCGGTGTTCAACGGGGTGGCCGACGGAGCGGTCGTGCCGCCGACCGTCGGAGACGTCACCGGAGACGGCCATCCGGACATCGTGCTCGCCCAGTCGTTCGTGAGTCAGGCACCGGCCATGCTCTTTGCGTGGGATCGGTTCGGCAACCGGATCCAGCCCTATCCGCTGCGCGTGTTCCGGGGACGGCATATCGTCTTCTCGGCGGCGACGCTGACCGATCTCGACGACGACGGCCTCATCGACGTCATGCCGACCGAACGCAACCTCAGCTTCCCTTTCTCCGGCCGTCTGCACGCGCTGACTTTGAGCCGGCCGTTCGACGCACGCACGCTGGAATGGCCCACGGATTCGCACGACTTCCGCCACACCGGCCTGTATGAACCGCCGGTGGACGAGCTGTTGCTGTGGGGAGAGTTCACCCGTGCGGCGGTCTTCCTGACCGTGCCACCAGGGCGCCTCGTCGTCAAACTGCACCTGGGGGATCGGCGGGCCGACCTGGCCTGGGCCCTGGCCGAGGCGGGCCTTCAGGTAACCGCCATCAATGACCGCCACATCGCGCCACTGCCGGGCAGGATCCTGGCGCGCCCGGGCCGGAGGGCTCTGCTGCTGGGCAAGAACGCCAGCCGTCGGCCCGATCTGATCGCGCTCTTCAACGGCCGGGAACTGGCGGCGGCGATCCTCGAGCGCCTGCGGAAGGCGGGGGTTGCCGGAGGCGAGGAGCGTCGCGTGAGGCTGAAGATCGAATCGCCTCTGCAGCAGCGCCGCCGACTTGGAGGTGAGGTGCGCCTGCGTGTCCTCATGCCGCCCGGTGGTTGAGGCGAACATGTCTCCTCACCCCCTCTCCCCCACCGGGCGATCCAGGGCCCGGTAGCCGATGGCCTCGGCCAAGCGCTCGGTGTCGATGACGCCCTCGCCGGCCAGGTCGGCGAGGGTGCGGGCGACACGCAGGATGCGGTCGTGGGCGCGGGCCGACAGCGCCAGGCGTCGGATGGCGTGCTCCAGCAGGGAGGTGGCATCCGGTGTCGCGGCGCAGTGGCTGCGGAGCAGGCGACCGGCCAGGGAGGCATTGTCGCGCACCGGGAGGCCGCGAAAACGGTCGGCCTGCACCTGCCGGGCCCGGGCGACGCGCTCGCGCACCGGCGCGGTGGCTTCACCCGGGCCGTCATGGACGATGGCGCCGGCATCGGCGCGCGCCACCTCCACATGGAGGTCGATGCGGTCCAGCAGCGGTCCGGAAACCCGGCCGCGGTAGCGATCCACCGCCGGCGGCGTGCAGAGGCACGGCCGGTCCGCGTCTCCCAGGTAGCCGCAAGGACA
>JBHHZI010000258.1:0-3112 GCA_046757965.1 Acidobacteriota bacterium | reverse complement strand
TGGCTGGTCGTCCCGGATCGAGATGGGCAGGACGCGCAACCAGCGTTCGTCTCCACTGGCGCCCAGGATTCTCATCCGGCGGGGCCGCGCCGCCCGGTCGGCCTCCTCCGCCAGGAGGAGAGGGCAGCGCGGGCCGCACAGCGAGCGGCCGTTCTCGTCCTTGCCCCCGATGAGCTGGTCGCAGGGCAGGCCGCACGCCTCGTCGCTGCTGATACCCAGCAGCCGCTCCGCGTCGCGGTTCAGAAAGACGACGCGCCGCCGCGGATCAGAGGCCCACGCGGCCGTGCCCAGCGTGGCGACCCATGCCGGCACCCGAAGGAATGGAGTGGATGACCGTCCCAATCCGCGCCTCGTGCCCCCCCCGGTATCGAGACTAGATCACGGTGTCGGCAGGATCCAGACCCCTTCTCCACTCCCGGACAGGGAGACACCGCGACCCGACATGTCACGGTGCCTCCCGGTCTGAAGAGACGATCAGAAGTTCACGTCGAGGTCGAGATCGGCCGCCACCATGCGAGCCTTGGTCAACGTGATGTACGGATTGTCGCTGAGCTTGATGACGTACATCGGCTCCTTGCCGACGATCTCGATCACGGGAGATCGGCCGGCCTTCACTCCGTCGTCCGGGATGCGGACCAGGTGACCACTCCACTCCGACAGGTAGGTTCCCGGTTCTCCGAGATCGCTGAACGGCAGTCTCGCCATGAAATTTCGCGTCTCGCCATTCTTCACCTTCGTGCTTGCCATCATGTCCTCCCTTCGGTGTTTCTCGGGTACTCGTCGTGCTGTCCTCGACGGGCCAGAGCCTACCGGGCAGATGGACGGTCTTCAATGATGCGCACGCATCATTTTCCGGTGGCCGGTCGACGCGGATCGAACTGCGGGGCGTGGTGCCGATGCGACGACGCGGGGTGCCGGGTTCACACGAGGGAGTGAAGCGGGTGCCGCGAGTGGGACGACGATCGACCCGGTCAGGGCACGTGTGGTGTAGCGACCTCGATGACGGCTGCCGCCTCATCGATCTTGGCGGCAAACGCGTCGAGGACCGTGGCGGCGATGCCGATCTGCTGGTTCGCGTCCTTCCACTTCCGCTGCTCGACCGCCTCGCGAACTCCGGGTATCGTCTTCACGCCGTAGCCGGTGTAGAAACCGGGGGCGTAGATGTGGTGCACGTACCACGGCCGCCCGGGCAGGCCGTCGCCGCGTGTGAGCGCGCGTTCTGTTCCCAGCAGGATGCGCTCGAGGCGGCCGCGAGCGCCGTGTCCCATGCGATCGAGGCCGGCGAGGCGCAGCGCGGTCATGGCCTTTCCGTACCGCCCGGCGGACTCCTGCAGGCGGGCGGCGGCGTTCTTCAGCGGCGCGAAGTTCAGGTAGGGCACCTCGGCGTGGCTGGCCGGGGGACCGACCGGTCGATCGGGATGGCTCACGGCCTCGTAGTCGCCCCGGTCGATGCGGCGATTCTCCCGGAGCGTGTCCTTCCGCACCCGGTCCGCGACGTCAACAAGGTCGTCGACATAGCTGTTGATGGTGTCGCTCGCCCGCCCGAACTCGAACGGCAGGACGTCTGCCCCGGCCAGGCGCAGCACTGCCCGTCCGGTGACGCGAGCCAGCGCCAGCCCGTAAGCGAAGCCGGGGTCCATGAACCGCGTGTAGTGGTCGAAGGAATCGTAGGCGGAGTGGTACTGGCCGTAGTCGCCCTCGCCGCCGAAGCCGACGTTGAGCGAGGCCACTCCCAGATGTTGCAGGAACGGGGTGAAGTCCGACCCGGACCCGAGGGGCTGCAGCGCCACGATCTCCTGCTCGTCGGCCAGCTCGCGGGCGGCATCGGTTCCGTCGATCCGGGCGCGGGCCAGCGAGCGGGCCAGAACGGACATCGGCTTGGCCGGCTCGGGCACGTCGCGGATGACCTCGTTGAAGAAGATCTCCAGGCTGTGGGAGCCGCCGGCACCGAGAAAACCCCGGCTGTTGGTGTCCGTGTTGATGTAGACCGCCGCCGTCCTGCGCAGGAGGTCCGCGTGGGCCTCGACCCACTCCGTCGATCCGATCAGACCGGGCTCCTCGGCATCCCAGGCGGCGTAGACGATGGTGCGCCGGGGAGCCCATCCATTCTCCCGGGCGAGCTGGCCGACCACCCGTGCCTCCTCCAGGAGGGCGACGAGGCCGCTGACCGGATCGGTCGCGCCCGAGACCCACGCATCGTGGTGATTGCCGCGCAGAATCCAGGTGTCGGGCTGCTCGGTGCCGGGCAGCGTGGCGATGACGTCGCGCGCCGGGTGCAGTTTCCAGTCGAACGCGACCTCGAGTCGGACCCGCACCGGACCCGGCCCGATGTGGTAGGTGAGCGGCAGGGTCCCGCGCCACGGTCCCGGTGCCACCGGCCCGTCGAGGTGTCGCAGGAGGGGCGTCGCGTCGTCGAAGCTCACCGGCAGCACCGGAATCTTCGTCAAGGTCCGCGCCTCGCGGCGGTCGAGACGGGCGACGCCGTCGACTGCCGGCACCGACGGCGTGAGAGGATCCCCCGGGTACAGCGGCATGTCCGCCACGGAGCCGCGCTGGACGCCATCGGCCGGCCGGTAGCCTCCTTCCGGGTACATGTCGCCGGCGGTGTAGCCGTCGCCTTCGGGGTCGGAATAGAGGATGCACCCGATGGCGCCGTGCTCCGCCGCCACCTTCGGCTTGATGCCGCGCCAGCTCTTGCCGTAGCGCGCCAGCACGATCTTTCCTTCCACGCTGATGCCCCGGCGGTCGAGTTCCTCGTAGTCCTCGGGGATGCCGTAATTGACGTAGACCAGTTCGCCTCGCACGTCGCCGTCGATGGAGTAGGCATTGTAGGGGGGCAAGCGTTCATCAACCTGTCGAGAGGTTCGATCTCCTTCGACGACCGGCTCCGCGAGCCGTGCGCTTGCTCGCTCGGGGGCGAGCAAGGTCAACACACGTTTCTTCGGCGTGGGAAACAGCACATCGAACGTCTCGATGCGCGTGTCGTATCCCCACGATTCGAACAGCGACGCGATGAACTCGGCGTTCACCTTTCCCTGGGGAGAGCCGACGTGGTGTGGGTGAGCGGTCAGCGAGAGCATCCACTCCTTCAGGTGGTCCGCGTTCAGCGCCG
>JBHHZI010000257.1:0-3135 GCA_046757965.1 Acidobacteriota bacterium | reverse complement strand
AAGATCGACGCCATCAGGGTCGAAGAACGGAGAGGCAGCCTGCCATCGGCGTCCAGATCGCGGCCCTGCGCACTGGCGGCTGTCATTCGAACATGCTGCAGGTAGACGACAGGGGCGGCAGGAGTCGGAGTGGAGACTGTCTCCTATGAGACAATCAAATGTGGGAAGTGCAACACCCACCGGAGTGGCGACGGGACCGACCACGGCCGGCCCACGTCGGTCATGACTTGCCTCCTGTGGCGCCCGCCAGCCGGAAATCGATGCGCTTGGTGATGGCACTCACCTGGGCGACGACCACCCGCACCTCGTCACCCAGCTTGAACCGCCGACCGGTCCGCTCGCCGACCAGAAGGTGCTTGGACTCGATGAACCGGTAGAAGTCGTCGTCGAGGGTCGAGATGTGCACCAGGCCATCGATGTAGAGATCTTTCAGCTCGACGAACAGACCGAACGACACGATGCCCGAGATGATGGCATCGAACTCCTCCCCCACGCGATCGAGCATGAAGGTGACCTTCTTCCAGCCGATCAGTTCCCACTCGGCTGCATCGGCCTCTCGTTCCCTGGCGGAGGATTCCTCGGCCATGGCGCGAAGTTCCTCCCGGCGCCGGTCGCGATCCTCCCGGGACGACGCTCGCCATCTCGCGGCATCGGAGAGGGTCCGGTGGACGATCAGATCCGGGTATCTCCGGATCGGAGAGGTGAAATGCAGATAACGGCTCGTGGCCAGGCCGAAGTGCAGGCCGGCGACCTCACTGTAGGCGGCTCGCATCATGCTGCGCAGCACGAGCCGCTGCAGGGCATTCTCCTCCGGCTGGCCCGCCACGCTCCGCAGCAGACCCTGAATATCGCCCGATGTGATCTCCTCGTACGGCTGCGGGAGAGAGTAGCCGAACGTATGCACGATGGCATCAAGGTCCGCGAGGCGCGTCACATCCGGCTTGGCATGGAGCCTGAAGATGGCCGGCCAGTCCGCATCCACCAGCAGCCGCGCCACCGATTCGTTGGCCACCAGCATGAACTCCTCGATGATCTGGTGGGCGATGTTTCGAGCCAGAGGGGTGATGCCGGTCATGGCTCCGCGGTCGTCGAGCAGGATGACCGGCTCGGGCAGGTCGAAGTCGATGCTGCCACGCTCCCGCCGGCGCCGGCCGAGAACCGCACACAGCTCGCGCATCAGCTCCAGGTTCTCCACGAGAGAGGCGAGCCCGGCCCGGGCGTCGGCATCACCGTCGAGGACCGCGGCGACCTCCGTGTAGGTGAGACGCTTGTCCGAGCGGATGACGCCCTTCATCGTCGTCGACGAGCGCACCTCGCCGGTCGGTTCGATCTCCATCACGCAGGTCTGGCAGAGTCGATCCACACGCGGTCGCAGGCTGCAGATGCCGGTGGACAGTTCTCCGGGAAGCATGTGCACCGCCTGCTCCGGAAAGTAGACGCTGGTCCCCCGGCGTCGCGCCTCGACGTCGATGACATCGCCTTCTCTCACGTAATGGCTGACGTCGGCGATATGGACCCAGAGAGTGAAATGCCCGTCGGCATGCCGGCGGATCGAGATCGCATCGTCGAAGTCCCGCGCGGTCTCGCCGTCGATGGTGACGGTGGTCAGGTCACGGAAATCCTCGCGGCCGGCGCGTTCCTCCGCGCTGACCCGGTCCGGCACCCTCGCGACGGCATCGCGAACCTCCTGGGGATAGGTGTCGGTGAGACCGTACTTGCGCATGATGATCTTCAGGTCGATTCCCGGCTCGTCGGGCCAGCCGAGGGATTCGACGATGCGCCCCTGCGGGCGCTCGTCGCCCCGCGCACCGCGGTCGAGACGAACGCCCACGACCATGCCGACCTCCACGTCGCCGCCGCCGGACACCGCGACCTCGTCGTAGGGCTCGTTGCCGTAGGGCACCACGTACAATCGCTCTCCCTTGCCGTGCAGGACGCCGGTGAGACGGTGATTGCCGCGCTCGACGATGCGCGTGATACGCCCCTCCGCGCGACCACCGCCCTTGACCGCGGTCACCTCGACGACGACGCGATCCCGGTGCAGGGCTCCGCCCATCCGGGCTCGTCGGATGTAGACATCCGGTCCGACGCCTGAATCCGGCGACACGAAACCGTAGCCGTCCCGACGGCAGGACAGGGTCCCGGTCACCGTCCGCTTCTCCGTCGCCATCCGGTAGCAGTTGCCCTTCAGCCGTCGCACGGTGCCGTCGTCGACCAGGCCCCGCAGGAGTTCCTTGAAGGCCATCCGATCGGCCTTGCCGACGCCCATCTGGCGCATCAGCTCTCGGGAAGAGGCCGGCCGATAGGTCCGGTCGGTGAGGTGCGCGATGATCCGCGCGCGGTCGAGAGAAGAGGGCTTCTTCCTGGTGGACACCGGTTCGATCTTCCGAGGCAGGCGCGGCCCAGAGGGCCGGCGGGACGCGAAGGCTAGCACAGCGTCCTGCAGTTGACAGTTTCCAGGCCAGGCCGTATTCTCGCGCTCCTCGCCGGCCGAAGTGGCGGAATTGGTAGACGCGCTAGGTTCAGGACCTAGTTGGGGCAACCCAGTAGGAGTTCGAGTCTCCTCTTCGGCACCATTCCCAACCCAGACAAGACACGCGGGTTCTGGTCGCTTCTTGGGACGGACTCCAACATCGACCTGGTGGGCTTCTGCTCATGACAGCTTCTGTCAAGCGGCTGACGCAATGTGTTAGGCTGGCCCTGATGACCGTTCCGAGGATCGGCTCCCGCGCCGCCGCCGCGACTCCCCCGCTCCCTGCGGAGGTCGTGCCCACCGGCGTGCTGCAGTCCCGCCTGGCCCGGATTCTCGGCCGGCCGGTCACCCGGCAGGAGATCCTGCACCTGAAGATTCGACGGGCAGGTGCGCGGTCGGTATCTGCAGGCGGCGCGGCCGGACCGAGAATCGGCCCATCGGCCGGCGAGGGACGGCATCGTGCCGGCCTGTGGAGTTTCGGAGATTCGGTGCGCCTGGCGGCCATCCTCGGCATCTCCCCCGCGCCGCCGCTGCAGCGGGCCCGCATCTGGGCCCATCTGGACGACGAGCGGCTCGCGGCGCTGGTGAGACGGATGCGCGAACAGCTCGACGGGCTCGCCACGGGGGGCATCCGCCTGGCCAAGCTCGCCCGTGTCGGTGGC
>JBHHZI010000256.1:0-3157 GCA_046757965.1 Acidobacteriota bacterium | reverse complement strand
GGCCAGATTGACGCGCCGGGAGAGATCGAGACGATAGAGGTCGAACTGCGAGAAAGACCCGACGGTGGACGCGCCAAGAATCCACCGGTGGTCGCCCAGGAGATCGGCCACCGTGAAGAGAGTGTTGCCCAGAAATGTCCCGTCATCGGTGACACCCAGCTCCAGGCTCGGCGACTCGACCTGCCACTTCTTCTTGTACCTGGCCTTCTCGGTCTCGTCGAGTGTCAGCTGCAACGTCGATCGAAACGGCTGGAGTTCGATCTGCTCCAGATCCCGCTCGGCGAAGCTGGTCTCGGCCACCGGCGTGTCCACCTCCATGCGGTAGAGGCGGTACCGTCCCCGGAAGAACGAGGTGAACACCACCACCGGCTTCTCGCCGAGGGTATCCAGCTCCACCGGGGCGAACACGCCGGTGATCACGTCGGTGAGCTGCTTCTCCGACGCGGAGATCGTATCCAGCACATAGAGGTTGAAGATCCCGTCCAGCCGATCCGATGAGTAATACACCCGCCGGCCATCACGGGAATAGCTGGGCATGACCTCGGAGGAGGCGCCGAACGTGAGCTGGGTCTTGCGAGACGGATCCGTGGCCGAGACGGTGAAGACCTTCTCGAACCCGTTGATGCGGCGGTTGTAGAGAAGCGTCGATCCGTCCGCGGACCAGGCCGGGTTGCTGTCCACGAACTCGTCATCGGTGTGATTCGTGATCTCACCACTCTCCAGATCGTAGGCGTAGATGTCGTAGATGCCGGCCACGTTGCCCGAGAACGCGATCTTCGATCCGTCCGGGGAGAACGCGGGCGACGACTGCAGCGCGATCTGTGGCATGGTGATCTTGCGCAGCCTCTTGCCGCCGCGGGCGTCGTAGATCAGCAGGATCCGCCTGTTCTCGTGCTGGGCGAAGGTCGCCACCTGATCTCCGGCCGGTGACCAGGACAGATCCCGCTTGCCGCTGAAGGCCTCCACCACAAGCTGGTCGTACTCGTTGGTGAACCCCTTGGTCAGGTTCCTGATCGGCTGTCCGTCGGCACCGGAGAGGACCCAGAGGTCCAGATCCAGCTTGCGATTGGCCAGAACAGCCACCAGCTCTCCACCCGGTGAGACGGTCGGCGCGAAGGTGAAGACACCGGGCCGCTTGAACCCGATCTCGCGGCCATAGGTTTCCGGTTCCTCCTTCTCGATGAGGGTGGGCAGATACGTCTTGCGCAGATAGCGACGGTACTGGCGATTGAACTCGTCCACGTCGACCCCGAAGGCCTCCTTGATCGCCTTGGGAATGTTGCCCGTGAGCAGGTGCTTGCGGTACTCGAACAGGAAGTTCCGGATGCCTTCCTTGCCCCATTTCGACTCGATGTAGGTGAAGATCGCGTTGCCGAACCGGTAGACCAGAAAACTGCCGCCACGAAGCTGCTGGATCGATGGCACCACCCCGTTGACCACGGCGTCGCGGATCACCATCTGATCGAACGTGTCCTCATCCTCGGCGAGATAGGAGGCCAGGCCTTCCATCAACCACAGCGGCGGATTCGACCGCAATGCCCTGCCGATGTTGCCGCCGAAGAGGATGTCGTACTCGAAGATGTGGACCAGCTCGTGAGTGAGCACCCGCGATGTCTTGTCAGGGGGCTCGTCGATGGGAAGCACCATCCGGTTGGCGAACGGCTCGGCGAACGCCCCGACCGCATCGGGAATCAACGACAGGGTCACATTGGTCTGCTCGAATTCCGGGTGGGTCTTGTAATAGATCAGGGGCACCTTCGCGGACAGCTCGTGCTGGAGATCCTCGGAGAGCTTCAGATAGGCGCTCTCCGCGTACGAGACGATGTCCTGCAGGAAGGCCTCCTCCTCGGGGTAGTAATACACGTCGAAATGCGGCGCGTGATAGACACTCCACCGGAACCGGTCGTAATGGACCTTCGTCCGGCCGAAGGACTGCGCCGGGGCAGCATCCACGAGGAGTGCGCCCAGGCCGAGGCAGGCCAGAAGGACCACGAGATGCGCGCGAGCTCGCCGGTTCATTCGCTGCACCGGTTCATCCTCCGTCGAGTCATTCCGTGAAGAGGTACCGCGTCTCCGTCCGCTCCCGCGCGATGAAGAGCGACAGATACCCTTCCCGGAAACCATCGGCAAGGTCATAGAACGCCTGCAAGGCATCCGCCTCGTCGGCTGGATAGATATCGTCCTGGAAGAACGACACATCGTAGATCATCTCACCGGTCGCGCCGCGCACCAGGATCAGATCGAGCTTCAAGCTGTATCCGGTTCGCTCCACGTATCGCGTCCGCGATGATCGGCGACCTGTGGTCGGGCTGATGTACTCCTGCTGGACGAATCCGGACCGATCGACGGACCCGTACTGCAGGCGGCCGGAGACGATGAGATCGGCACGGTAGTCCTTGGCGATGGCCTGGAAGAAGGGTGCGTTGGTCTTGAGTTCGTCCAGCGTCTGCTCCGGCAGGCTGGCCGGCGGGTCGGTGAGCACCGCCAGATCCGTGTTCCTGGCCAGCAGCGTGCGCAGGAGCTTGACCACCTCGGCCCGCGCGTTGAAGGGAACATCGGAGACTCCCAGGAAACCGCCGACCAGGACCCGCCGGACGCCTGTGAGGTCCACCTTCGGTTCCACCGGCAGACGGACCTGCACGGTCGCGGTGGCATGCTTGCCCGCAACGGCGGGAGTCCCCAGCGCGACGAGGACGGAGAAGACCCCGGTGAGCCGGACCCAGCCCGGCCATCCTCTCCCGCCCCTCATCCGCCGTCCTCGCCGTCCTCGTCCGCCGGCGGCTCCGTCTCCCCGCCCGCTGGGTGGCCGGCCGACCAGGTCGCGTAGAACGCCTCGAAATCCGACCGGTTGGAGGCGAGGATCTCGGCATCGGCTGCCGGGGCACCCCGGGCCCGCTCGTACGCCTCCCGGGCCTTCTCGTACTGTCCCGAGGCCTCGTAGGCGACGGCCAGGTTGTTCCACAGGCGGGGATTGTTGGGGTCCTTGCGAACCAGCTCGCGAAACCGGAAGGTGGCCTCGCGCCAGAGTCCCTTGCGGGCCAGGGAGACCGCGAAGGCCAGATCTCTGCTGCCGGCCGCGGCCGCCGGCCCGGCCGGCACGGCCAGCGCGAGCGCCACGATGGCCGTGATCCAGGCCAGCGTGCTTGTCGACCTGCCG
>JBHHZI010000255.1:0-3183 GCA_046757965.1 Acidobacteriota bacterium | reverse complement strand
ATAGGAGACAGTCTCCACTCAGACTCGTGCCGCCCCTGTCGTCCACGGGAAGCCGGTTCGAACATCAGCCGCCAGTGCGCGAGGACTCGATCTGGACGCGGATGGCAGGCTGCCTCTCCGTTCTTCGACCCTGATGGCGTCGATCTTGCTACTTGCGGGTCGGCTGGTATCTCCGATGTCGGTGGAGGTCGGCCACGTCCGGGTGCCCTCCGGCTGATGTCCGTGAACTGTCAGCGCATCGGGCAGACCGCGGCCGGCGAGAGGGTGAAGAGATTGCAGGTGCGATGAAGCGGGAGGAACGATGAGAATGCGACAGACGGGCTCTGGTGGGAAGTTGTCCTCGAGAGGGATGTGGCTGGTTGCAGGCGCGACGCTGTTCTTGGTGCCGGTGCTCGGTGTTTCCGCTGTTGCTCGGAGCGGGCAGAATCTCGTATCTCCATCAAGCTCCGATGCACGGGATGTCACGGACCGTTCGCTGGTCCGGGTCGACGCGAAGTACGTCTGCATGCCGAACAACAAGCGCTTCCGAAAGGAGCAGATCGCCGTCCAGATAGACGGCAAGACGTACTACGGCTGTTGCAAGATGTGCGTCAACATGTTGAAACTCGACCCGGAAGTCCGTGTGGCCGTCGACCCCGTGACCGGCGTGAAGGTCGACAAGGCCGTGGCCGTGATCGGTGCGGCGCCTGACAACACCGTCTACTACTTCGAGAACGAGGCGAATCTGCGTCGTTTCCGCGAACAGGCCCCGGGGAAACACTGATCGTGCGCGGGGTCTCGTGTTTGATGAGGGTGGAGTGATCTGTGATGGACTCGAACGGACACAACCCGACAAACTTCAAGCAGAGCGTGGAGCGAACGGTCGACCGCGCCCTCGAGCACATTGACCTCGAACCGGGGCTGGCCGGAGAGATCAAGGCAGTCGAGTCAGTATTGCAGGTGCAGTTTCCAGTAAAGCTCGACGACAACAGGTATCATGTCTTCACAGGCTGGCGAGCGGTCCATAGCGCTCATCGTCTGCCGGTGAAGGGCGGCATCCGGTATTCCCCACACGTGACCCAGTCCGAGGTCGAGGCCCTGGCCGCTCTGATGACGTACAAGTGCGCCATCGTGGACGTACCCTACGGCGGAGCAAAGGGCGGCCTGGTCATCGACCCGACTCGACATTCTGACGGCGAAGTCGAACGGGTCACGCGTTTCTTTGCCAAGGCAATGGTCGATCACGGCTATCTGAGCCCGGCAAAGAATGTTCCTGCACCGGACATGGGAACAGGAGAGCGCGAGATGGCGTGGATTGCCGACACGTACAAGTCAGCACATCCCGACGATCTGAATCATCTGGCCTCTGTGACCGGAAAGCCTGTCGCCACGGCAGGTATCCGAGGGCGGGTCGAGGCCACGGGTCGGGGCGTCCAGTACGCGCTCCGTGAGTTCTTCCGCCACCCGGACGGTATTGCACACCGATTGCTGGTCACCGACATGCAGAACCGAATTGTCGAGTCCTCCTTTCCTGACCTCATCGGTCGTGACGTGGAACAGGCGCTGACACTGCGTCGCTATGGGACGGCGAGTCGGCCCTGGAGTCTGGCGACCCTCGGCGATGACTCGTGGCTCGTGTCCTCAGGCCGTCTGGACCGTGGCGATCAGCGATATCGTCTGTTCATGATGCGGCTCCGACGCGACAGCGACCGATTTGTGTCCGGGTTTCTCGGTCTTCATTTTGCCCAGATAGCCGTGACCCTGGTATTGTTCTTCACGGTCCTCCACTTTCTTGGCATTTATTATGTTCGTCGTCCGATGGAAGAACTCGCTTTTCTCATTCATCGGGTGGAGCAGGGCGATTTCCGCTCCTTCCCGGACAACCATCGGAAAGACGAGTTCGGGTGGCTGGCACAGCGATTCACGCGCATGGGGTCACGACTGCAGGACCTCCTGGAGCACGTCGTGCGGGTCGAGAAGCGGTCGGCGGCGGGTATGGTGGCGTTTCGGATCGCTCGCGAGATGTCGATGCCGCTCCTCTCACTGGAACGGCATATCCTGTATCTTGAGGGACTGGCGGCGACGGAACCGGCCATCGCGAACATCGGGACGGCGTTACGAAGAGATCGCGAGACGCTGGTCGAGATCATCCGACACCTGAATGGTGTTCGGGAGCCTCAAGAGCGGCGGACCTGAAACTGTACGGGCCGGGACACCGGAATGAATGTATCCGAGGAGAGTCATATATGCGCAGGAAAATGACCGTCGCTCTCACCGCGCTGGTGATTGGCGGGGGGGGCCTTCTCGGGCTCATCGTCATGGTGACACACGGATTCAGCGCACGTGACGACCCCACCGCGGTCGAGGTGTGGCTCGCGCGAAGTTTGCGGCACCTGGCGGTACCTCGACCGCTCAGGATCGTGACCAACCCGGTGCCGGGCGGCCCGGAGTCGCTGTCGAAGGCGCGGGCACACTTCGCTGACCACTGTGCGCTGTGCCACGGAAATGACGGTAAGGGGCAGACGCAGATCGGACAGAACATGTATCCGAAGGCCCCTGACATGACAGCCGGGTCGACGCAGGATCTCTCGGATGGCGAGCTCTTCTACATCATCAAGAACGGCGTTCGATTGACCGGGATGCCGGCGTGGGGAGAAGATACTCCGGAAGATGACGTGGAATCATGGAACCTGGTCCACTTCATCCGACATCTTCCCGAGCTCAACGCCGGCGAAGTCCAGTTGATGGAAGAGTTGAATCCGAGAACGCGTGCCGAGTTTGAAGAAGAAGAAGAGATCCGTCGATTTCTCGACGGCGGTGACCCCACGCCCTCACCGCCGCCACGCCACCATTGACAAACAGGGAGAGACGAGACATGAGAAGAGCCATCGCCACCACGGTATTCCTTGTCCTTGGGGTTGTTCCGGGGATCATCCGGGCCCATGAAGGACATGACCACAAGGTCATGGGGACCGTCGTCTCGGTGGCGGCAGACCGCCTGGAGGTCGAGAAGAAAGATGGCGACACCGTGTCGGTCGCCCTGGACGAGGAAACCCGCTACCGTAGAGGTCGTGAGGTGGTCGGCATTGCGGATGTCAAGGCAGGCGAGCGCGTCGTCGTGACCATCGTCGAGAAGGCCGGGAAGGACACCGCTCGCGACGTCATGCTTGCCTCGAGCGGCGGCAAGATGATCCGCTACGACCA
>JBHHZI010000254.1:0-3223 GCA_046757965.1 Acidobacteriota bacterium | reverse complement strand
GGGAGCGCCTGAAGGATTATCCCTTCTATCCCTTGTTCGAGGTGACCGACCTGCTGGAGAAGGAGCCTCCCCCGCGGTAGCCGGGGAGAATTCCCTCCTCGCGACAAAGACCGTAAAAGACCCGGAGGCTCTCGGACTCCTCGGAGCCGAGGCGGTACTGCAGGTTGCACCGTAGATAGGACGCTATCAGTTGCTCGGGCAGGTCCACGCGGGAGGACTCCTGGGCCGCGATCTTGTCGATGTTGGCAAGCCCCTCCTCGAGGGACTGCGACAGGATCTCGCCCAGGGCGACCGGCGAGAGCGTCGGGCGGCAGGCCCAGAACGCGAACACGAAGGGGAGTCCCGTCAGGAGGTTCCACTCGCCGGCGAGATCCAGGACGTGCAGGCCCCGGGAACCGGCCCCTGACGAGCACGATGCCCTCAGCGCGGGGTCGCCGATGAGCAAGGCTCCGTCGTGGTCGTGCAGCATGGCCGAGAGGTCGGGGTCCATCGGGGTCATCGCGGGGGTGCAACCATGGCATCGCTTCAGGATGAGACGGGCCAGGGCGACGGATGTCCGTGAGTTGCGGTCGACACCGAGCGAGCGGATCGCGCCCGGCTCGACGCGACTGAGCAGCAGGACCGACCGCACTTTTCCGCGTGCCGAGATCCCGGTGCCGGGGATCCCCTGGAATCCGGCGTTGCGGGGGAACTCGATCGAGGGGAGGAGGGCCACATCCACGAGATCCTCGCGCAGCAAACGCGCGGCGTCACAGGGAGGGGCCTGAACCACGTCGACCCTGTCGCGCAGGCTGCCGTGCATCAATCCCCACGTGAGGGGCAGGGCGTTGAGGTACCAGACAGAGGCGATCCGTGTCCGAGGCATCGCGGAGGATTCTAGCAGAGTTGCCGGACACCATGTTAAGATGCCCGATCCGGATGCTCATCTACGTTGTCACCGACAGGCGGGCGCGGGCCGATCTTTCCGCCGCATCGCTCGTGAGTGCCGTGACATGTTCCGGGGCCGACATGATCCAGATCAGAGAGAAGGACCTCCCCGACGGGCAACTGCTGGATCTGGCCCGCCGTGCCGTGGCCATGGGGCGCGCCGAGGTCTTCGTGAACGGGCGTGCCGATATAGCGCTGGCCGCAGGCGCTTCGGGGGTTCATCTGCCCGCGGACGGTGTGCCCGTCGAGGCGGTCAAGTCCACGTGGCCCGGCCGGCTCCGTGTGGGGGTCTCGACGCACTCGCTGCGCCAGGCGCGACGGGCGGCCGACGGCGGTGCCGATTTCATCACGTTCGGACCGGTGTTCGAGACGGAGTCCAAGAAGGCCTACGGCCCGCCGGTCGGCGTCGAGGCTCTCGAGGCGGTCGTGCGTGAGGTCGCGGTTCCGGTGTTCGCCATCGGTGGGATCCTGCCGGCGCGGCTCGGCCTGATCTCCCACGTCCCCCTGACCGGAGTCGCGATGATCTCGGCGGTCGTGGGGGCCCGCGACATGGGCGAGGCGGTCTCGACGATCCGCGCGGCGATGCGGCGATGAGCCCGGGCCGCCGCAAGTCCGGTCCCTCCCATACGATGGGGCGTCCCGACATGATCGCACGCGACGATTCCTCGCCGGCCGGGGCAGTCTCCTGCGCTTCACCACCGACCGCCCCGGACATCTCCCGAACGGTCCTGGCGATCGCCGGGATGGATCCTTCCGGCGGCGCCGGCATCGCCGCCGATCTCAAGACGATCGGGGCCTACCGGCACAACGGCGCGGCCGTGGTGACTTCCATCACCGTGCAGAACACCGTGTCGATCCGGGCCGTCTACGATCTCCCGGAAGAGCTCGTGGCTCGGCAGATCGAGGCGATCCTGTCCGATTTCACGGTCGATGCGGTGAAGATCGGGATGCTCGGGACGGCCGGCACGACGGAGCGGGTCGCGGCGGCCATCCGCGGGCAGGACCTGCCCAATGTCGTCCTGGACCCGGTGCTGCGTTCCAGCAGCGGGACGCCATTGCTCGAGAAGAAGGGGCTGGCGGTGTTGCGCCAGAAACTGCTGCCTCTGGCCCTGGTGGTCACGCCGAACATGGCGGAGGCGGCGGCTTTGACCGGATTGCGGGTCACGGACCTGGATTCCATGAAGGAGGCCGCCCGCAAGCTACATGCCATGGGCGCCCGTCACGCCGTCGTGACCGGCGGTCATCTGGGCGCGCGCGCCATCGACATCCTGTTCGATGGTGCGAGATTCGCCATCTACGATTCCATGAGGATCCAGACCTCGAGCACCCATGGTATCGGTTGCACGTTCTCGACCGCCGTCGCATGCCAGCTGGCGCGTGGGGTCGGCGCGGCGGATGCCGTGGGGGGCGCCAAGCGGGATGTCTCGAGGGCAGCGCAGAAGGCCCCCCGGATCGGCAAGGGCGCCGGGCCCCTCAACCACCTCGTCACCCCGTTCTGATCGGCCGATCACGGGATGCAACCGGACTGCCGGGCCGTTGCGGCTTCCCGGGGCTGCCAAGAACGAGGTGTTTCGTGGTGGGTGGGGGACAGTGAACTACCCCGGTGAGCAGCGTCGAGCTGGACTTACGGGGATAATCAGGTTTGCCCGGATGGTTGGCAGCCCCGGGGATTACGGCACGAACTTACCCAAGACGTTGGGCCATGTCAAGCCGGGAACACAACAGGTTGTGGGCCCGGCGTTGGTCCCGGTTCCACTCAACCGGCGAGGGCGAGCTGTCCGCAGGCGGCCGAGATGTCCCGACCGCGGTTTTTCCTGATGGAGGCGGGGATTCCCAGGGCCAGCAGCGACTCCTGGAACCGCCGGACGGTCTCCGCCGCCGGTTCCCGGTAGGGGAGGCCGGAGCCGGCGTTGAAGGGGATCAGGTTCACTTTCGCCCGCAGGTGGTGCCGTCGTAGCAGGGCGGCGAGGCGCCGCGGGTCCTCGGCGCCGTCGTTGATTCCGGCCAGCAGCACGTACTCGAAGGTGAGCCATTCGCGCGCCGGGAGGGGATAAGCGCGGCAGGCGTCGAGCAGGTCGTGCAGCGGGAATTTTCGGTTGATGGGCATCAGCCGGGAACGCGTCGAGTCGGTCGTCGCGTTCAGGGAGACGGCCAGGCGCGGCCGCACCGGTTCCTGGGCCAGCCTGCGGATCCCCGAGGCGAGGCCGGCCGTCGAGAGTGTGATGCGTCTCGCCGGGATCGCCATTCCCTCCGGGTCCGCCAGGATACGCAGGGCCTGGACGGTGTTCGCGTAATT
>JBHHZI010000253.1:0-3271 GCA_046757965.1 Acidobacteriota bacterium | reverse complement strand
TGGAATCCGGATGAGCCCCGCTACGCCGAGGTCGCCCGCGAGATGCAGGTCTCGGGCGACTACCTGATTCCCCACCTGAACGGATCCATCTACAGCCACAAGCCGCCGTTGCTCTTCTGGACCATCTGCGCCGCGTCCCGTCTCACCGGCCAGCTCGACGAGCTGGCGGTGCGCCTGCCGCTGGCGCTGAGCGGGCTGGCCACCCTGTGTCTCGTCCTCGCCATCGGCTACCGCCAGTTCTCGCCGCGCGCGGCCTGGGTGGCGGTGGCCGCCCTGGGCAGTTGCTGGAAGTTCCCTCTCCAGGCGCAGACCGGCCAGATCGACATGCTCCTGGTGTTTCTCGTGACGCTCTCGATCTACTTCTGGGTCCGGGGAGAGGTGGAAGAACGCCCGGTCTGGGCGAGACTGTTCTTCGTCTCGCTCGGCGCCGCGGTCCTGGCCAAGGGCCCGGCGGGGTTGCTCCCTCCGCTGCTGGCGATTCTTGTCTTCCTGGCCCTCCGTCGCGACCGCGAGGGATTCCGTCGACTGGCCGTCGGCCGGGGTCTTCTGATCTCCCTGGCCGTGGTGGCAATCTGGCTGGTGCCGGCCGGCTGGGCCGGCGGATGGCCCTATCTCGAGCAGATCGTGTTCCGGCAGAACGTCACGCGTTACGTGCACGCCTGGGGACACATCCAGCCGTTCACGTATTACCTGCCGGTCATCCTCACCGACTACTTTCCCTGGTCGCTGCTGCTCCCCGCCGCGGTGGTGGCCGGGTGGCGCCTCGCAGACACCGAGGCTCGACGCTGGTTCCGGTTCAACCTCTGCTGGATCGGCGTGACCCTCCTCTTCTTCAGTGTCTCCGCCGGGAAGCGCACCGTCTACATCCTCCCGATGTATCCTGCCATGGCGCTGGTCATCGGCGCGGGGTTCGAGCGTCTGGCCGCGATCTGGCCCCGCCGGCGTTTCTGGGTGATCGGTCCCCTGGGAATCGCGGCGGGCGTGACCGGCGTCGCCGCCGTCGTGGTGCCACGCCTGGTGGCGCACCGGCCCGAGCTGTCGGTCCTGGGGCCGGCCTTGCCCGGGCGCGTGGGCGGGATTCTCGCGCTCATGGCCCTGGCGCTTGCAGCGGCGGCGCTGCTCGCCTGGCGGGGAAAGATCCATGCGGCGGCCGGGGCACTCGCCGGCGGCGCCGCTGTCGTGACTCTCGCGGCCACGCTGGCCGTCCTGCCGCCCTTCGATCGCCTCAAGTCGGCCCGGCCACTGGCGGAGGCGCTGCAGCTCCGCTGTGGGCCGACCACGGAGTATGCCCTCTATCCGCGCCTGGAACCCCCGTTCCTCTTCTATACCCGGCGTTTCGCGACGGTCCTGTCGACACCGGCCCAACTGCGTGATTATGCCGTCTCGCACCGGCCCGCCTGCATCATCGCCGAGCGCGCACACCTCGACGACCTGACCGGAGAGATGGGACTGTCCGTCCTCGCGTCCGATTCGAACCCTACCGCCGGATACGTGCTGCTCGGGAACGACACGCCGTGAGTCCGCCCGGCCGCCGGACCGGCGGATTCTGGTAGCATCGCCCGATGCGCGTTTTTCTCCGTCTGATGCAGTATGTGCGCCGCTACTCGGTGCAGATGATCGCGGCCGTCATCATGCTGGCGATCGCCGGCTCGATGCTGTCGATCATCGTGGCCTCGATGAAACCTCTGGTGAAGGAGGTGCTTCTCGGCCAGCCGGCCGCCGTGGAGACCGCCAGCGGCGAGACGGCGGCCGACAGCTCCGGACCGGACATTCTGGACACGGTGCGCGGCTGGCTGCCCCGGACCCGCTGGGCGGACTGGCTGCGGCAGCGTGCCTTCGTCGCCGTGCCGCTCCTTCTGGTGGTCACCTTCATGGTGCGTGGCATCTTCCTCTACAGCGGCGAGTACCTGACCACCAAGACCGGGGCCATGCTCATCCGGGACCTCAGAGCCGAGCTGTACGCGACCATCTCCAGCCAGTCCATGAGCTTCTTCCGCGCCCACCCGACCGGTGTGCTGCTGTCGCGCGTCTTCAACGACGTGCAGCGCCTCCAGCTCGTCACCGCGACGGTTCTCGCCGACCTGCTGCGGGTCTCGGCGATGGTGCCGGTGATCCTCGTCGTCGTGCTGATTCACGAGTGGCGCATGTCCCTGTTCATGCTGCTCTTCTTTCCGCTGATGACCTATCCGATGATGCGCCTGGGACGCCGTCTCCGCCGCTCGTCCCGGCTCTCCCAGGAATCGATGGCGGACGCAGCCAGTCTCCTCAGCGAGAGTGTTCTCGGCATCCAGGTGGTCCAGGGGTTCGGCATGGAGAAGGTGGAGAACGAGCGCTTCGGCTCGGCCCTGGGTCGTCTCCTGACCGCGGACCTCAAGGCCGGCAGGGCGATGGCGATCTCCTCCCCGGTGATGGAACTCGTCGGCTCGGTCCTGGCCGCCATCCTCTTCTTCGTGGCGGGCAAGGGCATCGCCAGCGGGGAGCTCGACCCGGGAAACTTCGCCGTGGTGCTGAGCGGGCTGGCAGTCCTGTTCATGTCCGTCCGCCGCCTCAACCGGGTCAACCTGGAGATCCAGCAGGCCCTGGTGGCGGCGGACCGCATCTTCCAGGTTCTCGACTGGAAGAACGCCGTGGAGGACTCACCGGATGCGCGGCCCCTGGCCTCGTTTCAGCACGAGATCGCCTTCGAGGGCGTCACCTTCGCCTACGAGGACAAACCGGTCCTGGCCGGCATCGATCTGCGCATCCGTGCCGGCGAGACGGTGGCTCTCGTGGGGCTCTCCGGCTCGGGAAAGACCACCCTGACGAGCCTGCTCCTGCGCTTCTATGACCCCACCTCCGGGCGCATCCGGGTCGACGGGACCGACGTCCGGGACCTGACCGTGGCCTCACTCCGCCACCAGATCGGTCTGGTCACCCAGGACACCATCCTGTTCGACGAGACGGTGCGCTACAACATCGCCTATGGCGTCACCGGCGCCGATCCCGCCAAGGTCGAGCAGGTCGCCCGGGCGGCTCATGCCCACGATTTCATCGAGAACCTGCCCGCCGGCTACGACACTCGCCTGGGCGAGCGCGGGACAAGCCTGTCCGCCGGCCAGAGACAGCGGCTCGCCATCGCCCGCGCTCTGCTGAAGGATGCGCCGATCCTGATCCTGGACGAGGCCACCTCGGCACTCGATGCCGAATCCGAACGGTACGTCGAGCAGGCGCTCGATGTGCTGCTGGCCGGTCGCACCAGCCTGATCATCGCGCACCGTCTCGCCACCGTGCG
>JBHHZI010000252.1:0-3284 GCA_046757965.1 Acidobacteriota bacterium | reverse complement strand
GCCGTGCGCCGGGAGCTGGCCCGCGTCGGCATCGATGGCCCCGCCTCGCTGCTGGCACATCATGTCCTCGACAGCGAGCAGATCCGGGCCTTCGCCGGAACCGGTCCGCTGGAGACCGATGATCGGCTCCGCCTGGCATTTTCCGCGCCATGGTCCATCCGGCGGCCGACCAGCCGGCTCGTGATCGACGGCCTCGAGACCTTGCGCCGTCCGCCCCTGGACATGTTCGACGCCAGCGGGCTCGACCCGGCCATTCGCGATGCGCTTCTGGTGCAGCTCGGTCGCTCCGAGCGGGCCCGCATCGACGACCGGCAGTTCATGGAGCTGCTGGATGAGCGTTCCGGGCGTCTGGCGGACCCGGTGGTGATCGAGGCCATCGCGCTGGCCCGCTCCGGCCGCTTCGGTGTCGCTTACGGGCATCTGGCCGATGCGCTGGAGACCGCACCCGGCCCGCCCGCCCTCGATGTCCTGGCGGGTGACCTCGCGGCCCGGCTCGGGGAAAGCGACCTGGCCGTCTTTCACTATCGATCCGCACTGGCCCGCATGCCGGGCTCGACCGCCGCGCGGCTGGGTCTGGCTCTTGCCGTGATGAGAACGGACCCGGCCCGGGCCGGTCCCCTGCTCGACGAGGTGCTCGCCCGGCGTCCGGATCTCGCTCTCGCCCGCCTGGCCAGGGCCACGATCGATCTACGCACCGGTGACCTGCAGGCAGCGCGTCTCGCGCTGGAGCAGTTCGTCGACCGGACTCCCGGCTGGGCGCCGGCCTGGTCGAATCTGGGGATCGTCTACCGGCGGCTCGGCGACGACGTCCGTTCCGAGGCCGCGTACCGGCGGGCGGTGTCCCTGCAGCCGGGGCTGAGCGAGGCGTGGTTCAACCTGGGGGTTCTGCTGCGCGACGAGGCGCGGGAAGGCGAGGCCGTCGCCGCCTTCACGAACGGCCTGCGCGCGGCCCCGGACGACTGCGACCTGCGCGGTGCGCTGGCGCGCTCGACGCTTCCGGTGCCGCCGCTGCCGGTGTCCCTGCAGGCACCCTGCGACCCCTCTCCGGGTCCGGCAATCCCGGTGGCTGGCGGGCCGCGATGAATTCCTCTCCCTCGGCGCAGTTCGCCCGGTAGTCGCACCAGTGACACAGGACACCCGGGCGCGCCGCGAACGTCGACTCCCGGCCGATGCGCTCGACCACGCCGGCCACATCGCGCTCCACCCGCTCCCGGTCCGCGGCGCGGCGGCGGCGGGTGAACGTCCGGCCAAAGGTGAGATAGTGCCAGATCTGGGTGACCCGGCCGATGTCAGGCTGTGCGGTGCGCAGACCGATCTCGTAGAGCGTGAGCTGGCGGTCGCGGTCGAGGGCCGGACCATAGGGCAGGGAGCCGGAGGTCTTGTAATCGTGTATTTCCCAGCCTCCGTCCGCGGTCCTGACGACGCGATCGATGTAGCCGATGAGCTGGATGCCGCCGCCGCTGGCGAGCCGGATCTCGATCTTCTTCTCGATCCCGACGGTCTCGCCCTGGTCG
This sequence comes from Acidobacteriota bacterium, assembly GCA_046757965.1. Lineage (GTDB taxonomy): Bacteria > Acidobacteriota > Polarisedimenticolia > SMYD01 > SMYD01 > JBHHZI01. The sequence continues at coordinate 1,770 of JBHHZI010000252.1, read as the reverse complement.
AAGGGATGGAAGCGGCGGTAATATCCGGCCAGGACGTGGCGCCCCAGGTCGAGATAGTCGCCCTCGTCGAAACCACGGCGCACGATGCGCAGCGGCCCGCCGGGGCGATGATGCCAGGCGCTCTCGAACCAGCCCACGACGGTGGCAAGCTCCGGCACCTCGCCTGCGATGCACCGCGTGTAGAGCTGTTCCAGGGCGGCATGCACCGAGCGGCCCATGTGGGCCTCGATGCCGACCCCGATGACCGGCAGGTGGTCGACGTAGCGGAAACGGTACTGCCGAGGACAGGTCTCGAAGGTGGACAGACGGGAGTGGGAGTAGATCTCGGCCATGGGTCTGCCGAGAAGGATAGCGGAAAATAAATGACCGTCGCACCCAGCCGGTTACCCGGCACGGCCACGAACCCGTTTCCTCCTTGGGGGGCAAGCTGAGGAACCCGTGGCAGGTGCGACGGTCCGGGACGGCATTCCCGGTTACCGCCCGCCCATCCCAACCACGACTCCGGGAGCCCTATTCCCGCCTGCCGCAACGGTGGAGAATCCGGTCATTCTCCGGTGGTCTCCGGGACCGGGAGCCGTGCGCCAGCCGCCGCCAGGAGCGCGTCAGCGCCGCCGGCCCCGGAGGATCTCCGCGGCGAGCACCGCCAGACGCGCCCGGGGAGAAGCGTCGGTGGCGAGCCTGACGGGCCCCTCTCCGCCTGGCGCCGGCGCTGTCGAGGCGGAGACTCCCGGCGAGACACTCACCCGGCCCTCGAGGCGCCGGATTCCGGCCAGCACCGGGTAGGCCCCCATCAGCGGCAGCAGTCGGGCCTCGAGCACCGGCAGGAGCCCCTGCCAGCGCGGGGGAGAAAGGCGGAGGAGCAGGACTTCGCCGCGCCGACCGACCGGAGTCAGGCGCCGGGCGAGGTCCTCTCCGGCGACCGCTATCCAGGCGCGGCGCAGGGACAGTTGCTCCGTGATCCCCGGCGCCTGCTCGAGGGAAACGGGAATCGCCGACAGACGAGTCCAGTCGCCGCCGCGGCGTCTCCCCCGCCGACTCACCGGCCCGGTCCTGCCATCGTTCGCCGCCGCAGATCGCGCACGGCCCGGTTGTGCTCGCGCAGTGTCCGGCTGAAGCGATGCCCTCCGTCACCATCCGCCACGAAGTACAGCTCGTCATGCCGTGCCGGGTGAAGCGAGGCCCGCAGGGCGGCCTCCCCGGGACTGGCGATCGGCCCGGGGGGGAGACCGGCGTGCAGATACGTGTTGTAGGGGTCGTCGAACGCCAGGCGGTCCGCGAGAGACTCGCCGTGCGGTTCTCCAGCCCGCTCGAGCGCATAGAGGACCGTTGGGTCGCACTGCAGGAGCATGTTCCGGTCGAGGCGATTGAGAAAGACCGAGGCCACGCGCTCTCGCTCGTCATCTCGTCCGGTCTCACGCTCCACCAGGGAGGCCAGCGTCACCCAGGCGCGTACCGTGCGGTCCGGCGGGCCTAGCTCTGCCTGGAGGCTGTCGGCCACCTCGCGGAAGCGGGCAACGAGGCGGTCGACGACGGCCCGCGCCGTCACCCGCCGGGAAAACGTGTAGGTGTCGGGAAACAGGTACCCCTCCAGGTCGGTCGCCTGCGGATCGAACGCCGCGATGCGACCCACGCGCCGGGTCTCCTGCTCGAGACTTCCCTGGATCTCCAGGCCGGCCGCTTCGAGGAGGGCCACGGTCCGGATGAGCGTCAGCCCCTCCGGCACCGTCACCTCGTGCAGGACGACGTCGCCGCTCACCAGCCGCCTGACCA
>JBHHZI010000251.1:0-3334 GCA_046757965.1 Acidobacteriota bacterium | reverse complement strand
GGGTGGGCTGTCGTTTCTGCTCGGGATACCGGCGGCGTTTGCCAACGGCGGCAGTGAGCTGTTCACCGGCAAGCACTGGCTCGGCCATAATTTCATGGACTTCATGGCCATGATCTTCATCACCTACAGTCTGACCGTGGGCGCGCTTCTCATCTGCGTGTTCGCCGGCTGGGCGTGGAAGGCGCGCCACGCCGCCGCAGAACTGGTTTCCGGCTACTCCGGTCCCGGGTGGTTGATCAGCGGCTGGTCCGTCCTGATCCGCTTCGTCTGTCCCCTGGCCATCGCGCTGATCCTGGCCGTTCTCTACTTCCGTCCCGGTGTCATCCCTACCTGATTCTCCGGTCTGGTTGATCGGCTTGCCGGGTGCCGGCAAGACCACCGTGGGGCGGGAGATTTCCCGGGGCCTGGGGTGGACGTTCATCGATCTGGACCAGCAGATTGCCGATGCAGCCGGCCGGGATATCCCGTCGATCTTCCGGCGTGAAGGTGAGGCCGGCTTTCGCTCCCGCGAAGAGCGCGCCCTCCGCGAGGTGGCGGGACCGGACCGGGTCGTCGCCCTGGGCGGCGGCGTCGTCTGCCGCCGGATGAATCGCCGGCGACTGTCTCGCCGCGGATCCGTCGTGTGGCTGGACGTCCCCGTGGACGTCGCCCGGGGGCGGTGCACCGTCGCGCCCGGGAGCCGTCCAGTGGTCGCCGTGCTGTCGCGCCAGCCACGCCGGCTGGCTCGCCGTCTGGCGCTCTATGCCGAGCTGGGACACCGGATCGATGCCGCAGCGCCCGTCTGTCGCGTGGTCCAGGCGGCCCTGGACTGGCTCTCGACCCCGCGTCACCCCTGACCGCGCCACGCCGTGTCCCGAGATGGAACAGGCGGGACGCGACAGTGCATCACTTCCGGACGCCCTCGGTACCGGGGGAAGCGGGGCGCAGGGTCTTGGCCTCCCTCCCGCCTGCGCGGAACCACCTGGTCCGGGCTGGCACCGGACTTGCTCCACGCCTGACCCTGACCGCCGGTTGTCGCCGGGCGCCCGGCCACTGTGTCCGAGGGGGTCTTGCTCCCTCCCATCACCCGTCATGCAGATCCAGGCACGGAGGTGTCATGCACCCGCACCAGGCGTCGTCTCTTCCCGAACATCTACGCGGTTTCAGTCTGGTGGAAACACTGGTTGGCGTCACGCTGCTCGCCGGCCTCGTGACCGGGATGATCCGGTTGACGATCGACGCGGCGAAGAGCGTCGAGCGCAGTGCCCGGATCACCGAGGCAGGCGCGTGGGCCCGCATCGTTCTCGATCGGCTGCAACAGGTGGACCGGGGGAACTCATGGGTCGCCGAGGGCGGGTCCATCGACCGGCCGCTCGCCGGTGCCGGTGGAACCTGGTTCGTGGACGTCGGTCCGCTGCAGGCGCGCTGGCAGGTCGATTCATACGAACCGGCCGTCCGTCTGCTTCGCCTGGATGTCGTGGTGGTCGACACGCGGCGGTCGTCGTCGAACCCGCCGCTGGCCCACCTGGTGGGCGTGCGACGGAGTGCGCCATGACGCGGGGGGCCACCGAGCGCGGTTCGGTCCTGCTCGAGAGCCTGGTCTCGGCGATGCTGGTCCTCATCGTCCTGGCAGCGATGTTGCCCCTCATCGTCGGTTCGCGGCACCTTCTTGCCGGGGTCTCGCGCCGGGCGATGCTCGCGGACGCGGCACGGCTGGCGGCCGCCCGGATGGTGCGCGAGTGCCGGCGCGCCGGCTTCGGATTGCCCGCCGGCTCCGACGGGATCTCGATCGCCGCGACCGATGGGAGCGTCGTCTTCGGCTTCACCGAGGACGGCTATGACGGCGGCAATCGCGTCGCCGAACCGGTCGCGGCCGGCGCGCGGGAGATCGTTCTCGTCTCCATCGGACGCTTGCGTGACGGGGACGAGATCGTCGTCTCCGACCGGTGGGGCTGGTCGTGGGATTCCACGGTGACGAGGGTCGATCGGCTGACGCGCCGGATCACCCTGGCGAATGCCGTGCCCCGGTCAACCGGCCCCGCCGACGGCGCCCGGGTGTATCGGGTGGTCCGGCACCGGTGGATGGCAGATGGAGGCGGTCTGAGGCGCGATGGCCAGCCGTTGGCCGACCCTCCGGTGACGATGCGACTGGCCGGCGAGAGCCGGGCGGCAGGCGAGGCGCGGTGGTTCGACTGGTCTGCCGGCACCGTGTCGGATGCATCGCCGCAGGACGAGCAGCCCACCATCCTGGTGGCCGGCTCCCTGGCGGTGGGCGGCGGTGGCGGACAGCAGCCGGTCGTTCGCGTGCCCGTCAGCACGCACCTGAGGCAGGGCGCTGGCACGCCACGGAGTCCGATGCCATGAGGTGGTCCGTCCAGGAGGACCGATCAATCGGCCAGCCCGGTGAGGCCGGCGGAGTGCTGCCGGCGGCGCTCCTGATCCTGACCCTGACGCTCCTCATCGGCCTCGAGGCCGCCCTGGTGGCCGGGTCGGTCCGGTGGGGGACCGCCCGGGCGCAAACCGGGGAACAGGCCTATCGCACCGCGGAGGCCGGGCTGGCTCTGGCCATGGATGCCACGCCGGCTGCTCTGCTGGCCGGGCTGGCGAGCGGCGATCCCCTCGAACTCGGTGTGCTGCCGGATCTGCCCGGCGACTTCGAGGTCAGGGTGAGGGACGACGATGATGGTGCGCCGGCCGCCGAGATCAACGGCCGGCTCCTGTTCCTGGCCCGCGGAGAGCAGTTGCGAGGCCCGGGGCGGTGGCGGGCGATCCGTCGCATCGATGCCGCCGTCCTCGTCGGTGCGTTCACGCCGCTCGTCGCCGCCGCGGTGGATTGTACGGATGCGGCCGAGCTTTGTGATGACACGGACGGGTGTGACATTCCCGCCGCGCGCGTGGTGGGTGAAGGGACGGCGCTGGCCACCAGCCGGGCCCGGCTGCCGGCTCTCCGCCAGCGGCTCTGGGTCCTGGCGCGGGAGGTCCTGCGACGGATCCACGATCGCTGTGTCGCCGGCAGGTGCTCCGGCGACGATGAGGCGCTGTGGCGCGCCGCCGGGACAGAAGTGGTGCAACTCGTCGACGACCCCGAGGCGAACGCGCTCTCCGCACGGCCCGAGGAGGTGGCCCGGCTGGTGGGCAATCTCCTGGACCTGGATGGAGACGAGACGGGTGCCGGGTGGATCACCTGGGCCGATGGCACGACTCGCCCGGTGATGCGCATGCAAGATCTCGTGGCCATCCTGGAAGATCTCCAGCGCGCCGAGGGGCATCTTCCCGATCTCTCGGACCATCCTTTCCCGGCCCTTCTCTTCGGAACAGCGGAGACCGCCTTCGATCAGGGCCTGTGCGGACGCCT
>JBHHZI010000250.1:0-3341 GCA_046757965.1 Acidobacteriota bacterium | reverse complement strand
CTCCCGGTGGCCGATGGGCCGGCTGCCGAGATCGTCGCCTGGCTGTCCGGCTGGGCCGTCGGGATCTGAATCGACCGACCGCCGGACGGGAGGGGAGCCGTTCTCATCGAAGAGGACGGCTCCCCATCCATGCCGGACGGACCCTACCGGTCACGAGGAGTGTTCCGTCGCGCACGGCGAGCTCCACGGCGGAAGGAAGCGATCCGTGGACAGGCGCCCCCCTGATGCCGTGACTCAGGTCTTCGCGTTCTCCGGCCGCTGCGCCTCGGCCCACGATCGCGTGTACCACAGCGCCGCGTCGGGTCGACCCACCCAGTCAGTGAACCGTTCCATCGTCGAGGCAAAGACATCGCCGGCGAGACCGCCTTCCTCGACGATCTGCGCGCGCGCGCCACGCAGGATGGCGACGAAGTTTTCCGCCACGGCGGGAAACGTCTTCTCTCCCGCACCGGCACCGAAGAACAGCATCGTGCTGCGCACCACACGACCACCGGCCGCATGGAGCAGACTCACCAGGCGGCGGCCGATGAACGGGTCGTTCCCCGCCCGCCGGTAGGCGGCGACATAGGCCTCCCAGAGTCCCATGAAACCGGGCACCTCGGGCCAGATGGTCAGTTGCGCGTGATCATCGTCTTCGAGAATGATCCGCCCTCCCGGACGCACGGCGGCCACCATCGAGGCCACGACCGGCGCCGGGTCCGGCAAGTGCTCCAGGACAAACCGGGCGTGGGCCAGGTCGAAACTGCCCCACTCCTGATCGGTAAGCGGCAAGCGGTCGGCGTTTCCCTGGCGCTGCTCGATGAGACCGCCCTCCCCATCGGCGTCGGCCATCCGTGCAGCCGCTGCGATCTGCTCGGCGCTGCGCTCCACACCCACGACATGGCCGGTGGACCCGGCGACCCGCGCCATGGCGCGAGTGAACTGCCCCAGACCACTGCCCAGGTCGAGGATCCTCTCGCCCCCGCACAGCCGCATCTCGGCCAGCGAACTGTCATTGAGCAGCCGGTTGAGCGTCGCCAGCCGTTGCTGCTCGCCGGGGTCGGTCCCGTGGACGTAGTGAGAAGGCGAACCGGGATCGGGCATCCCCGCCTCAACCCTCCGCCGGATCCGCTCCAGCGGGATCCACCCGCCGGGCCGTCTGAATCACCACCGGTTCCACCGGAACGTTCTCGTGAAACCCGTTTCGGCCCGTCTCGACCCGGGAGATCCTGTCCACGACGTCCATGCCGTCGGTGACCTGGGCGAACACCGCGTAGCCGAAATCCCGTTTCCCGTGGTCGAGGAACGCGTTGTCGACGATGTTGATGAAGAACTGGGACGTGGCGCTGTGGATGTCCTGGGTGCGCGCCATGGACAGGGCGCCCCGCGTGTTCTTCAGGCCATTGTCCGCCTCGTTCGTGATGGGCGCCTGCGTCGACTTCTCCGACATGTCCGGCGTGAACCCCCCGCCCTGGAGCACGAAGCCGGGCATCACCCGGTGCATGATGGTGCCGTCGTAGAATTCCTGATCGACGTAGTCGAGAAAATTCTTCACCGTGATCGGCGCCTCGGCCTCGAAGAGCTCGAGCGTGATATCGCCGAAGCTGGTGGACAGGGTCACTGCCGGTGCCATTGTGCCTCCCTCCGCAGAGCCAGTGGCTGTCGGCTCTTGCTGCACTGGGGATTGTGATAGAGGATCGGTCGAGACATCGGGACTTCCCCGGGTCGAAACTGGAAGGCATCGTACCATACGTGCAGCCATCGCGGCGGCGGAGGAATCCGCTATCATCAGTCCGTGGATCTGTCAGCGAACTGTCGCCAGGAAGTCCTCGACCTCCACCGTTTCTTCGATGACTGGTTCAACGGCCGCGTGGACGGCAGCGACGAGATCTTCCAGCGATTCTCCAGCGTCCTGGACCCGGCGTTTGTCATCATCGCGCCGGACGGGCGCATCGTCGAGCGCGACCCGCTGCTCGAGGCCATGCGCCAGGCGCATGGCGGACGCGCAGGTGGGGCTTTTCGGATATGGATCGAGAACGAGAGCTGTCGGGCTGCAGGCACCGACCTCTGGCTGTGCACCTACGAGGAATGGCAAGCCTCCGGTGACGAGAGCCGCGGCCGGGTCAGCACGGCCCTGTTTGCTCCGGACAGCGACGCTCCCAACGAGGTGCGGTGGCTGCACGTCCACGAGACGTGGCTGCCCGGCCCGGCGCCGAAGTGAATCGGTGAGCCGCGGGTGCCGTCAGCCGTCGCGCCGCGAGGCGCGCATCGCACCGACGCTCGAGAACGTCGAGACCAGGTAGGGCACGACCACCGTCAGGCCCATCTTGAGCCATCGCGCCGCGTCCACCCTGTGCGCCATCAGAGCATCGCCGTGGTTGATGGCGATGAGAATGGCGCCGACGAACACCGCATAGGCCAGGCCCCGGCGGACGACATCCGGAGAAAACGCGAGGCGCAACCACTCGACCATTGATTTCTGTCTCCTGGGCGGGATCGCCGGGCGGTTCCTGTGGGAAACATCCCGGCGTCGCTTGCGGCCTGTCCCGACCTCGGCCGGGTTCTATGAGTTACCCGTTCTCTGCGAGGCGCCCGACACAGACGCGGGTGGAGTACAGGAGGCGCACCTCACCCCCTTGCTGATGCCTGGCGAACAGTTCGTCGAGATCGCCGAGCATGGCCTCGTGCCCCGGCGCCCCGACCGCCGGCACGAACGATGAGGACTGCAACCGCCGGCGAAGGCGGTGACGATCCAGCACCTGGTCATGACGGAACCGGTGCTCGGCAGCCTTTTCCGGCCCGAAGAACCGCGCCACCGGATCATCGGCGGTCTGGCGCCGCTTGACCTCGGCGTAATCGATGCCGTGACGCGCCAGAAGCGTCTCGTAGTCACGCATCAGATCCGAGTCCTCGGTGTTGCGATCGTTCCAGATCAGAGCCACCCGGCGAGGCGCCCGCAGGATGCGAGCGAACTCCATCCGCGCGCCGTCGATGTCAAACCAGTGAAACGCCTGGCCGGCGACCACCCAGTCGGTGCTCTCCGCCTTCAGGCCCGTGGCCTCGGCAGTGCCATCGACGATGATGAAACGCTTCTCACCCCGGAACAGGACCTCCGCCGCCTGGCGCATCGCCGCATTCGGCTCGACACCGAAGACTCGATGTCCCCGGGCGAGGAACACCTTGGCCAGCTTGCCGGTTCCCGAACCGACGTCCGTGATGACGTGATCCGGCGCCAGGCCATGCTCAGCAGCCAGGATCTCGTGGATGGCACGCGGATAGGAGGGACGGGCATGAACGTAGTCCGCCACACGGTCGGTGAATCGGTCGGTGGGATCAGGGCTCATGGTGCAGGTCTCCGGAGC
>JBHHZI010000249.1:0-3351 GCA_046757965.1 Acidobacteriota bacterium | reverse complement strand
TCCAGGTGGAAGAACGCCGACTGGTCGAGGTAGCGGTTCATCACCTCGAACGGACCGCCGCCCATGCGGGCCTGTCCGCGCTCGATGTTGAGCGAATCCCGATCACGGCCGCTGGCCCAGTTGCGCAGCAGATCCGGCGGCGTGGCCCTCGACACCGCGCAGGCGAAGATGTCCGTCTTCGTGATGACGAACGACGTGGCGTAGGCGCCAAAGCTGCCACCCCACAGGGCAAACCTGCTGTGGGCGAACCCCATGCCGCGTACGGCATTGACCGCCGGCACGACGCTCTTGACGAACGATGTGCCGGTCTCCCCCACCTTGACCTTGACATTGGGCATCAGCATGGCGAAGCCATGGGTGAGAAAGATCTGCTGGCGCGGCCGGAACCGATGGATACCCGGCGTGAGCTTCTCGTAGACATAGGTGATCACCGGCACGGCGTCCGGCTCCGGCGGTGATACCGGCCGGTACAGCAGGGCGCCGAGACGCTCGCCATCGGCGTCGTGAAAGAAGAACAGCTCCGGTGCACTGAAGGTGAAGCGATCCAGCTGGGGATTCAGGTCGGTCAGGCGCCGTCCCGTCCCGTGCCGGTCGAACGCCCACAGGTCGGGCGGATGGGTGGCCGTCTCGATGGTGACCACCAGCCGCTCACCGGCCGCGGCCAGATGGCCGTAGGATTCCCGCCCGGCGCGCAGCGGGTGGAGCCGGCCGTCAGCGAGGGAGTACCGGTACAGCGTCTCGTCGTAGGTCTCGGGATTGATGGCACGAAAGAAGACGGCGCGGCCATCGCCGCTGAAGACCGGCTCGCGAATCTGGTCCACGATGGCTGACGTGAGGTTGCGGGGCGTCCTGCCCGGTCCAGGCACGAGGTAGAGATCCATGAACGGCACCGCGATGGTGTACATGTCCGGCTGCGGTGCATCGATCTCCGGATCGTGGCGCGACGGGTCCGGCACCATGACGAGGAACTGCTTCCCGTCGGGAGACCAGATCGGAGTTCGCGCCTCCAGGGACGGGCCGGCAAGCAACGGGTGCCGCTCCCCGCCTGCCGGACGGCTCATGACGAGTCGTCCCTCCTGCCGCCAGATCAGGTGCTGCCCATCTCCCGACCAGGACACCGGTGCGGCCCCACTGTCCAGCCGGCGGGCGGCACCGCCGCCGGCGACCTGCAGGAGGAAGGTCTCGTGCCTCTCCTTCCCCACCACGCCGAACGTGGACGGCTCCGGAACGGTGTAGGTGACCCACTCGCCGCCGGGAGAGAGGGTGAAGGAGCGCAGATGCACCGGCTTCCCGAGCAGGGCCCGGCCACTTCCCGACGCCAGATCCACGGCCACCAGGCCCGCGAGGCGTCGGTCGGTGAAGAAGGCATCTCCGGGCAGCCTCGAATCCTCGTTGGTCTGGACGCGCACCCGTCCGGGTTCGGCCAGGGGAGGCACCGGCACAGCCGGCGCATAGATCAGGCTGCCGCCATCCGGGGTCCAGCGCGCGGCCAGATACGGACGTCCGTCGAACGGTTCGCCGAGCCGCCGCAGCGCGCGTGATTCCACTTCGTAGACTGCCAGCCGGTTTCCCCCACCCTCCTCGACGAACAGGGCCAGCCGTGTCCCGTCCGGTGACCAGACCGGAAAGGAACTACGTGTGTTCCCGGCAGTGACCGCCGTCAGGGCAGCAAGCGGAGTGCTCGTGGCGACGACCTGCACGAAACCGGTCGGCCTCCGCTCCTGGACATTCCACTCATCATCCATGTCAGGCAGCACGAAGGTCGCCAGGCGGCCGTCGGGAGACAAACTCAGCGGCTGTCCCCCGGCGAACGTCACGACATCGAGCATGTCGGCGGCGGTGAACGGAAGCTGGACGGCGGCCGCCGCCGGATCAGCGCCCGGAAGCACCAGCAGGCATCCCACACCGATCCATATCGTCAGAGATCTCATCCGTCACTCCTTCTTCTCGCGAGACGACCCGCCCGTGCGGGATCCCGTCCCGCCCGCCCGGCCCCGAGGGTGTCAGTCACCCACCGGCGTCCGGAAGACCACCATGCGCGTCGGCGCCTCGCAGACCTTGCGGGTGCGCAGCACTTCCCGCAGCCCTCGATGGATTGCCGCCACCTTGCCGGTGTTCTCCAGGGTCACGTAGAGCGGCTCGCCATCGGGATGAAGGGCGAACCAGTGCGGCCCGCCCTCCACGGGGATGGCGGCGAATTCCCGTCGCTCCGGCACCAGATACGCATACACCGTACGGGTGGCATAGGCCGCCACCCAGAGTTCGCGCTCGTTCGGGCCGAGAAGCATGCCGTGTGTGTAGGTGTCGAGGGGCGGCACCGGCGTGCCGGCGGGAATCGGTTTCTCGAGACGGTCGACCACACGTCCCGCCTGCAGGTCCACGGTGACGAACCCCAGGAGAGACGACAGGGCCACGTAGGCAATCGACTCATCTTCGAGGATCGCCATCGGCCGGGGCACCCCTCCCATCGGGATCCGCTTCACCACCTCGAGCGTGGTCGGATCGGCCACCGTCACCGTCCGATCTCCCATCGAGGTCAGGTAGACATGCGTCCCGTTCGCCGACGTGTACGCGTTGTGTTCCATGGCGCCGGCCGGGATCTCGCCGATGACGGTGAAGGTGTCCGTATCGACGACCGCGGTGTGATCTCCTCCGCGCAGCGGCACGAAGACGCGCCGCCCATCGACGCTGATGGTCGGCTCGTTCGGCACCGATCCCACCTGCACCCGGCGCCGGATGGCATGGGTGGCCACGTCCACCTCGAGGAGCTCGTCACTCGCCTCGACGGTGATGAAGAGGGTCCGGCCATCGGGTGCGGGAACCATGCCATGGGGACGCGGTCCGGTGTCGATGGTGTCGAGAATCGCGAGGGTGGCGGGATCGAGCCGCAGGACCCCCTCGTAGCGATTCGCCACATACAGGCGCACGGAGCCGGACGGAGCCGCTCCCTCGCCCGACCCGGACCCGGCATTCTCGTCGGGTGCAGCATCCAGCGACGGCGTGCAGGCAGCCATCAGCCCGACGAGAACAAGCTCGCAGAGATGCAGCAACCAGCGTCGCGGGCGTGATGTCCGGTCCGCCGAGCCCCCGGCTCTCCCGGCCATCACCGGCCCCGTCACCAGCACGCCGTCTTCGCTCATGCTCTTCGCCTTCCGCCCCTGGGACCGGCGCAGTATAGACCGGCGCGGGCAGCTAGCTCTGCTTCTTCTGGGCCCGCTTCCAGCTATCGCGCAGGGACACTGTGCGATTGACGACGATCCGCCCGGCGGTCGAGTCGCGTGCATCGACACAGAAATATCCCTGGCGTTTGAACTGGAACCGATCGCCCGGCGCTGCCTGCTCGATGGACGG
>JBHHZI010000248.1:0-3360 GCA_046757965.1 Acidobacteriota bacterium | reverse complement strand
TCCGGCGCAAGAAATCCTTGCACATCGCTCAACGATCCGTAAACTGTGGGGGTTTAGTGGACGTTGACCGCGCGTGTCCAATCTTCGGGGGGGGATCCGGCTTGATATCGGGGAGTATGCCATGAAGCCCGTTGTTCGAGTGGTGCTTGTCGGCCTCCTGCTGGGGGGGCTGAGCGGCTCGGCCGGATACTCGGATGCCGACTGGGACGGCCGGATCGGCTGTGAACCGTCCGTGCCGGTGAATCTGACGGCCCGGACGGTGCAGGTCGTCGAGGGCGAGGAGACGGCACGCGTCGTGATCGAGGTGACCCTCCTCACCGGCACCGATCTGAGTGAGGTGCGTCTCCGCGGGACGCGGTCCAGTGCCGGCGTGCGGAGAGCGGCTCTGCCCATGTTCGAGGGGCGGCGGGCTCAGCGCCGGCGGACTGCGCGCACCACCTGGCAAACCATGGATCTGCCCGCCGGCCAGGACCACGACATCTTCATCCAGGCGGATGTCGCCACTCCCGGCGGGGAAACGATGACGGTGGGCACCCACCTGCGGGTGAATCTTGATTCGCGAACCCAGCCGGAACGGCTCGACGGCCTGGTCCAGTACCGGGCCGTGACGGCGGGGTCCTGATGGAACGTGGAGCGGGTCGGCGGCTCGACGGCAGCTTCTCCGCCCGGGGCGCGGGCCATCTCTCGTGGCGCATGGTGCTCCTGGTGGCCGCGGGTCTCCTGGTTGCCCTGGCGCCGGGGGTTGCCCAGGCGAGTTGGATTGCCACCGGCAGCTTTCACTACGTCGACCGGGAGTTCGACGAGAACGGATTCACCGGATTCGAGCCGCTTCGTCCGATCCGGTCCGCCGACATCGAGGTGGTCGATCCCGACGCACCGAAGCGAAGTCAGATTCTGGCGACCGGTGCCACGGCCGCTGACGGCTCGTACTCGATCTTCGTGGCGGATAACAAGGTGCGCAGCATCCTCGTTCGTGTCATCAGCCGATCGGGCAGCACGCCGGACCTCAACATCGACGTGCGGACCGACACGACCAACAAGATCACCCATTACGCCGTGGCCACGGCCACCATCAGCAGTCATTCGCCGTCGGTGAGTGTGGATTTCGGTGCCGAGGTGGCTGCCATCGGGCAGGGTGGGGAAGCGTTCAACATCTACGACCAGATGCTGCTCGGCGCCGACTACATCGCCTTCCTGGACGGGGCCCGGCCGCCAGCGGACAAGCACCTGGCCACAGTGTGGGACGCGAACAACGGCGTGGCGGCCGCGTCGTACAGCGTGCCGCTGATGATGATCTTGCTCCGCGCCACCGCAGGGTATGACGACACGGTGATCCTGCATGAGATGGCTCACTACGTGGTGAACCAGTACTCCGCATCGAACTCGCCCGGCGGGTTTCACACGTTCGCGCTCTGTGATGAGGACATCCGGCTGGCCTTCGACGAGGGGTTCGCGACCTACTGGGGCAACTCGGTGCGCCGGCATGACGGTCTGCCGAACAGCCATGTGTATCTGCGCTCGAACGGGGGCCCGGGCCCAGGCAACGTGGTCAGGACGGCCGACCTGGAGACGGATACCCAGTACCTGTGCTCGGGTTCGAACAGCGAGGTCAACACGTTCGAGTTCCTCTGGGATCTGGTCGACGGTCCATCAACGACGGATGCCACGCCGGGTGTCGATGACACGCCGATCGACACGCTCGATCTGGACGACGCGTCAATCTGGTCGGTGATGGTGAACCATATCCCGACGGCCACCAGCATCAGTCTGGAAGATTTCTGGGATGGCTGGTTCCTGCTCGGCGGACAGCCCGGAACCCTGCCCGGCCTGCTGGATGTCGCCGATGGCCTGAGCATCGAGTTTCACGAGGATCTGGACGAGGTGAACGATGCGGCAGCCGAGGCCGTGGCGTTCGCCGTCAACGGCATTCCGGTCCACGCCACCTTCTTCCGGGATCCGGACCTCGACGGCGCCGGCAGCGGCGGCATCGATGTCGACATGTACTCGTTCATGACGATGGCCGGGGGTGTCTATGTCATCGAGACGCTCGCCCTGCAGGGAGACGCTAACACGTTCCTGCGCGTGCGGGATTCCGACGGGACAACTCTCCTGGCATTCAACGACAATCGCGCCTCGGGTGATCTGTCTTCTCGCATCGACTTCACGGCACCGCGCACCGATCGGTTCTTTGTCGAGGTGAGCCGGTCGACCAGTTTTGCCGCCTATGGGGAGTATGACCTGAGTATCTCGACCACTGCGGCAGTCGACAATGACGGCGACGGGTTCGACTCCTTCAGTGATTGCAACGATCTCGATCCCGCCATCAACCCCGGGATGGCGGAGGTCTGCGATGGTATCGACCAGAATTGCAACGGTCAGATCGACGAGGGCTTCGACCTTGACGTCGATGGATACACGGTTTGCCAGGGTGATTGTGATGATACCGAACCAAGCGTCAATCCGGGCGCTCCGGACATCCCGGGAAACGGTATCGATGACGATTGCAACGGCATCATCGACGATGGCGTGGCCGTGGATGTGATCACCATCGTTCAGGCGGTGTGGCGCTCGAACTTCGAGACGCTGCTGGTGGAAGCCACCAGCAGCGACCAGCCGGTGGCGTTGCTCACCGTCGTGGGTTTCGGTGACATGGCGTTCGATCCGACGATCGGTCGATACACCTTCACGGCGGTTGTGCCGGACAAGCCTGATTTTGTGGCGGTGGTGTCCGATCACCTGGGCTCGGCGACCGTCGCGGTGGTGGAGCGCATCCCGGGCGGTGGGGGCGGTGGAGACGGCGACACCAATGTCTCCTGCCGCGGAGATGAGATCCCCCAGGGCGCGGGAGTCTGTCACACGCTGGACCGGAACTTCTGAGTGGTCTAGAGGCTCAGTGGGCCGGCCGGCCCCGGCGTTCCCGGCGCTTGCGCTCGTGCTCGCGCCGGCTCGTGGAGAGTTCGCTCTTCCGGATGCGAACCGACCCGGGAGTGACCTCCAGGTACTCGTCCTCGGCGATGAACTCGATGCTCTGGTCCAGCGAGAGCCGGCGAGGGGGACGGAGGGTGACCAGCACATCCGACGTGCTGCTGCGCATGTTGGTCAGTTTCTTTTCCCGCGTGATGTTCACCGCCAGGTCTCCCGGGCGGTTCCGTTCGCCGACCACCATGCCGGAGTAGACCTCGGTTCCCGCGGAGATGAACAGCTCGCCGCGCTCCTCGAGCCCGAACATCGCGTAGGCCGTGGAACGCCCCTGCCGGTCCGCCACCAGGGCACCGGATGTTCGCTGCGGGATCGGGCCGAACCACGGTGCCCATCCGGACACCAGGGACTTCATGATGCCTGAACCCTTGGTGTCCGTGA
>JBHHZI010000247.1:0-3364 GCA_046757965.1 Acidobacteriota bacterium | reverse complement strand
GGAGCACCTGGAGCGTCTCTCCTCCGGGGAGGAGATGGAAAATCGAGTCCGCCCGCACGCCGGAAGTCCACGGCATGGTCCCGGTCAGCAGCGTGGCCCATGCCACGCCGGACAGGCAGGGCCGCAAAGAGTTGAGCCGACCCCACGCGCCTTGCTCGAGGAACCTCTCGAAGGCCGGCAGCTCGCGCACGGATGCCAGGGGAAGGATCTGGTCCATCGAGGCCGCATCGAGACCGACCACCAGCAGGCGCCTCCCCCCGCCGGCCTGCTCCGGGTTCACCCCTTCGACGACGAGGCGCCCCGGATTCGGGTGGTCGGGCGTCCCGGCCGCCTTGCCGAGACCCACGAGGGTCGAGGCGTTCACGATCAATGGTGCCAGGAGAAACAAGACGGCGATCTCGCGCCAGCGCCGCGCCGGGGCTCCTTTGCGAAACTGCCCGGCCGAGGTCGCCCCGAGCGCCAGCAGGCAGCAGCCCGCCATCGTCGCCGCGCAGACCCTCAGGGCGACGCGCGTGGTCGGGGCCACCAGGGAGACGGACCATTATATATTGACATAGTAAACGACCGTCAGGTATCCGAGCGCCGAGACGGCGAACCAGACCGTGGCCTTGAGGCTGAACCAGTGCGCATGCAGACGCCTCACGGCGAAAAACCGAACGAAGAGGAAGAGCGTGGGGAGAAGACATGCCGTCAGAGGAAGGTAGATCGGCATCGTCCATGCCAGCAGTTTCCCGAAGGTGGCCACGCCCCTGGCGCCGGCGGCGGGATCGGCATTCAGAAACAGGAGAAGGAAAACGATCAGGCACGAGACGTACAGCCCGGAATAGACGGCGTTGGCGATGAGCTTCAGGTAGTTCACCGGCGGATCATACCATCACGACCGACACGTCCCCCGGCGCCGATCGCCGGCGAGATGAACAGGGTGTACAAACTGTGCTACTGTGGGCTGAAGGAAACGACAGTCCAGCAGAACTTCGTCGATAACCTGTTAGAATTCAGCCTCATGCCTGTCGATTTATCTCTGCGCGTCCATGCCCACGACCCCCTGGGTGGCTCCCATTTTCTTTTGACCCTCAAGCCCGGGACCGGCCAGCCGCCCCTCCCGTCCTGGCAACCCGGACAATTCGTCATGCTCACAGTCAACCCGCCGCCCGGTGGAACCGATCCCCTTCTACGGCGCCCCTTCACCATCTTCAATGTCCGGAATCGCCCCCGGCATCGATCCAGATCCTGTACAAGGTGCTCGGACGCGGCACACGGATCCTGTCGACGATCAAGCCCGGCGGCACCCTGCGATGTCTCGTTCCTCTGGGCAACGGCTTCCCTGCGGCGGACGATTCTACGAGTCGTCTGCTCCTTGTCGCGGGCGGTATCGGATCGGCGTCACTGCACCCGCTGGCCCTGAGAGATCAGGGTGCCGGTCGCCGGCCGGTGTTCCTGTTCGGGTGCCGCTCGGCCCCGGATCTCGCCGGTATCGAATCGACGCGAGGGGCCGGGATCGAAGTCCAGATCGCCACGGAGGACGGCTCCGCGGGAGAGAAGGGATACATCAGTGATCTGCTCGACTCCTTCCTGGCATCTCGTGACCCTTCCGCGTGGAGAATCTGCGCGTGCGGACCCACGCCGATGATGAAGGCCACCGCGCTGATCGCAAGACGCCATGGCGTGCGATGCCAGCTCTGCCTCGAGACACCCATGGCCTGCGGCTTCGGCGTCTGCGTCGGATGCGTCGTCGCCACCAGGAAACAGCCGGGCGGGGAAACCACCTACCGGCGTATCTGCGTCGATGGCCCGGTGTTCGATGCTTCCGAGGTGATCCTGTGACCAACTCGACGAGCACGGTGTCGCTGGGAGTGACCGTGGGGCCGGTGCGGCTGAAGAACCCCGTGCTGACCGCAAGCGGAACCTGCGGCTACGGGCTCGATCTGCTGCCTTACGTGGATCCCTCCAGCCTGGGAGGCATCGTCTGCAAGAGTCTCTCGCTCGCGCCGCGCCAGGGCAACAAGCCGACCCGCCTGGCCGAGACGCCGTCCGGTATGCTCAACTCGATCGGCCTGCAGAATATCGGGATCGAGGCTTTCATACGTGACAAGCTGCCGCGTTTGAGGCGATACGACACGGCGATTATCGCCAACATCTTTGGCGAAACGGCCGACCAGTTCGGGGAGCTGGCCGCGCGCCTCGAACAGACCGAAGGCATGGCCGCCGTGGAACTGAATATTTCCTGCCCCAACACCTCCAGGGGAGGCATCGAATTCGGCGTCGATCCGAAAGAAGCGGCCCACGTCACCCGGGCGGTCCGTCGCGCAACCCACTTGCCCGTGATCGTCAAGCTGTCTCCCAATGTCACCGATATCACCGTCATCGCCCGCGCCGCCGCCGAAGCGGGCGCCGACATCCTGTCGCTCGTCAACACCTACACGGGCATGGCGATCGACGTCCACAGCGGGCACCCCGTCCTGTCATCCGGCGCCGGCGGTCTTTCCGGCCCCGCGATCCGCCCGCTGGCGGTTCACCAGGTCTACAGCGTCGCCCGCGCGGTCGATCTGCCCCTCATCGGCATCGGCGGCATCCGCACGGGTCGCGACGCGCTGGAGTTCCTCATGGCCGGAGCCTCCGCCGTGCAGGTCGGCACCGCGACGTTCACCGAACCGGCGGCCACCGTCCGGATCATCTCCGAACTGCGAGAGCACTGTCTCGAACACCGCGTCACCGACATCACCTCCCTCATCGGGGCAGTCCACCGCGCGGATGCCCCCCGCGCGACCCCGGAAGGCGACCAGCCGTGATGTCGGCCTCCCGCCGGCCGATCCCTCTGGGGTTTCCCAGCGTGATCCTCATCCTCGCCGGCTTCGCCCTCGTCTCCCTGGCCGCTTGCGGCGGCAGATCTCCGCTGCGCGCCGGGCCGCCCGTTCCGGTCGGTCTGGCCCGGACCGGTATCGCCTCCTGGTACGGCCCCAAGTTCCAGGGCAGGCTGACCGCCAGCGGCGAAAGGTACGACATGCTGGATCTGACGGCGGCCCACAGGACACTCCCCTTCAACACCTACGTCCGGGTGACGAATCTGACCAACAGCCGCTCCCTCGTGGTCCGGATCAACGATCGGGGGCCATTCGTGCGCGGCCGGATCATCGACCTCTCCTTCGCCTCCGCGAAGATCCTAGGCATCAGCCATGCCGGCCTCGCCAAGGTCAGGATCCGCGTCATGGACTCCTCCGAGGGAGCTCGGATCCACGCGCTGCAACGCGGATTCCTTTCAAGCAGAGGGATCCGGACCTGGTCCGACAAGGACTACGAGCAGCTGGAATCGATCACCCACGGTGGCTGATCCCAAGCCCCGGGTTCAGCCGAAGAGCACTCCCTG
>JBHHZI010000246.1:0-3366 GCA_046757965.1 Acidobacteriota bacterium | reverse complement strand
GTCTCGATGGTCTCGTAGTCGCGCATCTCGCCGACGAGAATGACATCCGGATCCTGACGGAGCGCGGAGCGCAGCGCCTGGGCGAAGCTCCGGGTGTCCACATCCACCTCTCGCTGATTCACCAGTGATTTCTTGTCCCGGTGAAGAAACTCGATCGGGTCCTCGATGGTCATGATGTGTTCGGTGCGGGTGGAGTTGATCGAATCGATCATGCCTGCAAGGCTGGTGGACTTTCCCGAACCGGTCGTCCCGGTGACCAGGATCAACCCGCGCCGTTCCTCCGCCACCGTCTCCAGGACCGGGGGAAGCAGGAGTTCGCGGATCGTCTTGATCTTGGCGGGAATGACGCGCAGCACGAGACCGACGGCACCCCTCTGCTGGAAGATGTTGCATCGGAATCGCCCGAACCCCGGCACCGAATAGGCGAAATCGATCTCGAAGTTCTCCTTGAACTTCTGCTTCTGGCGTCCCGACATGATCGAGAACGCCATGGCGATGGTGTCCTCCTGCATGAGACGCTTGGCATCGAGCAAGGCGATCAGACGCCCGTCGACGCGGATCACCGGGTGGGACCCGACCTTCAGGTGAAGGTCGGACGCGCCCCGCTCACACGCCGTCTTCAAGAGGTCGTTGATATGCACGGGCGTCCCTCCGGGCCACGACAGGCGCACCGGGCGCACTCTCACGGCATTCCGGGTCGAATCTAGGTTCGCCCCAGGAGGGAGTCAAGACCGACCACCGGTGGCCGGCGACGCCCTCCGTCGCCCGAGGCGTCAGGCGCCCGAGGACTGTCGCACCGCCGGAGGGACCGGGGTCAGCCAGTCATACCGGTCAGCAGCCTCACCGCGCAGGAGGCCAAAGAACGCCTGCTGGAGCCTCTCGGTCACCGGTCCCCTCCTGCCGTTGCCGACCGGGATGCGGTCGACCGACCGGATGGGGGTGATCTCCGCCGCCGTGCCGGTGAAGAAGATCTCGTCGGCGGTGTAGAGACACCCGCGGGCGATGCGGCGCTCCTCCACGGCATAGCCAAGGTCCCGGGCCAGCCGGATCACCGAGTCCCGCGTGATTCCCGGCAGGACCGACGACGCCAGCGACGGCGTGATGACGACGCCGTCATCGACCAGGAACACGTTTTCGCCGCTTCCCTCGGACACGTAGCCCAGAGAGTCCAGGGCAATCGCCTCGGCATACCCGTCGGCGAGCGCCTCCATCTTGATGAGCTGCGCGTTCATGTAGTTCGCGGCCGCCTTCGCGTGCGTCGGCAAGGTATTCTGCGCCGGGCGGTTCCATGTCGACACCTTGACCTCGACGCCTGACTCGATGGCCTCGGCTCCCAGGTACGCTCCCCAGGGCCAGACCGCGATGAAGCACTCGAGAGGGCACGGCGTGGGGTCCACCCCCATCGAATCGTAGCCGCGCAGGATCACCGGTCTGATGTAGCACTCGTCCATGCCGTTGATCCGGATGGTCTCCACGGCGGCGGCGGCGAGATCCTGCTGCGAGTACGGCACATCCATCCGGTAGATCCGAGCTGAATGGATCAGTCGCCGCATATGATCGGCGAGGCGGAAGACGGCAGGCCCGGCCTGTGTCCGGTAGCAACGGATCCCTTCGAACACCGAGGATGCGTAGTGCACCACGTGGGACAGGACGTGAATGCGAGCTTCGTCCCACGGCACGAATTCGCCATTGTGCCAGATATGCGCGGTCTCGGGCAAGGTCATCACATCTCCCTTCAAAACATGGCCGCGGCGCGAAATCCGTCCTGTGACTCCATCGGGACCGAGGAGCCGCGAGGCGGACCGGCGAAGGCAGGAATCAGATCCAGGAGGTGACGATGCTAACAGTGCGATTTGACGCCTGTCAAGCGAGCCCCGGATCGTGGCGCAGGTCTCCCCACATGGCCTGCAACAGGGACACTCCGGCCGCAGCGGCCGTCTCCGCTCGCAGAACACGAGGCCCGAGGCGACGGGGTACGAACCCTGCCTGCCGCACGGCGTGCATCTCGCCGGGGGTCAGCCCGCCCTCGGGTCCCACCAGAAGTCGAACCTGTCGGGGAGCGGCTGGCAGCCCGCCGGCGTCCCACCCGGAGCCATCCGGGTCGAGAACCATGGAGACCCCATCGAACGGCACCGCGAGCAGCTCGGCGAGCGGCGTCATCGGATCCAGGGCCGGGACGTGGGTCCGCCCGCATTGCTTGACGGCCTCCATCGCGACGCGTCGCCACGCCGGCGGCACCTCGCGGCCGGCCAGCCGGGCTGACTTCTGGGTCCGTGCGGACAGCACGGGGACGATCCGTCGCACACCGAGCTCCGTCACCATCCGGATCAGCGTCTTCATGAGTGACGCGGAATCGAGCACTCCCTGGAGCAGGACGATCGACAGCGCGCTCCTGGTTCGCACCCAGCGCGGTGAGAGGCCATCGACCTCGACCGCCGGGCCGCCGGTTTCACCGAGATGACCGGTCCACGCGCCGCCGCGCCCATCGGTCACCATGACGGTCTGCCCCGGCCGGTGGCGCCGGACCCGCACCAGGTGATGGGCCTCCCCAGGCGGCAGGAGAACCCGCCCGCCCGTCACTGAACCGGGTGGCACCTGCACGCAGGGAATCACCCCCGGGCGGGGAGCCAGCGCGACCGCCGTCCAGCCGCGGGACGCCCTCCGTTCCACCTCGACGAGACCCTCCTCGCGCGCCGCCGCCAGCAGGTCCACAACCTGGGAATCGAGGATCCCCGAGAGGATGACCCGCCCGCCGGTCTCCACGCGGCCGGCCAGCCCGGCCAGGACCGCCAGCAGTGTGTCGAGCTCGAGGTTCGCCACCACGCAGCGAAAGAAGCTGTCCGGCGCCAGCGCCCCGAGGGTGCCGCACAGGACCCGGACCCGGTCGAGCCGGTTGACTCTCATCGTCTGGCGCGCAATGCGGCAGGCAGTGGGGTCGGAATCGATCGCCACCGCCTCCTTCGCTCCCGCCTGCACGGCCAGGGCGGCCAGGATCCCCGTGCCGGTGCCCAGATCGAGAACCCGTCCTCCCCGGCGCGCCGCATCCTCCAGAAGCTCCGCCGCCAGCCTCGTGGTCGCGTGCTCGCCCGTCCCGAACGCTCGCGACCTGACGACGCGGACGCCGATGCGTTCGGTGGGACACGGCATGTCGCCGGGGAGCGCCGCGAATCGTCGTCCGAGGGGCACCGCGACCACGGTGGCCGCCACCTCCCGGACCCAGTCTCGATCCGGTTCGTCGACGGCGGACATCCGGCGCACCGCCTGCCCCATCGTCCCGGTCAACGTGGCGATCACGCGCGCCGCGCGGTCGCGCGCTTCCCGGTCCGCAAACGTCAGGGTCAGACCTGCGGCATCCCCGGGCGCCTC
>JBHHZI010000245.1:0-3423 GCA_046757965.1 Acidobacteriota bacterium | reverse complement strand
GTGCGGGGAGGCGCCACATCGACGAGCAGGTTGCCGTGGCGATCCACCGAGACCGCGCCCCCGGCGCGGAGTTCGGCCCGCATGGTGTCGCGCAGCGGCTTCTCGGCACCGGTGGGGGCGGGGATTTCACCCAGGTGAACCAGCAGACGGCTTGCGGCCTGCCGCCCGCCCGCCGCGGCGGTCCCGGTCATCTCGCCGGCCTCCGCGGCCCGCGGCGACACCTCCTCCAGAGTGCCCTGCGGTCCGGCCGGCAGCGCCAGCCCCGGGAGCCACAACCCGGACAGGGCCAGCAGCGCCATGGCCGCCGGTCGGGTATGGGCGCCGCCCTGCCTGCGTTGCCCGGCGGCCAGTCGCTGTCGTCTCATGGTCCTCCCTCGTGCGTGCGGCTCCGGTCTACACCGCCACGGGTGCAACGTCAACATATCGGCTCGCCGGCGGGGTGTGTCCGAGGCGCGGGAACGACCGCCGGGCCTCGCACGCAGCACCGTCTCGCCTGGCCCGACGACCCACCAGAAGAGCATCCATGTCCGGGGCCGCGCACTGGTAAGATCGATCTGGAAGGTCCGCATGCCATCCTCGAACTCGCCTGGGTCCCCGCTCGCCACCGCTCTTGCAGCGCGGATGCAACCCGGTGCTCTTTGCGAGTCCATCGAGCACAAACCCGGCTGGCTTCACTGCTACGCCTGTGGACATGATTGCCGGATTCCACCGGGGCAGAGCGGCATTTGCAAGGTGCGCGCCAACGTCGCCGGCACCCTGCAGGTGCCCGGTGGCTACGTCGGGGCGGTGCAGGTCGACCCGGTGGAGAAGAAACCGTTCTTCCACGTGCTGCCCGGGTCGGCGGCCCTGTCGTTCGGCATGCTCGGTTGCGACTACCACTGCGCCTACTGCCAGAACTGGATCACCTCCCAGGCCCTGCGCGATCCGGCTGCCGTGGCACCGGTCACCGACATCTCGGCCTCCGGCCTCGCCGATCTGGCCGCCTCGAGGGGAGCGCCGATCGTGGTCTCCACGTACAACGAGCCGCTGATCACGAGTGAGTGGGCGGTCGAGGTGTTCCGGGCGGCGCGGGAGCACGGCGCCCTCACCGGCTTCGTGTCCAACGGCAATGCCACTCGCCGGGCCCTGGCCTACCTGAAACCCTGGACCGACCTGTACAAGGTCGACCTGAAGGCATTCTCCGATCGATCCTACCGGCAGCTCGGCGGGGTCCTGAAGACCGTTCTTCAAACCATCGAGACACTGATCGCCATGAAGTTCTGGGTGGAGGTGGTGACCCTGGTGGTGCCGGGCTTCAATGACTCCGACGACGAACTGGGTGCCATCGCCCGGTTCCTGGCCGGCGTCTCGGTGGACATTCCCTGGCACGTCACCGCCTTTCATCAGGACTACCGGATGCGCGATCCGGACAACACATCGGTCGCCACGCTGGCGCGCGCCCTGGCCCTCGGCCGCGATGCCGGGCTGCATTTCGTCTATGCCGGCAACCTGCCCGGCACCATCGAGCACGCCGAGGACACCCGTTGCCCCGGCTGCGCCGCGCTTCTCATCGAGCGCAGCGGCTACCGGATCCTCGCCAACCGCCTGCGCGACTCGGCGCACTGCCCGGACTGTGGCCGGCGCATTCCCGGCGTCTGGACCCGGCCGCCAGCTTGAGCGCCGGGCCTGCCCGCTCACAGCCAGACCGGCCGCGACGACCGCCCACGATGCTCGGCACAGGATTAGGTGTGGGAGCGCATCCTGCCGCACCTCACTGCGTCAGCGCATCGAGCACGGACTCGGTGAAGATCATCTCGTCGGACCCCTTCAACGCCTGCCAGTGGAACACACCGTGCCGGGGCCCGGGCAGGTACAGGTGCTGATCGCGCTTCACATGACGGCCGTAGAAGCCCACCACATGGCGGGGTCGGTGAGACCACGACTCCTGAGATAGCCCTGAGTAGCGGCCTGCTCCCGGAACACCTGGTGGGCGTGCTCTGCGACGCGCTGCAGCAGTTCACGGCCCCGCCGGGCGCTGGGGCGCAACGTGTTCTCCTCATCCGGCCGAAATCCTGTCAAGGGGGTCGGCCACTTTTTTTCGGCCGCTCCAGGACCTCCACGAACTGCTGCACAAGATAAACCATTATCGTATACTCATGTCAAGAGGATTCCGGTGTCGAGACCGAGGACCCCGAAAGGAGCCCGTACAATGACGACGACAACCCTGACCTGGCCGGCCTCGTGGCCGGCGACGAGCGACCACATGGCCCGCAAGCAACGCCGCCGTAGGACGACCACCACGGCCGAGGAGCCTTTCGGCCAGCGATTGGCCGGCCTGCGCAAGGCGCAGGGCTACACCCAGACCGAGCTCGGTGAACTGCTGGGGGTCTCTCAACGAGCCATGACCTACTACGAGCGCGAGAGTCAGCGGCCTCCGGCCCACCTTCTCACGCACCTCGCCGAGATCCTCAACGTGTCTGTGGACGAACTCCTCGGCCGACATCCCGTCAAGGACCGACCCACGCCACGCAACCCGCGCCTGTGGAGAAAGCTCCGGCAGATCGAAAAGCTGCCGCCCGGCGACCGCAAGGCTGTTTTGAAGATCCTCGACGGACTGCTGGCACGACAGAAGCTCCAGAACCAGGGAAGCAGACAGTGACCGATGACCTGATGGACAGACTCGACGACGATGAGGCCGTCTGCGGCGGTCAGGTCTGCGTCAAGGGCACGCGCATTCCGGTGTCGCTCATCCTCGACGCCCTCGCCGGCGGCGACACCGTTGAGGATCTATTGCGGGGCTACCCGACCCTCACCCGCGACGACATCGCCGCTGCCCTCGCCTACGGCGCTCGTCTCGCCCGGGAACGCATCCTCCCCCTGGCACGCTCCTCTTCGTGAACATCAAGCTGGACGAAAACGTCCACCGCGACGTGCGAGCGGCCCTCCTCGCCCAGGGCCATACCGTCCGCACTGCCATGGAGCAGGATCTTGCCGGTCACCCCGATACGGAGATCGCCGCCGCCATTCAAGACGAGGGCTTCTGCCTCGTCACCTTCGATCTCGACTTCTCCGATGTCCGCCGCTACCCGCCCGCGACCTTCGCCGGCCTCATCGTCCTGCGACTGCGCCGGCCCACCGCCCGCCGACAGGTCACCCGCCTCACCGAGTTCTTCGCCGGCTTACCAGATCTGACAGGCCGGCTCTGGATCGTCGAGGACCACCGTGCCCGCGACTGGACTCCTGGTCCCTGACCCTCCGCGCCGAGCCCCCCGCGGGGGGGCGGGCCTGCGGCGCCCGCCAGCGCCATAGGACGGCGCCAGGGGGGGCCACGATGCCGCTGCGACCCCGTGCCAGGGGCGTGACGGACGCCCGGCCTGACGTTCTCTTCTTTATCTGTTCCCTCATGGTCCGACCGGGCGGCCGGCGCGAGCCTGGCTCCGGGGG
>JBHHZI010000244.1:0-3491 GCA_046757965.1 Acidobacteriota bacterium | reverse complement strand
GAGGCGACAGGCGATGCGGGAGAGTCGCTCGAGGAGATGGTGAAGCGTGCCGCCAGCCGCCACTACCCGTTCCCCTACCTGGTCGATGCCGACCAGGAGATCGCCCGGGCCTACGGGGCGCGGGTCACACCACATGTGTTTCTCCTCGACGCCGGAGGCCGGCTGGTCTACCGGGGCCGCATCGACGATGCCGCCCGCCCGGAGCAGGTGACGACTGAAGACCTGAAGAAGGCGCTGCACGCGCTGCTCGACGGCAAGCCGACCC
This sequence comes from Acidobacteriota bacterium, assembly GCA_046757965.1. GTDB lineage: Bacteria > Acidobacteriota > Polarisedimenticolia > SMYD01 > SMYD01 > JBHHZI01. The sequence goes on along the minus strand of JBHHZI010000244.1, from coordinate 3,226 downwards.
CCTCGCCTGCCACGCGGGCCTTCGGGTGCACGATCCGGTGGAACCCGGAGATCGCGCCGTGAGGCGCCCGCCCGCCGGCCGGACACGCGCGCCGCTCAGGGAGCCGGTGCCGGCGACAGCATCGGGTTGCGCCACACCGCCCAGTCATAAGCCGGGTCCTCGTCCGGTCCCGGGTCGGTGGCCAGCGTCAGGGTCACCGTGCGACCGGTCCAGGGCGACAGGTCCACATCGACCGGGACCCACCCACGCTCTGCCGGGACGTGCCGCGGGTCGAGTCGAGATGTGAACAGCGTGCGGCGGGTCCGATCCCGGACGACCACACGAAACACGGCGCCGTCACCGCCTTGCTGCCAGGCGGCAGGCAACAATCCCACCGCCGTGGTCAGATGCAACGGCACCTGCAGCGCGAGCTGCCAGTGCAGCGCCGACGCGGGATGGCTGAGCAGGGCCGGAAACGCGCCCCCTCCCAGATCCGCCTCGATCCGCTCGATGGATGGATGGTTCAGGTTGGTGAGCGCCGGCTCCCAGCGGGCGGCCTCCAGCGCGTCGAGCAGTGCCAGGGGACCGGTGACCGGGAGAACGGGAGGCGGCGCCTCTTCCGCAGACCCACAGGCGACGGCGGCGATCGCCACCAGACCCGCCACCATCCTCCCGGCGGGGCGCGCCGCCCGGAGCCTGCCGTGCGAGTGAGAACCCGTCATGCGGTCGGCCTGTTGCTCGGTCTCGCCCTGATCATCGCTGTGTTTCGCGTCGTGCCGTACGTCCGGTTCGCGCCGCGCCCGCCCGGCCCGGTCCCGGCGCTGGTGGTGCGCGGGGCCATCCATGTTCACCTGCCCGCGGATCCGCGGGCGTTTCACCGGCTGGTGAGCGCTGCCCGCCGGCGACACCTGGACTTCATCATCTTCTCCGCCGCCGACGGTCTCGATGCCGCGCGGGACGGGCGGGAGGGATACTACACGGTGCGCGGCGCCGGGCAGGACGGCGGCCGACCGCTTCTCGTCCTGATCGGGGCGGAGATCTCCACGGATCGCGGCAACCTGCTCGTCGTCGGCGGCGACCCGCGCCGTCCCCTGCCCCTGACCCGGCGGGCCGACCGCGTGATCGCCGCGGCGACGCAGCTCGGCGCCGTGACGCTGGCACTGGGTCCGTGTGATCGTCCCGGCCCTCCCGGCACGCGCGTCTCCCCCGCCACCCCCGACCCGCCGGCGAACCTGGCGTCTGTCGAGGCGATCAGTCTCGCGGCCACTCTCTCCTCGAATCGCTATCTCGATCTGGCGGTGGCCGGGGCGGTCGCGCCGGTGGACCTGGCCGGTGCCCTCGCCTCCGTGACGCCCACATGGCATCCCGACGGAGGCCTCCCGGCCCCGCTGCACTGGGCGGGCGCCGCCGCACCGACCGGAGGCGTCGGTCTGTCCGCCGGAAAGAGCTGGGGAGACGGTCCGGAGACGCTGGGGCAGGCGCTCGACTGGGTGACGACCTGGCTCCGGCTGGACGCACGACCCGGGCGGCGCCGGGAGACCTTCGACACCGATCGGGCCGCGCTGATCACGGCTCTCGCCGCCGGCCGGAGCCTGGCCGCCGTGGAAGCGTGGGGCGACCCGGCGGCTCAGAGCCTGCGCCGCATGGGAGATCGAATGGACGCCCGGATCCAGGGGGAGACCGACTCCTGGATCGTGTTGCGGCGCGACGGCGCCATCGTGGTCTCCGGACCAGGGCCCGGGGTCTCGGCGCCGATCGCCGCGGACGGTCCGTGGCGTGCCGAGTTCTACCGGCGGCGGGACGCCGTCGGGCTGCCCGGCTCCGGCTGGGTGCTGTGGGTGGTAGCCGGCGAGGCGTTCGCCCGGGAGGCCTCCGGATGAGTCCGGTGCTGGTCAATGCCGCGGTGACGCTCGCACTCGTCACCTTGACGGCGGCGCTGTTCGGCGGGACCGGCACCTACTACCTGGTGACCACCGCGGGCCTGCCCCACTTCATCATCGCCTTCGTGTTCGCGGCCATCTCGGTGCGCCACGGCAGCGCCCACCGGCGGCATGTGCTGCTCGGGCTGGCCGGCCTGGCGGTCATCGCCTGTGCTGTGTATGCCCGGTTTCCCATCCCGGATCTCGTGGGCGCTTATTTCGTCGTTCACATGTTCCGCGACGAGGTCTACATGTATCTGACCCGCCGGGCGGGGTTCGACCCGGTGGCCGTGGCCCGCGCCGGTGACGGGCTGGACGGTCCCTCCGGCGGCGGCGGACCGGAAGGACTGGGCCGCGCCTGGATCGCGGGCCGCATCCTCATCGTCGTCGCCCTGGCCGCCTTTGCCCTCGGGCGGCTGGCGGTGGCGCGGCGGGCTCCGGCCGGCGGCGGCCTGTTCGTAGACCCGTTCACTCACCTGTCCGGGTCAACCCCCAAGGATCTCCTGATCGGCCTGCTCCTGATCGTCGTGGTGGCCGGCCTGGCCGCGGCGCCGAGGCGAATCGTTGCGTTCCTGCACCTTCCGGCGGAGGCCCGCGAGCTGCTCACGCTGTTCATCCTCGTGGCGTTCATCGCCTACCTGCGGGAGGCAACACTCTTCCTGGCCATGTTTCATTATGTCTCCTGGTACTTCTTCTACGGCGAGAAGCTCCGCCATCGCCAGGCGGCGCGGGCGGCCGCCGGAGAAGACCGGCGGGTTCCCTTCTGGCAGGCCGTGATGAGCCGCCCGCGCCCCTTCGCGGCGCTCATGATCACCGCCAACGGGGTCGCCATGGCCGGGCTCATCCTCTACCTGCGGCATCCCGTCCACCTCGGTGTGCTGGCGGGTGGGTACGAGTACTCCTGGTTCGCCTACTGGACGATTCCGCACGTCACCCTGAGCTTCGTGCCGCGGCGGTGACCGCCGCGGCAGGCCACGGCGATGCGGTCGATCGGAGCGGCACCGCCCGCGCATCCCCGCCGGTGCGACCCCGTGCGTGCGACCCCATCGCTCCGGCCGGCGAACCGGCGACCGGCAGGACGCCCCCCATCCCGTCGACCGGCTTGATCGGACGCATCGCCACGAATACAGTCTGCGGCCATGCAACTCCTCCTTCGTCGGCCGTGTGGCAGACGGCGCCGGGTGGCCAGGGCGCCTCTGCTGATTCTTCCCCTCCTCGTCATCCTGTCGGTCATCCTGTCGGCGGCGGCACAGGCCGGCGACGTGCCCTCTCCGGCCGCTTTCCTGTCCCACCCCCTGGGCGCGGCCCGGTATCTCGCCCCGAACCCG
>JBHHZI010000243.1:0-3497 GCA_046757965.1 Acidobacteriota bacterium | reverse complement strand
CTCATCCGCACCGAAATCGTCGCTATCGGTCAATGCTCCGAGATGCTTTGCGTAGACCATCTCGATGAGAGCGGCGACGCTGGGCTGTCCCGTACAGTTCTTGACCTTGATCACGAAGTTGGGGTCGATGAATGCCTGCACATCCGTCTCAGTGCCGCACGATTCCGATGTCATGGTCGGAGCCGTGCACAGGCGCACAACGGCTAGAGACGGCGTGGTCGAGAGGATGCCCAGCGACACGAACGCAGCAGCCACGAAGACGCGCATGAACCTGACCTCCAGCCCCCAATCACACGTTAGTACGCCGAAACGGTGTGCGAGTCAATATTCCAGTTTCATAGGTAAGATCTCATAACGCCCCTTTCCCATCCAGAACGCTGGCAGATCATCGTTCCGGACAGTCGTATGCAGGCCGTCTGGTACTCTGGTCCGAGACCTTCGATCACCTTTGTACGCGAACAAAGCTTCCGCGCCAAGAGAAATATTCCGATGCTGATGTGGAACGTGTCGCCCCCCGCGTGGGGGCGCGGATTGAGACTTCTACGCCCTCAACTTCCATGACGGGTTTCGTCATTCATGGACAGCAGCGAGGTGAGTCCGTGAAGCCCGGTGTGCGCGATCGGAAGCGTCACGAACGACGGCGACAGACGCTGGCCTCTCCGCCAGACCCTCCGGGCGAGCACGGGCAAGTACCGCTAAGGTCGTCGAACCCGGAACGGGCTCCAGCACCCTGCGCAAGCCTTCCGCGTCTGCGAACCCGTCGCTGAAATCCCACCCCGCAACCGCGGGCCCCGTATCGCCCCTCGTGACGCCGACCGGCCCCGGTTCAGGACTCGAGCACCGAGAGCATGTCGTCGACCACGTCGGGGAAGGCGTTGAGCAGGATCAGGCGGTGGGCCTCGTCCGGCTCCAGCGCCTCCTTGACCAGGCTGCCCACCTCGCGCGCCGCCTGCTGCTTGCGCTCGACATTCGAGGTATCGGACCGGGCCCGGTTCAACTCCTCGATGGCGGCGTCGAGGCCGTCCTTGGCCTCTTCGGGCGCCTTGAGCTCGAACGGATCCCGGGCGATCGCCTGCAAGGCCTCCAGCACCGCCGGCCGGCGCCGCGAGACGCCGTCGGACAGCAGCCGGGCCATCCGTCCCCGGTCCGCCGAGAGGCCGAGCTTGACCGTGGGCAGATGGGTGTTGACCAGATCCACGGCACGGATGCGCGGCACGGCCCGCAGGCACTCGGCGATCAGTGTGTAGACGCCCTCCTCCCCGACCCGCGCGATCAGCGCGTTTACCATCGATTCGACCGGCGGTTCGGGAAGCGGGATTTCCGTCGCTGCGGTTTCTTCGCTCATGATGTCCTCGACCTGACTCGCGGGCATGGTGGCAGGCGATCGGTGCCGCGTGCGCTGTGGCGCCACCTGCGCCCGGTGCGCGACGGATCCCTGACCCTGGAAGCATATCCAAAGGCCGGCGTCACCGTCCAACAGGGCCGATCCCGCCGCCGCCACCTCGTGGCGGCCGGGACGCCGACGGCGTCGCAGCACCCGCCGACCGCTCCACCCTGTGCGCTCCGCCATGGACGGTCTAAGATGGCCGTCCACCGGGCACGCCCCGGGCCGGGCCGGAAGCGGCGACCGGACCGGGTGCCGGCGCAGGGCGCACCCAGAACCCATGTCCTCCTCGACTCCTCTCACCGACCTGCATCGCTATCTCGACCTTCTGCGCCGTGAGCGTGAGGTGGTCGAGATCGCCGTCGAGGTGGACCCGTACCTCGAGGCGGCGGAGATCCACCGCCGGGTGGTGGCAGCCGGCGGCCCGGCACTGCTGTTTTCACGCGTGAAGGGCGCCCGGTTTCCGGCGGTCACCAATCTCTTCGGCACCCGCCGGCGGGTCGAGTTCGCCTTCGGCGAGAGGCCCCGCCGGCTCGTGGCACGGGCCGCGGCGCTGCCACAGGAACTCCTGCCCCCGTCGGTGAGCCGCCTGTGGCGACAGAAGGACCTGTTGCCGGTCCTCCTCCGCATGGGAACGCGCCGGGTGCGCTCGGCGCCGGTGCTGGCCCATCGCCAGGCGGTCCCCCGCCTGTCGGAGCTGCCGGTGCTCACCACCTGGCCGGAAGATGGCGGCCCGTTCTTGACCCTGGGGCTGGTCTACACGGAGCACCCGGCCGGGAAAGGACACAATCTCGGCCTCTACCGTCTGCAGGTTCACGACCAGACCACCACCGGCATGCACTGGCAGATCGGCAAGGGGGGTGGCTTCCACCACGCCGCGGCCCAGGCGGCGGGCTGCCCGCTGCCGGTGAACGTGACCCTCGGCGGCCCGCCGGCTCTCATCCTGGCCGCCGCCGCGCCGTTGCCGGAGAACGTCGGCGAGCTGCTCCTGGCCTCCCTGGTCCTGGGCGAGCGACTGCCGATGGTGCGCGTGCCGGAGGTCGAACTGCCGTTTCCGGCCGGCGCCGAGTTCGTCCTCACCGGTTCCGTGCCGGCGACCGAGACCCGACCCGAGGGGCCCTTCGGCGACCACTACGGCTACTACTCCCTCGCGCACGACTACCCGGTCTTTCGTGTCGAGAGGATCTTCCACCGGGATGGGGCGATCTTGCCCGCCACCGTGGTGGGCAAGCCGCGCCAGGAGGACTTCTATCTCGGCGACTTCCTGCAGGAGTTGCTGTCGCCACTGTTTCCCGTGGTCATGCCCGGCGTGCGCGACCTGTGGTCGTATGGAGAAACCGGCTATCACGCCCTCTCCGCCGCGGTGGTCCGCCAGCGTTACCGGCGCGAGGCCATGGCGGCGGCCTTTCGCATCCTGGGTGAGGGGCAGCTCTCGCTGACCAAGTTCCTGCTCGTTCTCGACCGGCCGTGTGATCTGAAGGATTTTCGTGGCGTTCTCACCCACCTGCTTCGACGGGTGGACTTCCGCACCGACCTGTTCGTCCTGGCCAACCTGTCGATGGACAGTCTCGACTACGCCGGACCCCGCATCAACGAGGGGAGCAAGGGCATTCTCCTGGGCGTCGGTGAGCCGTGGCGCGAACTCCCGGGCACCTTCTCAGGCGATCTGCCGCCGGATGTCACCGACGCACGGGTCTTCTGTCCCGGCTGCCTGGTCCTGAAGACGGCCCCGTTCCCGCACCATCTGGCTCCCGGGACGCCGGCACCCGACGTGGCACCGATTCTCGCCCATCCCGCGCTGGACGACTGGCCGCTGGTGGTGCTCTCCGATGATGCCGCCCGGGCCACGCGCAGCGTCTTCAACTTCCTCTGGACCACCTTCACTCGCTTCGAGCCGGCGGCCGACCTGCACGCCCGGCGTGTTGACCTGGTGCGCAATCACCCGTCGTTCACGCCGCCGGTCGCCATCGATGCACGCATGAAGCCGCATTATCCCGACGAACTGTTCTGCGACGCAGACACCGCGGCCCGGGTCGACCGCCGCTGGAAGGAGTATTTCCCGTCCGGCAACATCGAGATGGGCGATTCGGATCGAGCCCATCTCGACTGACAC
>JBHHZI010000242.1:0-3519 GCA_046757965.1 Acidobacteriota bacterium | reverse complement strand
GTCCTCGCACAGCCGCATCCCCTTGCCGCCGCCACCGGCCGAGGCCTTCAGGAAGACGGGGTAGCCGGCGCGATCGGCCTCGCGGGCGGCGCGATCGGCGTCGGGCAGGACGGCCTCGGAGCCGGGGATCGTGGGCAGCCCGGCCGAGCGCATCGTCCGGCGCGCCTGCACCTTGTCGCCCATCAGGCGGAGAAGGCGAGGCGGCGGCCCGATGAACGTCAGGTGCTGGGTCGCGCACCGGGCGGCGAACAGGGCGTTCTCCGCGAGAAAGCCGTATCCGGGATGAACCGCCTGACACTCGGTCTGCTCGGCCGCCTGCAGCACCGCGTCCATGTCGAGGTAGGAACGAGCCGCGGGCCCCGGGCCGATGCAGATCGTCCGATCGGCAAGACGCAGGTGAGGCGAACCCGCGTCGGCCGTGGAGTGGACCGCCACGGTCTCGATCTTCATCCGCCGGCAGGCCCGGAGAATGCGGGCGGCGACTTCACCCCTGTTGGCGACGAGCACACGCCGGAACATGAGACGCATTATAATGGCCCTGCATCGGTCCCGTCTCACATCGGACAGGGAGGTCCGCACGGCGCGATGATTCGCATCGCCAATGGGCAGGGTTTCTGGGGCGACTCTCAGGATGCGCCGGTGCGGCTGGTGCGCGAGGGGCCGCTCGACTACCTGACGCTCGACTACCTGGCCGAGGTCACCATGTCGATCATGCAGAAGCTCAAGCGGCGCAGTCCGAAGGGGGAGGCGGGATACGCGACCGATTTCGTCGAGCTCATCCGGCGGATCCTCCCCGACTTGCGGGAGAAAGAGATCCGCGTCGTGGCCAACGCGGGTGGTGTCAACCCGGGAAGCTGTCTTCGGGCGGTGATGAGGGTGGCGGGCGAGGCCGGCGCGGGCGGGCTGAAGGTGGGGATGGTCGGCGGCGACGACATTCTCGACCGGCTCGACGCCATCATGGCCGAGGGGGTCACGCTGGCCAACATGGACGATCAACGCCCGCTCTCGGAGATCCGCGACCGCGTGCTGGCCGCCAACGTCTACATGTCGTCGTTCCCGATCGCCGAGGCGCTCGACATGGGCGCGCAGATCGTGCTCACGGGCCGCTCGACCGACCCGGGGCTCGTCGTCGGTCCGATGATCCACGCGTTCGACTGGCGGCCGGAGGACCGGGACCGCCTGGCGTCGGCCACGGTGGCCGGACACATCGTCGAATGCGGCGCCCAGTGCACCGGTGGCAATTTCACCCGCTGGTGGGAGGTCGAGGGGTGGGATCATATCGGGTATCCGGTCGTGGAGGCGGAATCGGACGGTTCCTTCGTCGTGACCAAGCACGAGGGGACGGGGGGCCTGGTCACCGTGGACACCGTCGCCGAGCAGCTCGTCTACGAGATGGGAAACCCCGCCTGCTACATCACTCCCGACGTGGTGGCCGACTTCACCACCGTTCGTCTCTCGCAGGAGGGCAAGGACCGAGTCGCCGTGTCGGGTGTGCGGGGCAAGGCGGCCACGGACACCTACAAGGTGTCGATCTCGTATCTCGCGGGCTACAGCGCGGTGGGGCAGTTGACCGTCGCCGGACCGCAGGCGCTGGAGAAGGCGCGCGTGGCCGGTGAGGCCCTGTGGGGGCGGCTGCGCCGGGCCGGGTGCACCTTCGAGGAGACGCACACCGAGTTCGTCGGCGCCGGCGCCTGCCACCCCGGCATCGCGCCCGCGTCCCACCCGGTCGAGGTCGTCCTGCGGGTGGGGGTGAAGGATCAGGACAAGAGCAAGGTCGAGCGGTTCGCCAGGGAGATCGCCCCGCTGGTGACCTCGGGGCCGCCCGGCATCACCGGCTTCGCGGGAGGCCGCCCGCGCGCCACGGAGGTGATCGCGTTCTGGCCGGCCCTGATCCCCAAGGCGATGGTCCGCGCCGATGTCAGGGTGGAGGAGGTTCCCCGGTGAGCAAGGTCCGTCTGCACAGGATCGCCCACGCGCGCTCGGGCGACAAGGGCGACGCGAGCAACGTCGGCCTCATCGCTTACGACGACGCGAGCTTCGCGGTCATCAAGCAGCAGGTGACGACCGAGGCGGTCAAGCGGCACTTCGGCGAGATCGTGCGGGGAGAGGTGGACCGTTACGAGGTGCCGAACCTGCGCGCCCTGAACTTCATCCTGCACGACTCGCTGGGCGGTGGGGGCAGCGCCAGCCTGCGCACCGATGCCCAGGGGAAGACACACGCCATGGCGCTTCTCATGATGGAGGTCGAGGTGCCCGATGGTTTCTCGCCGCCGGCGGTGGGAAGATCGGGCGCGGAGCACTCCTGATCGTCGCGCCCGTGGAGGGTCACGCCGACATGCCCGTCCCGTCCTTGAAGCATGTTCACATCGCATCGCTCGATGGCGGTCTGCTCACGCTGACGCTGGACCGGCCCCCGGTCAACGCGCTGGGGCGGGCCCTGGTGGAGGACCTCGACGCGGCCCTCGATCACATCGAGGCGGCGGATCCCGCCTCGATGGCGCGGGCCGTGATCGTGGCCGCGCGGGGGAAGTGTTTCTGCGCGGGGGCGGACCTCAAGGAACGCCAGGGGATGTCCGAGGAGGATGTCCGGGCGTGGGTGCCGTTTCTCTCGGGGACGTTCACGCGGCTGGCGAGCCTGCCGATGCCGACCGTCGCCGTCGTCCACGGGGTGGCCGTCGGGGGCGGCCTGGAGCTGGTCCTGGCGTGCGACCTGAGGATCGCCGAGGAACCCGCCAGGCTGGGCCTGCGCGAGACGGCTCTCGCCATCATCCCGGGCGCCGGCGGCACCCAGAGGCTGCCGCGTCTGATCGGCCCCGCGCGGGCGAAGCGCTGGATCTTCACCGCCGCCATGCACTCCGCCGCCGAGGCGCTCGCCGACGGCGCCGTCGATCAGGTGGTGCCCGCCGGCAAGGGCCTCGAGGCGGCGCGGGAGCTGGCGCGCGCCATCGCCGCCAACGGCCCCGTGGCGGTCCGGCTCGCCAAGCGCGCCATCGACGTCGGCTGCGATGGTCCGCTGGCGGCCGGGCTGGACGAGGAGCGGCGCTGCTACGAGGGTGTCCTGCCGACAGAAGATCGGCTCGAGGCCCTGAAAGCCTTCCTGGAAAAACGCCCCCCCACCTTCAAAGGCCACTGAAGACCGCTGGCCGGTTGCGGGACGGCGGTCCGGCGGCCGCCCGACGCCTCGCGCCGCCCGCTCCGCGCTGAACCGGTGTTGCCGTGGGGTCCGGTGTTGCAGGCGCTCCGCCAGGGCGGCCGCGCGGCGCCGGCCGCCACCGGTTTCCGGTCGGGCTCGTTTCACGGGGTCTTGATACCTGTCGTACAGCCTGTACCGCTGTCGCCGGTGTGCCGTGTGATCGATCCGGTTCGAGGCGGACCCGCCTGCCGTCACGCTGCCTGCAGACCCCTAGACGGACCGCCTAGAGAGAACGCGGACAGGCTTCTATGAAAGCGACGGTGGAATCAAGGTGCCGGTGGCGGCGCTGACCGATCTGGAGTGGGGCTACGACTGCATCTCGGGTT
>JBHHZI010000241.1:0-3547 GCA_046757965.1 Acidobacteriota bacterium | reverse complement strand
CTCCCGCCCCAGCCAGCCGGGCGCGGAACCGACCCCTCCTCGCCGGAACCCTCGGCGGCCGGTCCGGCTGACACAGGGCACATCTGATGTCACTCAGAGGCGCGGAGATCAAGATCTTCTCGGGGCAGGCGAATCCTGACCTGGCGGGCGAGATCTCGTCTCATCTCGACCTGCCCCTCGGCAACGTCAATCTGGTGCGCTTTCCGGACGGGGAATCTTACTGCCAGTTCAAGGAGAATATTCGCGGCGCCGACGTCTTCATCATCCAGCCGACCTGCACGCCGGTCAACGAGAACCTGATGGAACTGCTCGTCATGCTGGATGCCGCCAAGCGCGCCTCGGCCGAGCGCATCACGGCTGTCATCCCGTACTACGGGTATGCGCGACAGGACCGGAAGGACAAGCCGCGCGTGCCGATCTCGTCGAAGCTGGTCGCCGACCTCCTGACGGCCGCCGGTGCTCATCGCATCGTGGTGATGGACCTGCATGCGCCGGCCATCCAGGGTTTCTTCGATATTCCGGTCGACCATCTCTACGCGGCGCCGGTGGTCATCGAGACGGTGCAGAAGATGAATCTGGGTGACCTGGCCGTGGTCTCTCCCGACGCCGGTGGCGTCGAGCGAGCACGGGCCTACGCCAAGCGTCTCGGCGCCGACCTGGTGATCGTGGACAAGCGGCGCTCCGGTGCAGCGACGAGCGAGGTGATGAACGTCATCGGTGATGTGAAGGACCGCACCTGCATGATCATCGATGACATCATCGCGACGGCAGGCACGCTTGGCGGCACGGCGGCGGCCCTCAAGGACAATGGCGCTCGCCGGGTGCTCGGATGCTTCTCGCATCCGGTGCTTGCCGGGCCCGCCATGGAGCGCATCGCCAAGGCGGATCTCGAGAAACTGCTGGTCACCAACACGATTCCCGTCGCAGCGGATGTCTGCAAGGCGGCCCGGATCCAGGTCGTCAGCATCGCCCCGCTCCTGGGCGAGGCCATCATTCGCATTCACAACAACTCGTCGGTCTCGAGTCTGTTCGCGTAAGGATTCGACGGGCGACCCGACACCAGGTATTCGCGGAAAGACAGCAAGGGGCGGCGGTACGGCCGTCCGACGGAGGCAGGATGGCGGACGTTGTCATCGAGGTGGAAGAGCGCGAAGCGCGGGGCAAGAACAACTCCCGCCGTCTGCGTCGGGCGGGAATGATTCCCGCGGTGGTCTACGGCGCGGCGAAGCCGGTGGTGCCGGTGAGTGTCGACCCGGCTGTCTTGCAGGCCGTTATCGGGTCGCAGTCCGGGGAGAACACGCTGCTGAAGTTGCGGCTGAAGGGCAAGGACGCCGAGCGTCACGCGATGATCAAGGACTACCAGGTTGATCCGGTGAGCGGCTGTGTGGTGCACGCGGATTTCATCCGGATAGACATGGAACAGAAGATCACGGTGTCGGTGCCGATCCAGATCCACGGCACTGCCCCGGGCGTGAAGGACCAGGGTGGACTCCTCGAGGTGGTGCAACGCAACCTGGAGGTCGAATGCCTCCCGGGTGACATCCCCGAACAACTGCTGGTCGATGTGAGTGAGCTGAACATCGGCGACAATGTCCGGGTGGAGAATCTGGCGGCCGGCAAGCGGTTCCTCATCCTTCAGGATGCCGATACCGTCATCGTGACCTTGGTGGCACCGCGCGCTGTCGAGGAAGAGGCGCCGGAAGAGGAGGCGGCCGTCGAGGGCGCCGCGGCGGAGACGGATGCCACGACGGGAGAGGCCCCCGAGGCCACCGGTCCGTCCGACGGAAAGACGGGATCCTAGGCAGGTCGTCCGGTCGACGGCCACGCGGACCGACTGGTGAAGATCGTTCTGGGGCTGGGAAATCCGGGGCCCGGGTACGCCGCCCACCGGCACAACATCGGTTTCTGGTGTGTCGAGCGGCTGGCCCGGCGGCTGCGGATCCGGTTGAGAAAAGAGGACCGAAATGTCCACCAGGCGGTGGGCCAGGTCGGGGGTGTGCCGGTCGTCGTGGCGAAGGCGATGACCATGATGAACGCCTCCGGGCGGGCGGCGCGCTGTCTGCTCGACTGGCACGGGGAGACGGCGAACGGCCTGATCGTCGTGCACGATGACGTGGACCTCGAACTGGGTGTCGTGAAGGTCAAGGACGGCGGCGGACACGGTGGGCACAACGGGTTGCGATCCATCATCGACAGTCTGGGGTCCCGCGATTTCGCGCGGGTCCGTATCGGCGTGGGCCGGCCGGAGTCGTGCCGTGTGGATCTCGCGGACTGGGTCCTGTCGGGATTCGAGGCCTCCGAGCGAGACGAGGCCGAGCGGATGGCGGAGTGGGCGGTCGATGCCGCCGAGGCAATCGTGACGGAGGGCGTGCGGGGGGCGATGAGTTGTTTCAACCGTGCGCCGGGAAACGAGCCCGTCGGGAGGAAGCCGGGGGCGGAATCGAAAACGCAGTCAAGCCAGAGGGTGAGGAAAGATCGATGAATGGTGCGGAATGGATGACGTGGGTCCCGGCGGTGGGAGGTCTCGGCCTGGTGGTCGCCGGGGTGATGTACGGGGTGGTGGCTCGTGCGCCGGCGGGAACCGAAAGGATGAGAGCCATCGGCGATGCCATTCACGAGGGCGCGATGGTGTTCCTGCGGCGCGAGTACACCATCCTCGCCGTGTTCATCGCCGCCGTGTTCTCGGCGCTGAGCCTCTGGGTTGACGTGAACACCGCCGGGGCGTTCATCGCCGGGGCGGTGTGTTCCATGACCGCGGGGTTCGTCGGGATGCAGGCGGCGACGCGGGCGAATGTCCGGACGTCCGAGGCAGCCCGCACCGGAGGGCAGGCGAAGGCACTGGTCATGGCTTTCTCCGGCGGCACGGTGATGGGGTTGACGGTGGCGAGCCTGGGACTGATCGGAGTCGGCGCGTTCTTTCTGATCTACGGGGACCCGGAGCATGCGCGCGTCATCAACGGTTTCGCGATGGGGGCGTCGTCCATCGCCCTGTTCGCCCGCGTCGGAGGAGGCATCTACACGAAGGCGGCGGATGTCGGCGCCGATCTGGTCGGCAAGGTGGAGGCCGGGATCCCCGAGGATGACCCTCGCAATCCGGGCGTCATCGCGGACAACGTCGGTGACAACGTCGGCGATGTGGCGGGGATGGGCGCGGATATCTTCGAGTCGTATGTGGGGTCAATCGTGGCGACCATCGCCATCGGCGCCACGATGGCGCACGCGGCCCTGGGGAAACTCCAGGGTGATGCCGGCACCGGGTCGGACACGCTGCTGCGCAGCATGCTCATGTCCCTGCCGCTGCTGCTGGCCGCCCTGGGCCTGCTGGCGTCGCTGGTGGGCATTGCCTCGATGTCGGTGCTGAAGAACGTCAACCCGGCCGCGGCCCTGCGCTACTCCACATTCATCGCTGCCGCCCTGTTCCTGGGTGGGGCCTGGATGGTCATCGATGCCCAGCCACTCAGCGGCGACATCTTCTGGGCCGTGTTCTGGGGAACGGTGGGCGGCATCCTGATCGGTCTGATCACCGAGTACTACACGTCGATGGGGC
>JBHHZI010000240.1:0-3567 GCA_046757965.1 Acidobacteriota bacterium | reverse complement strand
CGGTACCTTCTGCCAAGAACTTCCCCTGTAGGTTGTAGAACGTCTGACGACTCACCCCGAAACGCTGTCCGACCGCGCTGATCGCATCACGATCGACAAGATGGGCGCGCAGCATCTCGTAGCGGACCTGCAGGTGGTCCTCGGCGTCGAAGAACTCCGGCGCCTGCTCGAACAGCGGATCTTGGACGCGCTGGGGTTGCGGGTGCAGCAGGCCCGCCTCCCGCAGCTGCCTTCGCTTCTGGGCTTTGTGGGATGGAGGGTCGGCCATGGGGGGAACAGTAGCGGTCTGCGTCGCATATGTCAAGTCGATTAGACCGCCTCCATCGCCGTGGCGTAAGATAACTCACCTCACCAAGGCTCATCGCCTGAATCTGGCACAGGTGGCGGCCAAGACTCCTTGACATGCGGCGTAATCTACTTGACACAGGTCTCGCCCCAAAGGGCCGTCAACCCCTGGCGAATCTTGGGGTAATACGCCTTCAGCCGGTCATCGGGGATCCGAACGCTCATGACGACGCGCAGATGCACATTTGCGTTCATACAGTGGTCACCGACGGCGCCTTCGCCTCCGACGGCACGTTCATCCCCCTGCCCGAGCTCGAGCACGAACCCTTCGAAAAGCTCTGGCAGCGGAAGGTCTTTGCGCTTCTTCTGAAGCGCGGCAAGATCGACGAGTCGATCGTCACGCAGATGCTCGGGTGGCGCCACTCCGGGTTGTGATTCCAGTACTGCACCCGGTCCTGCCCTCGCCCTTCTGTCGACTCATGGCATGCACTCCTTTCGGCGTGTCAGTGAGGACCGAGCGTTCATTTCTGAGGACCCTCGCCGGGGCCCGGAATGTTCCGGGAGCGAAGCAGGTACTTCACGCGCCGCGCGGTGAAGGCCTTGCTCCGCCCGCTCCTGAGGCCCTCACGATTGAGGCGCTCGGCAATCTCCTCGGCCGACCGGCACGAGGCCCACAGCTCTCGCACCCGCTGGACGACGGCCTCCGGTGTCCTCACGGCGTCGCACGCTGGCAGCGGTCTCGCCACAAGTCCCTCGGTCACGGCCCCCGTCTGCCAGTGGATCCGCACCCGGGTGCGACGAGGCTCATCCTCCTGGGAGAGCCAGACGTCCCGGATCAGGATCCGCACCAGCCTTGCCCGGTCCGAGGGCTTGGTGGTCTCGGCATGCCAGAGTCCCGGCAGGTCCTGCGCGAGCTGCCGCAAGCGCTGGCGATCCTCGTCGCTGATCCGCATCGGCGGCCTGGCCGCCCGCCCGGCGTACTCCTGGCGCAGCTCTTCGACTGACCGCAGCTTCTCTTCCCACTCGCCCTCCAGGTTCGCCGCCACCAGACGGTTGTCGGGGTCCACCGCCTCGTAGCGCCGCCGCGCCAGCGCCGCTTCGTACTCGGCCTGCTCGAGGCGATGCTGCCACTGCCGCTTCAGCTGCTCCGAGCGCCGCTGAAGCTCGGCCACGGCCTCCAGCGCCGCCTCCAGACCCAGCGGCCCGACGGCCTCCAGCACCTGCTGCTCCACCCAGCGGTCCACCCGCTGCACCGGCACGCTCATGCAGTAGACGTGCCGGCCGATGCTCGTCAGCCGGGCGCAGATGTAGACCGGATGCGGGCGGCCACCCTGGTACCGCACGTGCAACCGCCGGTCACATCGGCTGCAGTACACGATCCCCTGCAACAGCGCCGCTCCCGATCGCACCGCACCAGGTCCTTGCTTCTGGGGGCAGTTGTTCCTCAGCCGCTCCTGATTCCCAAGGAACTGCCGGTAGGTAATGTAACCGGGATGAGCCTCCGGGAGGAAGACCTCCCAGTCCTCCCGCGGCTGGTGTCGCACCACGGTCTTTCGACTCCTCGTCTGCGGGTCCAGAATCGTGACGGCTCGACGCTCACCATAGAAGTAGACACCCGCGTAGAACGGATTGTGAAGGATCCGATTGGCCTGGCGGATCCCCAGCGCCCGCCATCGAACCGGCCCGTCCCAGCGGCTCCGGAAGTCCCGGCCCGGGAAGAGCAGCCCATCCCGGGCGTAGCTTCGGACCACGCCACAGGCCGAGCCGATCTGCTCAAACCTCGCGAACAAGTCGCGAATCGCCGATCGCACCCGCTCGTCGGGATCCAGGACCACGCGGCCTCGCTCGTCCCACGCATAGCCGGTGGGGATCTTGCGGCGAAGCTCTCCCCGCTGCGCCAAGCTCCAGCGCGCGCCATGGAGCCGCGCCCTGATCCGCACCACTTCGGCCTCCGACAAAGTGCCCTTGACGCCCAAGACCAGGCGATCGTTTGGGTCGTTGGGGTCATAGATGCCTTCCTCATCTGCGACCAGCGTGTGGGTCAGGGAACACATCTCGATCAGCGGGAACCAATCGGCGTTGTTGCGGGCCAGCCGCGAGACCTCCAGGCCGACGACGATCCCCACCTCGCCCACGCTCACCTCGCCCACCAGGCGCTTGAACGCCTCGCGGTCGCTGCCGCTCTGTCCGCTCTTGCCCTGGTCCTCGTCCAGAACCTCGATCCCCGATGGCGGCCAACCCCAACGGGCCACCATCGTCTCCAGCTGCCGTTGGCGGCGGCCGCTCTCGGGGTGGTTCAGCACCTGCCCCGGAGACGACTGCCGCACGTACACACAGGCCTTCCGTGCCTGGTGCTGCCGTCGAATCTTGTCGTGACCACGCATCCGCGTCCTCCGTGACTAACGCGTCCAGGAGCATCGAGACAAGTACCCGGCGAAGCGGCGGCCAGGTCTTGCCAAGGTCCACGCGCTCGGTGACTGACGATCGTTCCTCGGCCAGGTTCCGCATCGCCGGCTTCTCAGCGGCCTTCCTCGAGGACACCCTGCTGAAGCAACTGGCGGTTGATGGCCGTGATCTGCTCCGCCAACTCCCGCAACTTCCGGTAGTTGCCCAGGTACCGCGCCACGAGCTTCTTCTGCCCGGCCGAGACGTAGTAGGATCGCGTCTGGCCCGGTCCCAGGGTCACCGACAGATACCAGGCCGGACCGTGCCCCTTGTCTTCGGCGCAGTGGCACCCCGGCTTGCCGCACTTCTTGTAGCGCTCGACGAGACTGCCCCGCAGCATGCGCTGGGGGTCGGGCATGCGGCTGGCCAGCCGGGCGCGTTGGCGTCTCAAGGAGGCCGGGCTTGCTCTGCGGTCGGCGGCCATCGTCGGGTGTGTTGTCTAACATGCCAGACCCCTCACGTCAAATCCACCGTCGGACCGCTTCGGCGTCTCTGGTGTCGAGTCGGTGGCCTGTCGGCAGCAAACCCAATCCACCAGCTCGCGCATCGCTTCGAGCCTCAGACGAGGCGGTGCCGAGAGAATCGTGTAGGGATCCGGTTCCGCCAGCGACGTCCAGGCCCTGGGCAGCTGACGACGCTCACCGCCGGGCAGTTCCACCAGCACCGTCCGGTCGCTGCAGGTCCTTGGTCCCTGGAGGAACTCGACCTCCCTGCCGCTGAGGGAATGGCAGGGGTGCGTCACCGTGATCCGAACCGGGTCCGGACCGGGTGCATTCTTGGAATCACTCGGGTTTCAGCGTCCACCACGCGGTGCGCCTGGACGAGGGCGACACCGCC
>JBHHZI010000239.1:0-3577 GCA_046757965.1 Acidobacteriota bacterium | reverse complement strand
ACTGAGAAGCGACCGCCTCGCTTGACGGCCGGCGGGGCGGGCCTAGACTCGACCGCTATGCTGGCAGCGGCTTGTTTCTCGCGGGACCGCGGACACCGCGGCCCCATCCTGGATGACTCCAGCATCGGCCTGCTCGGGGCGTTCGTTCCCGGCGGTCGGCGCCTGTCCGATCCCGCCGTGACGGCTCTCACCGATGGCGTGGGTGCCGATGGCGTGTTCCTTGCCCGGGTGGCGGCCCGACATGTCGAGGTGCTCGACCAGGGGATCGACCGCGTGGCTGCGGGTGCGGCAGCGGAGAGATCCTCGGCCCGGCGGCGGCCGGTGGGGATCGAATGGCTCGACGTCGACGGCGGGGATCTGGCGCCGTGGACGGAGTGGTTGCAGCAGACCGTGTACCGCCGGGCCCTCCTGTCAAGGATGGCACCCGGCGCCCCGGTGGCCGTTCTGGTTCGCCGGGCCGCGCGACCTTTCGGCCGCCAGGCCCGGCGCTTCTGTCGGCTCGTCGGCGCCGCCGCGGCGGTGCACGGAGCCGAACCGCCCGCGCCTCCGGACGACAGCGAGATCGGAGAACTGCTGTCGTTTTCACGCCGCCTCGCCGGCGTGATCGAGGCCCGGGAGCTGTTCACCGCGCTGGGGGAGAGCCTGGCCCGGCTGTGCCCGTGGCGGACGCTGGTCCTGGTCCCGGGTCCGTCCCCGGAGGACGTTCTGGTCGCCGGCGGACAGACCCTCGACGCGACGGCGCGGGAGCGGCTCGAGGCGGCCCTGGCGGCGGGCGCGTCGACGCATGGCCTTCCCGCCGGGCCGCTGACGTGGCCGGCCCCGGCTCCTCGACGTGCCATGCCGCCGGCCGGGGAGCCATGGTTCCTTCCCATCGGATTGCGGGGCCGCGCGGCCGGCCTGCTGGTCATCCTGCGAACCGATCCTGGCCCGGTGCCCGAGCGGATCCGGCGCCTCGTCAGCGGCATGGCCCAGCAGTGCGCCGTGGTCCTGGAGCGGGTGGCGACGGATCGGCGCATGGCCCGGGCGCGCGAGACCGCTCTCCTCGATACCGTCCCATGCGGTGTGCTGCAGATCGACCGGGACGGGCGGCTGTGCCGGGTGAATGCGGCCGGAGAGCGCCTTCTCGGATCGATGAGCGGAGAGCGCCGGCCGGTCCTCGATCTCACCCTGGCCGACCTGGGACTGCACCCGGATTTCATCGCCGGGGACGCGACCGTCGAGCTGTGCAGCCGCCTGGATCAGAGAACCTACCTGATGCGTCACGTTTCCGGCCCGGCGGGTGGTCGCGGCACGGTCATCATGGAGGATGTCAGCGTCGACAGGGCCCGGGAGGAACAGGCGCGCCAGACCGAGAAGCTGTCGGCCCTGGGGGAGATGCTGTCCGGAGTCGCTCATGAGCTCAACAATCCACTCTCCACGGTGATCGGTTACGCGCAGCTTCTGGGCCGGCAGCCGGCCGGGGCGGACATGCGGCAGCGGTTCGACATGATCGGCCGCGAAGCCGAGCGGTGCCGGCGCATCGTGCGGAATCTGCTCGATGTGGCGCGCGACCGTCCGCCGGAGATCGTGCCCCTGAACATGAACGATCTCATCGACGACGTTCTTGGCCTGTTCGCCTACCGGCTGCGCGTGGACGGCATCGACCTGTCGTGGAAGCCGGTCCCTCATCTCCCCGCGGCCGCGGGGGACCGACACCGGCTGCAGCAGGTCCTGGTGAACCTGGTGGCCAACGCTCACCACGCGCTGCGTGCCCATACGGGGCCTCGTGATCTCCGCCTCGAGGCCAGCTCGTCCTCGGGGCGTGTCCGGGTGCATGTCACCGATAGTGGTCCGGGCATTCCCCGGGAGCATCGGGCTCATGTCTTCGAGCCGTTCTTCACCACGAAGGAGCCGGGTATTGGCACCGGCCTGGGGCTTCCCCTGGCCGCGCGGATCCTGCGCGAGCATGGGGGGCAGCTCCGTCTCGAACCCGGGAGCGGAGACGGCGCGTCCTTCGTGCTCGATCTGCCTGCGGTCCGCGAGGCCACGGTGCGACCGGTCGCGGCGCAGTCGCCCTCTGCGTCGACGGAGCCTCTTCGACTGCTCATCGTCGACGATGAGGCGAGCTTTCGTCAGTTGCTCTGCGAGGCGCTGGCCGCCGCCGGCCATGATGTCCACAGTGCAGGCGACGGCGCGGAGGCCCTGGACTTCCTGCGCGGGCAGCCGGTCGATCTGATCCTGTCCGATCTGCGGATGCCGGTCCTGTCCGGTCGGGCGCTGTTCGATGAAGCGGCGCGCAGCCTTCCCCATCTCGCCGGTCGATTCGTCTTCATGTCGGGGGACGTCCTGACGCCCGAGTTTCGCCAGTTTTTGGAACGTGCCGGGCTGACCTGCCTCCGCAAGCCGTTCGGCCTGGACGAACTGGACCGGGCCATTCATGCGGCGCGAGCGCGCCAGCAGTCCGGTGCGAGGCCTGTGGTACACTGGCGCCCGGGAGGTCCCGGTGAAGCTGCGCCGCGAGCTGATTGAACGGATTGCCGGGCGCCTGGCCGCTGCCGTCATCTCGGAAGGTCTCGCCTCCGGGCGGGATCGCGCCGGCATGCAGAGTCTGCTTGCCGGCGCGCTGACCGAGGATCTCATGGTCGAGGACCGGCTCAACGACGAGGTTCGCGAGATCCTCCGGCAGCACGTGAACGAGATGGACCGGGCGAACGTCGAGCACCACGAGATATTCAAGAAGATCAAGGCCAAGCTGGTTCGCGATCGCAACCTCATTCTCTGAGCACGGAACCGTCATCATGAAGCTGACCCACGAGAAGACGGTTCACCTGTCCCATGTTCTCCTGGCGGCGCTGCAGGGTGCCGAGGACGTGGTCATCGAGGGGGTTCCGAACACCGTTCGCAACCGCCTTCTCATGGTCCTGCGGGAGGAGTTGCGGCGGGATGAGGAGATCGAGGAACGGGCCCGGCGCAAGATATCCGCACAGAAGCGCACCATCCCGGACGGCAGTCCGGAGTGGGAGATCCTCTTTCGTAAGTACTACGAGGAGGAACTCGTCCGCCTTGGTGTCGGCTGACCGTTCACGCCTGTTGCCCGCTTCGCGCCGATGATTCATCGCGTCCTCGGCACCGCCGGACACATCGACCATGGCAAGACCGCCCTGGTCCGGGCGCTCACGGGGGTGGACACGGACCGCCTCGTCGAGGAGCAGCGACGCGGCATCACCATCGAGCTGGGGTTCGCGCCGCTCGATCTAGGCGGCGGACGGACCGTGGGTGTCGTGGATGTCCCGGGTCATGAGCGGTTCGTCCGGACCATGCTGGCAGGAGCCGGGGGTGTGGACGCCGTGCTGGTCGTCATCGCGGCCGACGAATCGATCAAGCCGCAGACCCGGGAGCACTTCGATATCTGTCGGCTTCTCGGCGTCACCACCGGTGTGATCGCCCTCACGAAGATCGACCTGGTGGATGAGGAGCTGGTGGATGTCGTCCGCGAGGAGGTGCAGGACTGGGTGGCGGGATCGTTCCTGGAACGCGCTCCGATCGTGCCGGTCTCGGCGGTCACCGGGGACGGCGTCGATGAGCTGCGCCAGGCGCT
>JBHHZI010000238.1:0-3606 GCA_046757965.1 Acidobacteriota bacterium | reverse complement strand
GAGGATTCGCGCCCGCGCCACGAGGGGGTCCAGCGGGACCGGGAGAAGGTCGTCGGCGCCCTCCGGGGCCCCGGGTCCCTCCGTCGAGCCCGTTCCCCCGACGGCCACGAGCCGGTACGCGGGGGCGGCGCCGGCCGCCGGGATCGCCTCCGTCAGGGCGACGCGCACGTCCTTCGCCCGCCACAGGTCTTCCCCGGGGGACGAACCGGCCGGCGGGCAGGCGGTGAAGCCCCACTCCGGGAGCCACGCGCGCAGCCGGTCGCGGCTCTCACCGGCCGCCACGACGACGACCGTGGGTGTTGTCGCGTCTGAATTCATCCAAGGCCAGGCGAATCGGCCGTCGGCGCGGCCGCGGACGAGAAAGGGAGGCCGGGCGCGCGCGCGTTCGGGGCCGCGATGCCGCGAACGCCCGGCCATCACTGCGGGCACCGGCTATTCCATGTCTTCCAGGAACGCCTGTACCGCCGCGTTCAGCTTCTCCGATTCGGCCGCGAGCTGCGTCGACGCGGTCTTGATCTCCTCGGCCGTCTTGCCCGATTCCTCGGCCACCTTCGACACGTTCGCGATGTTCTCGTTCACCTCGCTGGCGCCGGTGGCGGCCTCGGCCACGTTGCGGGAGATCTCGTTGGTGGCGGAATTCTGCTCTTCCACGGCCGCGGCGACCGTCGTCGAGGTTTCATTGAGCTGCCCGATCAGATCACCGATCTCCGTGATGGCCGCGACGGCCTGCTCGGTGTCGGCCTGGACCCCCGTGATCTTCTGGCCGATCTCCTCGGTGGCCTTGGCCGTCTGTCGCGCCAGCTCCTTGACCTCGTTGGCCACGACGGCGAACCCCTTGCCGGCCTCGCCGGCCCGGGCGGCCTCGATGGTGGCGTTCAGGGCGAGCAGGTTTGTCTGCTGCGCGATGGAGGTGATCACCTTGACGACGTCGCCGATCTCCTGGCTCGACTGGCCCAGCTTCGCCATCGTGGCATTGGTTTCATCGGCCTTTCGGACCGCGCTCTGGGCCATCGAGGAGGCGTCCTGGACGTGCTTGGAGATCTCGCCGATGCTCGACCCCAGCTGCTCCGCGGAGGCGGAGACCGTCTGCACGTTGCGGGTCATCTGCTCGGACGCGGAAGCGACGGCCTGGGCCTGGCGGGAGGTCTCCTCCGCGGCGGCCGACATGTTCTGGCTGTTGGCCTGAAGCTCGGTGGCGGCGGACGAGACGATGCTGACGACGCCTCCCACGTCGGTGGAGAACCGCTCTTTGAGCTCCACCTGCCGCGTGATCACGTTCCACGTGACCATCGGCCCGATGTAACCCCCGGCCCTGTCGTAGATGGCGCTGACGAGCAGGTCCAGGGTCTCCGGCCCCAGCTTGATCTTGGCCCGGTGGGGGAGGTTCTTGGGGTCCGAGACGATCCGGCGCTGGTGCTCCGGATTCTTGTGGAAGATGTCGATGGATTCCCCCACCAGCTGGTCGACCGGTTTCGGCAGCAGGTGCTCGATCTTCTTGAGGGTCTCGATGGAGGCCGGGTTCATGTAGACGAGGGTGTGGTCGCGGTCGGCGAGCATGACGTTGATGGGGATGTTGTCCATCATGGTTTGCAGGCGCGCGGCCTCGGCGTCGAGGCGCTCCCGATCCGTCACGTCTTCCCAGTTGACGATGTAGCCGGTAAGGGCGCCGCCCTCGTCGGTGATTCCGTTCACGTTCAGGTCGAGGCGCGCGGGACCGACGCTGATGGTGGTTCGGTAGGGCAGGTTCTTATGATCCGCGAGGATCCCCCGAACCCGCTGCTTCAGTTCGCCCTTGTGGAACCGGTCGATGGACCCGCCGACCAGCTCGTCCACGGACAGGCCGAACATCTCCCGGATGACGCCCTCCATCCCGGTGAGCGTCTCGCGGGCCTTCCGGTTCATGAACACCAGAGTCAGGTCCGCGTCGGCCACGAAGATGTTCGTGCCGAGGTGGTCCAGCGAGGTGTAGAGGGCGTGCGGGTCCGACAGGATGTCCACCGCCTCGGCGACGGCCGCGCTGCCGGAGGCTGGGATCGCGCGCTTGGCCATGCGATTTTCCCCCTTTCCGTTGGTGGGCGGGTTGACAGAGGTCGCGCCCGACTTGGGGGCGCCGTTGCTTCCCGTGCGCTTTGCCATGGATTCCTCCCTTGCTCTTCTGAGGCCTCAGGAGCCGAGCCTGCGGGCGCCGGAGATCATCTGCGCCGAGATGGCGCCGTAGGCGTCCGTCCACGCCCCTTTGACCTCCTCGGTCCAGGCGCGTCCGGCCACCGATTCCAGGGCCGCCAGCAGGCACTCTCCCACGGCCGCGTAGTGCTCCTCGCGAACGCCGTAGGCGACGTGCATCTGCCCCAGCCCGCCCAGGTAGGCCTCCAGGTACCCGGGCCTTTCCAGGTTGTGGATCACCAGGGCGATGGAGCGGATGAGCTTCTTCTTCTGCTCGTCCATCCGAACGTTCGCGAACAGCGGCCGGACCTCCGGATACCGATCGAACAGGGTCTCGTAAAACCTCGCCGCCAGCTCGCCGGCCATGGGCGAGACCGCCGCGAACGACTCGCGCAGCAACCGGAGCTTCAGCGCGCTCGATGCTTCCTGGACGTTGGACGTCATCGATACCTCCTTTTCTGCCCCTATGGGGCGGTCGCCTGTCGCGCCAGCAGGGCGCCCACGTCGATCACGACGAGCAGACGGCGCTCCAGCCGGTAGACGCCGGAACAGACCCGGCGCCAGCGCTCCTCCAGGGTGGAGGGCGGCGCCTCGAACAGGTTCCGATCCACGGTGATCACATCCCCCACCTCGTCCACCAGAAGGCTGAACAGCTCGTCCTGGTCCAGGACGACGACGTTCATCGGCTCCTCGCCGTCGGCCAGGGGGTCCAGCCCCAGGCGGGCCCGCAGGTCCACGGCGGTGACGATCTGGCCGCGAAGGTTCAGCAGGCCGGCGACCTCCCGGGGGGCCAGCGGGACAGGCGCGATCTTCTGACTCGTCAGGACCTCCTGAACCATGCCGACCGGGATCCCCAGCAGCTGGCCGGCCACCCAGAACGACACGAACTCTTCGGTCTCGCCATCGCCGGCGATCCGAGCGGGCTCCCCCGCGGACCCGTTCAGGTCCCGGCGTCCGTTGGCGTCTCTCATGCGTCCATCCCTCCGTTGTTGCCGTTGACGTGCTCGGCCACCGCGGCGAGGACCGCGTTGCGGTCGAACTTGACCAGGTACTCCGCGTACCCGATCTCCAGGCCCCGCTGCCGGTCCTCCGGACTGCCGCGGGAGGTGAGCGCCAGCAGCGGGATGTCGCACCAGTGGGGGTGCGCCTTGATGCGCGTGGCCAGATCGAAACCGTCCATGACGGGCATCTCGATGTCGCTCAGAACGAGGTCGAATCGCTCGCCCCGCTCGAGCCGGCCCAGGGCCTGCGCGCCGTCGGGCGCGGTGGAGACCTCGTAACCGGCCGACTGCAGGATGGGGCCCAGGAGGTTGCGGAAGAAGGGGGAGTCGTCCACCAGCAAAATCCGGGCGCACGAGGGACCCGCGTGGACGGCCCCCCGGAACCAGTCCGGAAACGCGCGTTCCAGGAAATGCGTCGTGTCGATCACGTCGGTGGCCCGAC
>JBHHZI010000237.1:0-3636 GCA_046757965.1 Acidobacteriota bacterium | reverse complement strand
TGGAATCTCGGGCGGTTTCCCGGGTCCCAGGTGGCGCGGTTTGCCGACTTCACGGTCAACGAGGCGGAGACCTCCCTGACCTTCGACGTCAGCGTGTCGGAAATGCTCGGCGAGGTGCGCTTCGACACGATGCCGCCGGACGCGCCGGTCACCTTCGAACTGACCCTGGACCGGACCGACCGGCCGGCTGCCATCTACCTGGCTGACGGCAGTCCGCTCCCGGAGGGCCGTCCCGTGCGGCTCGACCCCGCCGATGACCGGCTGGCCGCCCTCCCGGAACCCTTGCGCAGCACGCCTGCAGGCGTGCACATCCGCCATGTGCGCTCGCCCACCGGCCCGCATGCGACGCTCTCCGAGGCCGCCCGCCGCCGCCTGCGGGCCCTCGGCTACACCGACTGACGGCAGAGGAGTCGGCCCGACGTCTACGGCATCAGGCTCGTGCACAGACCCGGACCGGGATCGCGCAGGTCCGGCACCAGGGTGGCCGGGCCATCGGTCACCCCGGAGACCGTCACGTCATCGAGATTCCAGCCGCGCACGCCGGTGAGATCGTTGCCGAACAGGGACGCCCATGAGGCGCCGGGGCTGATGGCGATACCGGTGAGCACGAAGCGGATGCGAATGGTCCGGCCGGCATAGGCATCCAGGCTGAAGATCGAGTTGACCCAGGTGCCGGCGCCTGTTTCTCCCGGCTGTCCCGGAATCTCCTCACGGCCGGCGTCTGCCGGGTCGAGGCCGTTGTAGGAGCCCATGGCGGCGAAGACGAACGCCGGGAAACAGCCGCTGGACGGACCGAACTGGCGCATCGGGTCGTTCGGGTCGAAGTAATCGTCCTCGCTGGAAACATTCTCGGTGGTGGGCGACGGGGGGATGATGACCGTGCCCGGCGTCGCCGGCCCGGACCCCGATGCACCGGAGTTGATGCCCGGCCTGAGGAACAGGTCATCGTACGGATCGAACATGCAGTTGATGAAGAACGGGCCCACTCCCTGGTTCCGGTAGCCGTTCTGGAACGCCGTCAGCTTCTCCCAGCCACGCAGCGGGATGCCGGTGTCCGGGTCCACCTCCACCACCTGCACGTACGCCCGGTCGGCGGCACCGCCCGGCGGAATGAAGAAGGTCCGGTCATCGGCCAGGGAGACGATCTGCTCGATGCTGAGCAGTGCGCCGCCGCCGAAGCCGACATGGATCGGGGGCGTGAACGCTGCCGAGAGCTGATTGGTGTGGTAGGTATCCAGACCGACATCAGAAAACACCCCGCAGCGCAGCGCCCGGGCGCCCGTGAACGCCTTGCTGCCGGTAACCTTCCAGTCGGACCCGTCCCACTCCCGGCACTGGGACTCATTCCGTCCGGTGGGATTCGGTCCCTGGGGATCGTTGAACTGACAGCGGGACCCATCCACGGCCGAGGAGCCTTCCGGAATGTCCGGGAAGGTCCCGGGCAACGACCCCGGCGACAGACCCTCGAGCACTCCCCGGCCGAGGGTATCCCGCACGAACCGTTCCAGGAAGCCGCCACCCGCATTCAACCCGGGTAGATGCTCGAAGCGGGTCTCGGGAATCGGACCGCCGGCCTTCGCCCGTCCTCCTTCGCGCTCTGCGCCCTCGAACCCCTCGAAGAAACCGACGCGGCCGGCCAGAGGCGACCCTCCGGCCGGCTGCAGCGTTGCCGGCAACAGCGTGCAGACACCGCCGGGACAGTCGGCGGACGTGTCGCAGATGGCCCCGGACAGCGTGCCGCCCTGGCAGGCCGCATCACCTGCCACCGGAGAGGCTCCGAGCACGTCGAGATCCAGATCGAGATCGATCGGTCGGGGGACCGACAGGCCAAGAACCTGCCGTCTGGTCCCCGCGCTGTCGGTGAAGTGAGCCCGGATGCCCAGGTCGAGGTGCGCCTGCAGGACCTGCTGAGCGCTGGTGCGCCCGACGTTCCCGACCACGAAGCGGAACGGATCGGCCGGGTCGTTCCCCACCGCCTGTCCGAACGGGAGATGACCGTAGCGCGAGCGCGCATCCACCAGGCAGCCGACATCCGGGTCGGAGGAGCGCAGCGTCAGCGTCACGCCATCGAGGTCCACCGGCTGGCCGGCCGCATCCTCCGTGCGGTTCACCACGACGATGTCCAGGCGGACATCTTCGCCGTCGTCCGGGATGCCGTCGCCGTCCGACCCGGCTCCTTGATCGGACACGCGCACGAACGCGATCTCGACATCCGCGCAGGCGACGCGGCCGCGGCTCACCCGCTTGCCGCGCGATTCATCGCACAGGCTGGCGCGAAGGCCGCCGGCGGCGGTCAGCCGCGGCCTGTGCAGGGTGGAGTCACCGACGTCGTTCACCCGCCCGCGGGTGGAGCGGCTCTGCTGGCCGCTGTCAGGATTCAGGGAGCGAGATGTGCCCGGTCCGTCGGCAGCGAGCGCCGTCAACGGCAAGGCCAGGATCAGCACACCGATCATCGCCAGCCCTGCGTGCCGTCTCCCCCTCGACCGACCGTGTTCCGAAAAAGATCGCATGACCCCTCCTCCCTGCGCCATCATGTGAGATCCTTTGGCACGTCCTCCACGCCCGGCCAACCCGTCAATTAAGCCGGACGCTCGCAGTATACGTCGGCAATGGAGATCACGAAACCAGTTTCTTGCCGATGCCGCGCGGATTCTCCGTCCGCAGTCCAGCGGCTCACCC
This sequence comes from Acidobacteriota bacterium, assembly GCA_046757965.1. Lineage (GTDB taxonomy): Bacteria > Acidobacteriota > Polarisedimenticolia > SMYD01 > SMYD01 > JBHHZI01. The sequence continues at coordinate 957 of JBHHZI010000237.1, read as the reverse complement.
GCCTGTCGCATCCGGTATGATGGCGCCGGGTGTGGGGGCGCACGAACCGATCCCGGACGAGAAGGAGTGCTTCATGCGGCATCGTTCAGGAATAACGCTGGCCGCGGCGTCGTGCGTGGCAGCCCTGCTGCTCGTCACGGCCTCCGCTGCCGGCCGGGCCGACAGAGTCGCCGCCAGCGAGCCGGCCACCGGCCTCGTCCAGTTGACCGCGAGAGCCTGGGCGTTCGTCGCGGAAGACGAGCGCTCGTCCAACGGCGCGCTGTTCGTCGGCGACCATGCCGCGCTCATCGTCGACCCGGGACTGACACCGGCGGTGGCAAGCGCCTTCCTGGCCGCCGTCCATTCCGTCACCGATCGACCCATCCGTCGCGTGGTGCTCACCCACTGGCATCCCGACCACAGCCTGGGCATCACCTGTCTCGGCCTGCCGGACCTCGATATCGTCGCCCATCCCCTCACCCGCCGGGCACTGGCAGAGAACGGCGCGATGGCCCGCGCGTCGCTGGCGTCCCGCGCACCCTCTCCGGAGGAAGCCACGGCGCTTTCGGACTGTCGCCCGGCGCTGCCGAGGCCGCTCGGCCCCGACGATGCCCGCATCGACCTGGGAGGGCTGACCGTCGAGGTCTTTCATCCCGGCCTCGCCCATACCCGTGGGGATCTGGTGGTCTGGTCCCCGGACGAGAGTGTCCTGGTCACCGGCGACATCCTGATGAACGGTTCCTGCCCCTCCATGGGCGAGGGCGACACCCTCTCCTGGCTCGGCGTGCTCTCAGACCTGGAGAAGCTCGCGCCGGCCCACGTCGTGCCGGGGCACTTCGCTCCCGGTGACACGAGCACCGTGACCCGGTTTCGTGCCTATCTGCAGGCCCAGGTCGATCATGCGCGCGACTCCATCGACGCCGGACTGTCCGCGGACGCCTCCGCCCGCACGGCCCACTTCGCGGCGTTTGCCTCGTT
>JBHHZI010000236.1:0-3712 GCA_046757965.1 Acidobacteriota bacterium | reverse complement strand
CCGGTAGCGGCCCGCGGCCGGAAAGCGCAGGGGCAGGGTCAAGGACTGCATGCCGTCCGACACGGTGTCCGCGAGGTGATCGATGAGAACGCCGTTCTCATCCTCCACGCGCAGGGCGAAGTCGATGCGGCGGATGCCCATCCGTGCCCTCAGTGGCTGGTCGAGATCGAAGCGGGCCGTGCCGACCAGCCCGCTCACCTCGACACTCGCCGCGACGTGCCGGCGGGCCATGAACATCAGCCGGCGGGCAACGACCGAGAAGTGGCAGGTGTCGGTGAAGGTGACCGCGGAATCGGGTGTCGGGCCGGCCTGGACACGCGCCGCCGGGCCCGGCAGGCCCGCGAGCAGGAGGCCGGCCAGGAGCACGGACGATCTGGAGGGAGATGGACGGATCACGGGTTGCATCGGTGACGAATCTAGCAAGAAACAGGCCGCTCCCCGCAACATCCGCAAACGGCCCAGCGGGGCAGGATCCGCGGGTGAAGTGCGCTCTGCCGATGGTGAGATCGTCATTGCACTTGCAGGGTCGAACTACCGCGCGGCGCGCACGGCCGGTGGCAACAGGAACAGGTTGCTGCCGAGACGCCCGGCCATGAAGGCCACCGCGGCCGCCACGGCACCGGCCATCCGGAGCGGGCCGGTCGCCACGAGCAGCACGGCGATGATGCCGGAGAGCTCGATGAGCGTGGCGCCGGTGATGGCCGTGGTGCGGCGGCGGTGGACCAGAAGACTGCGCTGAAGCGACAGGAAGACCGACAGGGCCGGCATGAAGATCAGCAAGCGCAACGGTGTCAGGGAGAAGGCCGCCAGGTCCGGCGACAGGCCGGAGACGGTGCGAAACCAGAGGGCCGCCAGCGGCGAGAAGGCGATGGTCGTCAACGACACGGTGACGAACCCCGCCAGGACCAGGGCAAACCGGATGACCGGTGCCTGGTTCGAGGGGCGCTCGGCAAGCAGGGCGATGGCCACCTCCTGGTAGGCGAGCCCGGCACTGCGAAAGATGAAGACGAACGAGTTCACCACCGGCAGGATGGCCAGTGATTCGAGCGAGGCGGGGGCGCGCCCCATGAAGAAGACCACGATGGGCTGCGCGGCCATGGAGATGGTCGAGGTGAGGGCCAGCGGATAGTAGAACCGGACGATGCGCCGGTAGGACAGGGGAGCGGCGCCGGAGAGGGGACGGATCTGATCGCGGCGCAGCCGGCGCAGCACCGAGGCGGTCATCAGCCGGCTGGCGATCGCCTCGATCGACACACCGGTGGAGAGGGCGACCGCTGCCAGCCATGCTCCGGGGGCCTCGACGGTGCGGAACAGGAGCAGCGCGGTCGTGCCCATGGCGGTGACCCGGATGATGGTGCCGTAGGCGACACGCCGCGGGAGCCCGTGCCGGATCAGCAGGCCCTGAAAGAAGCGGCGGTAGCCGATGGCGGCCGGCCACGGGATCATCAGGAGCAACGACCCCTGGGTCAGATCGGTCACGCCGGCCGGCAGGCCGATGAGGTCGCGGGCGATGAGGCGCCACAGCGGGGTCAGCAGGAGCAGGAGCATCACCGCCGTGATCACGAGGTTGAGCGCGTAGGTGAAGTGTCGGACCTTGCGGAACGAGTCCCTGTTCTCCACCAGGGCCGTCGAGGCGCTGAGCATCATGATGACCGGCGATTCGACGATGATGGCGACGGCGAAGGCGACGCCGTACGCCGCCAGGTTCTCCTTCGGGTCGGCCAGCCGGGCGATGAGCGCCGCCAGGAACGGCCCCTCCACCGACATCATCAACCAGGTGGACGCGAGGGGACTCCAGAAGCGCAGAATGCGACCGAAGCTGGCAGGGGGGGAGGTCATCAGGACGATGGAGCATAGACCGTCGTCCGGGCGGCTCGCCCGGTCTGGGTGAAATCACCCGGTGGAAAGGAGGGTGGGGCATTCTCCGCGTCTCGATCACGACCGGTACGTCTCTCGCACGTCTCTAGCGCGGGTCGAGCCGGACGGTGCGGCGGGGCAGGCTTCTTGCATCGGTTCCTTCCGCAGTCTGCGCCCGGTCCGGCGCGGGGGAAGAAATCATGAGCCATAGCAAGGCCGAACCTGATGCGGGGGCCCGTCTGGTCGCGTGTCCTCGTCCCGTTCCTGTCTGCCTGACCGCCTCCGGTGTGCTCGACTCGATCGGCAACACCCCTCTCGTGAAGCTGAAGAAGGCCAGCGACGAGACCGGATGCGAGATCCTGGCGAAGGCGGAATTCCTCAACCCTGGTGGCAGCATCAAGGACCGCATCGCCCGGGCGATTCTCGAAGGAGCCGAGCGCCGGGGCGACCTGCGGCCCGATAGCACCATCCTGGAGGTGACCAGCGGCAACACCGGCATCGGACTGTCGATGGTGGGTGCGGTGATGGGGTATCGCGTGGTCATTCTGATGCCGGCGAGTGTGAGCTGCGAGCGGCGCCGCATGATCGAATCGTTCGGTGCCGAGCTGCATCTGCTCGACGAGTTGCGCAACATCCAGGCTGCCGTGGAGCGCACCGTCGAGCTCGCCCGCCGCGATGCCCACATCTTTCTGCCCGGTCAGTTCTCCAACCCGGACAACGCCGCCTGCCACGAGCAGACGACCGGGCCGGAGATCATCCAGCAGACGGGCGGACGTCTGGATGCCTTCGTCATGGGGGTGGGCACCGGGGGCACCCTGATGGGTGTCGGACGGGCCCTGCGCCACGCGGGCCTGACGGCGCGGAGGGTGGCCGTGGAGCCTGATGAGTCGGCCGTGCTGTCCGGCGACCGGCCCGGCGAGCATGGGATCCAGGGTCTGGCTGACGGCTTCATTCCCGAACTGGTCCGTGTCGACGAGATCGACGAGGTCGTGCGCATCCGCACGGCGGACGCGCGGGCCATGGCGCGCCGCCTGTGCATCGAGGAAGGCCTGCTGGTCGGCATCTCCTCCGGCGCCAACGTCCTCGCCGCGCGCCAGGAGGCGGCTCGCCTCGGGCCGGGACATACGGTGGTCACCGTCCTGCCGGATCGCGGTGAGCGATACCTGAGTCTGGGCGATACGCCCGGCGAGACGTGCTGTTCAGTTCGATGACAGCCAGCCGATCCTGTTCAGATCGTGGACACGTGTCTCCGGAGCGTGTTCATCGGCTGGACAGGGTCGGGGCCTCCGGGTGGCGCAGGACCCGGTTCTGGAGAGCCAACGACCCGGGACGACGGCCACCGGCTGCCACGCCGCAACCGCTGCAAGTCGTGTCGTGATGGCAGGTTGGGCGCGCCCGGCCGGGATGTTGCCGCCGGCCGGCGCGCCGTTGGCGAGCTGTGCGGAAACTGAAAGGTGGCATGGCATGAACACTGCACGGTAGAACGGGCATGGTACGGATGCCGGCAGCCCGTTTCTTCCTCCTCAGCGCCTGGGTCAGCATCGTGCTGTCCGCCGGCTCCGTGCCCGCGTTTCCCCAGGCACCGGACCTCTGGGCCACGGCGAGTGGCAGCGGCCCGAACAAGTTCCAGCAGCAGGCGCTGGCCCACGACGATGCGGCCGGTCCGAACGGCACCGTGGCGGTCGGTGTGTGGACCGGCGCCGCCAAGCGCGGGACCTTCACCGGCTTCGACCTGACCGGGATCGACCCGGCGACCGGGTACCGCCTCGAGGTGGTCCTCGCCCTGTAGGTGACCGCTCCTCTCGACCACAACCGGATCACCGGGGAGGTTCAGACCGCGACGCAGTTGATCGGG
>JBHHZI010000235.1:0-3730 GCA_046757965.1 Acidobacteriota bacterium | reverse complement strand
GATCCCCGGAGCCGTCGGGAGAGGCGGCGACGCTTGGCGCGTTTACGACACCGGCCAGACGCACCGCGACTCGTGGGGATGGAAAGTCTCGGCCTACCTGTGGACCAAGTCGATCGCCGCGGGGTGCCTGCTGATGGTCCCCTTCATCCGGGGCTGGACCACTCCGACCCACGATCGGGGTCTGCGGCTGGCCGTCATCGCCGTCTCGTTCCTCTTCCTGCTGTTGACGGGCGCCTTGCTCGTGGGCGACCTGAAACGTCCCGAACGGTTCCTGTGGGTTCTCACCAGACCGCAGTGGCGGTCGTGGCTCACCCGCGGCTCGTACATCCTGCTGGGTTTCGGTGCCGGCGTCGTCGCGCTGGGGCTGGCCGAGTGGTTCCTGGCGGCGGGACTGGTGACGGTGCTGGTTCCCGTCACCGTCGTGCTCGCCGCCTCGGCCGCCGTCTACACCGCTTTCCTGTTCTGGCAGTCGAAGGGACGGGACCTGTGGCAGAGTCCCCTGCTGCCGTTGCATCTGCTCGTGCAGGCGATTGTGGCGGGACTGTCCGTGACCCTGTTGATCTGCTCGTGGGGCCCGCCGGTGTCCGCCCAGGTCTTCGCCGGGATGGCGGCCTGGCTCCAGCGCGCGCTCGTCCTGAACGCCGGTCTGATCCTGGCGGAACTTTACGCCGCGCACCCGACGAGGGATGCGACCGCGGCCGCGCGGTGGGCCCGGTCGGCCGGGCGCCGCGGTTTGCTGGCGGGCGGAGTGGGGCTCGCGGGACACGCGATCCCCTTCGTGATGCTGTTCTCGGTTCATCCGGTGGCGGCTTCGGCCGCGGCGCTCGCCGTGCTCGCCGGCCTCGGCTGCTACGAGCACCTCTTCGTGCGGGCCGGACAATCGGTGGCGCTGTCATGAAGAGCGGATTCAGGATCGGGCTGGTCGAGCGTTTCTTCCGCCGCATCTCCGGCCGGCCGGTGCCTCCCGTCGCACCGATGCGGCCGCGCGGGCCGCTGGCGGCCTATCCGGACGCGGACCGGTGGGGCAACTGGGAGGAGTTCGATGCGCGGGCCTGGCCCCGGCGGGTGAAGAGGACCTACACCGTGGTCCCGACGGTTTGCTTCAACTGCGAGGCGGCGTGCGGTCTTCTCGCCTACGTCGACAAGGAGTCTCGCCGCATACGACGCTTCGAGGGGAACCCGCTGCACCCGGGCAGTCGAGGGCGCAACTGCGCCAAGGGTCCGGCGACCATCAACCAGATCGACGATCCCGAGCGGATCCTTTATCCACTGCGCCGCGCCGGCCGGCGCGGGGAGGGCCGGTGGGAGCGCATCTCGTGGGAGACGGCGCTCGAGGAGATCGCGGGGCGCATCCGCGAGTCGATCGAGAAGGACCGGCGCGGCGAGGTCATGTACCACGTGGGGCGTCCCGGCCATGAGGGGTACATGGAGCGCGTCCTGAAGGGCTGGGGCATCGATGGTCACAACAGCCATACGAACGTCTGCTCGGCCTCGGCCCGGCTCGGGTACCAGTTGTGGACCGGCTCGGATCGGCCCTCGCCCGACCACGCCCACGCGAGGTTCATCCTGCTGCTTTCTGCGCACCTGGAGACGGGGCATTACTTCAATCCGCACGCGCAGCGCATCATGGAGGCCAAGATGCGTGGCGCGCGACTCGCGGTGATGGATCCGCGTCTTTCCAACACCGCCACCATGGCCGATTACTGGCTGCCCACCCGGCCGGGGAGCGAGGCGGCCGTGTTGCTGGCCATCGCGCGCATCCTGATCAGGGAGGCGTTGTTCGATCGGGAGTTCGTCCGGCGCTGGGTGAACTGGGAGGAGTTCCTGCGCGAGGAGTACCCGGACGACCCCATCGATTTCGACCTTTTCATCGAAAAGCTCCGCGGTGTCTATGAGCGATTCACCCCCCGGTTCGCCGAGGCCGAAAGCGGAGTCCCGGCGGGCACCATCGTCGAGATCGCCCACGAGATAGGGCGAGCCGGTTCGGCCTTCGCCGCCCACGTGTGGCGCGGGGCCGCGTCGGGCCACCTGGGCGGGTGGCAGGTGGCCCGCGCGCTGGAGTTCGTCAGCGTGCTCGCCGGCGCGGTCGGCTCGCGCGGGGGGACGTCGCCGGCGGACTGGAACAAGTTCGCGCCGCGACCCTTTGCCGAGCCGCCCGCTCAGCGGTTCTGGAACGACCTGCTGTTTCCGCGCGAGTGGCCGCTGGCGCACTACGAGATGTCGTTCCTTCTGCCGCATTTTCTCAAGGAAGGCCGCGGGCGGCTGTCGGTTTACTTCACGCGGGTTTACAACCCAGTCTGGACCAATCCCGACGGATTCACCTGGGTGGAGGTCCTCTCGGACGAATCCAAGATCGGTTGCCACGTGGCGCTGACACCGACCTGGAACGAGACCGCCATCTTCGCCGATTACGTTCTTCCGATGGGGCACGCCGGCGAGCGACACGACGTGCAGAGCCAGGAGACGCACGCCGGCGCCTGGATCTCGTTTCGCCAGCCGGTCCTGCGCACGGCCAGCCGCCGGGCGGGCGAGAGGACCCGGTACACCTACGAGACGAATCCGGGCGAGGTCTGGGAGGAGGACGAGTTCTGGATCGAGCTGTCCTGGCGGATCGACCCGAAGGGCTCGCTCGGCATCCGCAAGTGGTTCGAATCACCGTACCGTCCCGGACAGAGGCTGTCCATCGATGAGTACTACCGGTGGATGTTCGAGCACTCCGTGCCGGGCCTTCCGGAGGCCGCGGCCGAGAAGAACCTCGACCCCCTCGAGTACATGAGACGGTTCGGGGCCTTCGAGGTGAAACGGGATGTATTCGATCTGCACGAGACGATTCTTTCGCCCGAGGCGGTCGCCGGCGCCGAGGTCGATCCGGTCAGCGCGGTGATCCGCAAGGACGGCGCGGTGCTGGGGGTGATGGTCGATGGCGTGCCGCGGCGGGGGTTCGGCACGCCGTCAGGCCGCCTCGAGCTGTTCAGCCGAACGCTGAAGGAGTGGAAATGGCCGGAGGCGGCCGTGCCCGGCTACATCAAGAGCCACGTTCACCCGGATAACATCGACGCGGACCGCGGGGAGTTCGTCCTGTTGCCGACCTTCCGCCTGCCGACGATGACCCACACGCGAACGGGAAACGCGAAATGGCTCGCCGAGATCTCGCACCGCAACCCGGTCCTGATCCATACGGCGGACGCGGCACGCCTGGGGTTGACCAGCGGCGACCTGGTGAAGGTGAAGACCGAGATCGGTTACTTCGTCAACCGAGTCTACGTCACCGAGGGGATCCGCCCGGGGGTGGTGGCCTGCTCGCACCACATGGGGCGCTGGCGCCTGACCGAAGACGGCGGGAGTCGCTGGGCGACCTCACGCGTCACCATCGCGCAGGGGGAGCCGGGCGTGTGGCGCATGCGCCAGCACGGCGGCATCGCCCCGTTCCGGAGCGCCGACCCGGATTCGGAGCGCATCTGGTGGCGCGAGGCCGGCGTGCACCAGAATCTGACGTTTCCCGTGCAACCCGATCCGGTCTCGGGGATGCACTGCTGGCACCAGAAGGTCACGCTCGTGAAGGCCGGGCGCGAGGATCGGTTCGGCGACATCGAGGTGAATACCAACCTGTCGATGCGTGTCTACGAGCGATGGATGAAAATGTGTCGCCCGGCGCCGGGTCCCGGGGGGCTCCGCCGCCCCGAGTGGCTCCGCCGCCCGCTGAGGCCCGTGCCCGAGGCGTTCAAGATCG
>JBHHZI010000234.1:0-3844 GCA_046757965.1 Acidobacteriota bacterium | reverse complement strand
GCGTACATGTAGTCCATCTCCCTCATGGTGGGTGCGGTGTCAGGAGATCTGTTCGCGGAGGGTCGCGGGTACGGCATCCTCGGGAAGGCGGGCGACAGTCCCGGCCACGGCTCGGCGCGCAGCATCATGACCCTGCCGGGCTTCCTCGTTCGTGGGAGTGGGATGGTCGCCTGGATATCGAAACGCCCAGGCGAATTCGGTCAGTGGCACCGCTGGATCGAGGACCGCCTTCAGTGCGGGATCCACCTGCTCGCACGAGGCACCCAACTCCTCGAGACTGTGCGTCTTTCGAAACGGGACATCATGCCAGGCAAGGAAGCCCTTCAGAGCCTTCTCCACAGCTTGCTGACAGTGGAACAAGGCATCCTCGAGAAGTGGAGGCTTGGCTTCAAGGTCGATGTGGGCACCTCTGAAGTCCAGGGCCGCCTTCTGAAGCCATTCCCGGGTCTCGGCGATGCGTGCCGGATCATGCGGCATAGAGAAGGCGGCCTTCCGAGACGATCGTGGATGAGAGGGAGGCTTTCAGATGGCGTCGGCTCTCGAAGTAGGCACGGGTCCACACCAGGATATCCGCGGCGACTCCTGTACCACGAAGCGCCTGGTAGGCAAGACGGCTGCCGCGACGCTCCCGGGGAGTGTCATCTTGGACCACGACCAGTATGTCCAGGTCGCTATCGGGGCCATCGTCCCCACGCGCCTTCGAGCCAAACAGGTAGATGCGCTCGGGATCGTACGCCCGTTTCAGGCGTTCGACGATCTGGTTCAGGCTCGAGTCCCCGGCAGCGCTCGTCATCTGCATTTCCTCAGTACCCCGGCTCGCCAGACGCTTGTTCTGCGGATCCTTGCTCGACGTTGTTGCAAGGATACCGAGGTTCCCTTTTCGGATCCAGACGGAAGAGCGGGCGCCTGGGCTGCCCTGCTGTCCTGGACTGCTATCCCGCCTCGGTCGCCGACCGGCCCGGCCGGCACCGGCTCGTCCGGTGCGCCTGAGGGGAGCCGAACCTGCCGGCTAGCCCGCAGTGGGTGGGGCCGGCTGGCTGCCGCGCTCGTCGAGTTCGCGCAGGGCGTCGAGCAGCACTCCCATGGCATCGCGATTGACCGTGCGCTCGTCGGTGCGGACGCCATGGTGAATGTGAAACTGGCCGGTGGTCGCCTCCAGGAGCAGCGTCACGGCGCCGGGTCCGGCCACATCGCCGCACTCGGCATGGGTCAGGTGTCCACCGTCCAGGAACAGCGCCCCCTGGCGGGCGCGGGCCTCGATGACGATCTTCGCGGTCTTCTGGCCCATGGTCAGCATCTGCAGGATCTCCGGCAGCGGCATCTCCGTCAGGTCGCCGTGCAGCCCGCCATCCTCGCTGTCCATGCTGCCGCGGCGGGCCGGCTCGTCGCGCCGCAGGATGCGGCGCATCCGGCTCAGCAGCTCGGCCATGCCCACGTCCACGGGAAACACCTCGTCGGCCCCGCTGTCGAGCGCCGTGAGCCGGCGCTCGCGTGAGCCCTCGCCGTCATCGAACAGGAGCACCGCGGTGCGGAACGACTCGATCCGTTCCTGGAGCCCGTCAAGAAGCTCGAGGGCATGGTCCCACTGCTGGGCCACATCGGCGACCACGAACCGGACGTCGTCCTTCTCCACCAGCTCGACCGCCGAGGCGGGGTCCGTGGCCGACAGGATCTTGAAGTCCTCCCGCAGGAACTGGAGTTTCAGCCGGGCCAGCCGTCCATCCTTGCCCTCGAGGACGAGCACCTTGACACGGAACAGATCGCCGGCGAACTGCTTGCGCCGTTCCACGAACTTCACGAACGCCTCGACCACCTCCGGGTCGAACTGTGCCCCGACCTTCGACTGGATCTCGCCGAGGGCCACGTCGTGATTCATCGGTTCCCGGTGCGGGCGCCCGGTGGTCATGGACAGGTAGGCATCCACGACGCTGACGATCCGCGCTCCGATGGGAATGGCTCGCCCCTTCTTGCCGTCCGGATACCCGCAGCCGTCGTAGCGCTCGTGGTGATGCCGGAGTATCGGCTTGACCCGCCACGGAAAATCGATGTGGTCGACCAGTTGCACTCCCCGCGAGGTGTGCTGGCGGATGGCATGCTCCTCGGCCGGCTCGAGGGCATCGACCTTCTCGAGCACCCCGGTCTGCACGTCGAAGTTGCCGATGTCATGCAGCAGGGCCCCCAGCGCGACCTCCTGCCGCTGCTCCTCGCCCAGCCCCATCTCGGCAGCCACCCCGTCGGCCAGCCGCATCGAGCTGGCCGCGTTGCCGGCGGTGAGTGGGTTGGTCAGTTCCACCAGGCCGACCACCGCCTCGACGGTCTTCAGATAGCACTGCACCAGGGCGCGGTGGCTCGGCAGAGGTCCGCGGCGGGCGCCGGCCACCACGCTGGCGAGATCGTCCACGTCGACGATGTAGTCCTTGAAGTCGAAGCGCAGCAGGTCCGAGGCGGTCTTCACCTTGGAGAAATTCGTCACCAGCAGGATCCGGGTGTGCGGCGAGACCTCCGCCGCCTGCTGGACCAGGAGTTCGCCGCTGCCGTCGGGGAGTGTCCGCACGCTCACCGCATGGTCCACCTCTTCCCGCGCCAGCGTGTGCAGAGCTTCCTCGATGGACGCCGCGCCGAGGACCTTTCTCCCCTGCCCCTCGAAGGCGCTCGACAGGGCGGTGCGCTCGTCGGCAGACGCATTGACCACCAGGATGCTGCTCACGGCAACTCCTCCTTCGCCTGGTAGCGCACCACCACCCGCAGGGCGCCCCCCAGGATCACCCGGGGACAATATGGGGCCCGGGGTGGGCAGTGTCCAGATCGGGATCGATCTGACGGGAACCGCGCTTGACACGCCTTGCGCAGGCCCCACATTGCGCTAGAGCCCCTTCCGCCGCTGCCGGAGGACTGTCATGCGCCGTCTCGTTCTGCTTGCCCTGGGTGTTGCTGCCCTCACCGCGGCCCCGTCGTCCGCCCGCGCGGGAGGGATCGACTGGTCGGCGGACATCGGCCTGTCGGTGGGCGACAATGCCTACCTGAACCTCAACCTCTCCCACTTCGACCGCGACGGTGCCGAGGCACTGGTCGTGGCCCGGCGTCTGCCTCATCCCGAGCACGAGCTGCCGGTGGTGCTCTTCCTGGCCCGGGAGTCCGGGCGGCCACTGGATGCCATCGTTCGCCTGAGGCTGCGGGGTCTGTCCTGGTGGGACATTCGTGCCCGCCTCGGGGTCCCGGCCGAGCGGGTGGTTCTCGTCGTCCCAGGCGATGCGGGCCCCCCGTACGGCAAGGCTCATGGCCACCACAAGCACCACGGGCGCGAGGATCACGCCGTGCGCGACGCGGACTTCGAGGACTGGGTGGGCGCGCGGGTGCTCAGCGCCAGCTACGGCGTCGAACCGGGCGTCGTTCTCGCCGCCCGGCGTTCCGGGGTCAGCCTGGCCGACATCACGCTGACTCACCAGAAGGCGAGAAGAGTCGAGCACCGGCGCGAGGTGAAGCACGGGATCTCCGAGCGCCGCCAGAAGCCCGACCGCCACCGCGATCGTGATGGACATGACCGGGATGAGACGCGACGGCGACGCGGTCGCGGCCACTCGAGGAAAGATCTCTGAGCCGAACAAGCCCCTCCCCGTGCAGAGACGGGGAGGGGCTGCGCACGGAGCTCCGGAGACCTTCAGCAGTCTCCGGTCTGCTCTCGGCCGCCCGGGGCTATGAGCAGCCGATGCTGTTTCCGCAATTGAGACACTTGTAACAGGCGCCGTTGCGAACGGTGATGTGCCCACAGATGTCGCAGAACGGGGCGTCGCCCATCAACCCCTCCATCTGGGCCCCGAGGCCGCTCTGCACTCCTCCCGGCTCG
>JBHHZI010000233.1:0-3862 GCA_046757965.1 Acidobacteriota bacterium | reverse complement strand
CGCATTCAACACGACGGTGGTCGCCGAGGTCCGCGTGAACGGGCAATCCCTTCCCTGTTCAGACGATGGCACACAGCCTTGCAACATCCGCACGGCCGATGAGATCGACTTCGTCGTCCCGGCCGGGCTGCCACCGGGCGCCATCACCGTCGAGGTCGTCCCGACGACCGACCCGAGTGCGCCGGCCATGCCCGCTGTCCTGCGCAGCGATCAGACCCTGCGCAGCATCCGCCGGGCGTACATGCTGATCAGCGAGACCGGGCAGCTCGAAACCATCGACCAGACAGACAATTCCCTGGTCGACCCGGACCCCGACTTCACCAAATCCCTGGTGACGGCCCCGCAGGGAACCATCCGGGACATGGTGTTCTCGCGCGAAGCCTCCAGCGAGAATCGCGAACTCTACGTCGCCGCCGGCAGCGAGTTTCTGGCGTACGACGAGCCGGGAGGCGCCTTCCTCGACCTCGACGCCGCGCCGGGCACACAGGGCAAGCTGCTCCAGGCCCCGGGCACCGTCACCGGCATCGCGCGCCTGGCCGTGGAGTCGAGCGGACAGTTCGCGTTCGTCATCCACGACGACACCCATCTCGGCGCCGTCCACGTCCAGCGAACCGATGCCACCGGTGTCCTGCCCCTGACCAGCCGCTTCGACTCGTTTCCGAACATCACCAGCTTCCAGGGTATCGGCCGGGATGTCATGGCGGAACGGGTCGCCGGCACCAACGACTTCTTCGTCTACGTCTCCTCGACCTGCACCAACTGCGCGGCCGGCACGCCGTTCACCAGTGGCCCGTTCTACGATCCGAACACTCCCACGGTGACCTCGTGCCTCCAGTCGGGGGCGACAGCCGCGCTCTTCTCACCGGGCCAGACCACACCGGGCTGGTCCCCGGGTCCGGTGCTGGCCATGAACCTCCCGCCGTCAATCACCGGCGCGCTCCTGGAGCCGCTGCGCTCCCTCATGGCGCAGCAATGCGTCCCGGGGAGTTGCGAGATCCAGCTCTGCCCCGATGGCAGCCTGCCCGACGCCACGGGCACCTGCCCGGGCGGGGGTGGCGGCGGCGGCGGTTCCACCACCGTGCCCCGCCGCGCCTTGCTGGCCGTCCGCCACCTGCGCGCCAACTTCGACCCGGCCAGTCCGACGTTCCTGGACCCGAGCAACCCCTGGACGGTGATCTGCGAGGACAACTTCGAGCTGTCCCACGACCATGTCTCCGGGGGCACGGCGCCCTGGCCCCAGGCGGGGCTCGGCCTGAACCAGGCCGGCACCGAGCTGTGGGTGGCCAACCCCGAGGGGGATGACGTGTTGATTCTCGACACCGGCACGAACCAGTTCCAGACCGACGGCGCCGGCAACCGCTTGGCCATCGCCGTCGGTGTCGACCCGTTCGACATCGAGCTGATGGACGTCAAGCTCGGCACCGGAGCAAGCGGAGAACGGGCGTACGTGCTGTGCAATGGCGACGACACGCTGCACATCCTCGACGTGGCGGCGCGGGCGCCGGGTCCGTTCTCGCCGCGCTCGCTCACGGCAGACTTTCTCGGCATCCCGGCCCCGTTCGGCGCGGAGACGCTGGCGGCAGCCGACAGGACGAGCGTTCCTGACATCCTGTGGATCCCGGTGGCAGGGCGCGATGTGGTACTGCCATACGATCTGACCGACGGCGACCAGCCACAGAAGCGGGGCGCGATCGGTGCCGGGCCGGCTCCCGGCAGGGCCCTGCTGCAGGACGAGTTGCCATGACCACGGCAACTCTCGGTCTCGTCCTCTCTCTTGCCGCACTCCCGGCACAGGGTGTGACGATGCCGCCGGACGAGGGAACCGCGCAACTGGTGGTGGTCGCCACCTGTGGCGACCCCCCGATGACGCGCGTGGAGTTCTGGCCGGCGGCGGCCGAGTTGCCGGCCGACGGCTGCCGCCGTCGGCCGCGCGGCTACATCCAGGCCGGGGAACCGCCGCCGGCGGCCCGAGTACCCGCCATCACATCCCTGCGCCCCGGAGGCTTTCCTGAAAAACCGGGCTGGCCGAGGCGCTTTCCGCGCTTCTCGGGATTCACCGTGGCAACCGCTTCCCTCGATGGTGGCCCCGGGTTGGCGACCATCATCCAGGAGACAGATGGCATCTCCCAGGGCGTGATTCATGCCCTGGACCCCAAGGGGCAAGAGCTGCCCGGCTGGCCGGCCGGGATCGCGCCTGCCAGTGCGACCACCGTGCCAGGATCCGTGGACATCGACGACGATGGCCGGGACGAGGTGATGGTGGCGGTCGGCAGCTTCAATCTGCTCTCCCCCGAAGGGGTCCAGTTGCCGGGCTGGCCATTCCATCAGCCGCCGGGCGGCTTTCAGACCCTCCTGCCGATCGCCTCGCGTCTGGTGGCCGGCGGTCCGCTGCGTGTGCTGGCCACCAACGGCCTGGGCATCGTCAACCTGCTCGACACGGCTGGCCGGCAGCTTCCGGGCTGGCCGGTGTCGTTCCCGCCGCCGGTGCCACCCTTTGTCAATCGCCTGCTTGGCAGCGCCGCCGTCGGAGACATCACCGGCGACGGCGTCGCCGAGATCCTGGTCACGGAACTACGGTCCGCCGGCTCGGTCCTCTATGCCTACCACGCAGACGGCTCACTGGTCGACGGCTTTCCGGCGACCTTCGGCCAGGTTCTCGAAGAGCCGACACTGGCCGATCTCGACGGCAACGGGGCGCTCGATATCGTCTTCTTGACCGTGGGAAAGGGGCTCCTCGACCCGGAAGACGACGAATTCCGCGCAGCCGTGTTTGCAGTGACCGGTGATGGCACGAATCTCCCCGGCTGGCCGCAGCTCACCGGCGGGAGCGGGAACCGCGGCGTGGCGCTTGGCGATGTGGACGGCGATGGCGAGCTGGAGGTCGTCGCGGCCACCGCCGGCGCCAACGGAAGCCCCTTCATCGGGGGAGTCTTTCTCTGGAATGCCGATGGCAGTCTCGTGCCGGGCTGGCCGCAATTCGTCTCGGGCGTCGGCTTCGCCGATGCCGTCACCATCGCCGACGTGGATGGCGACGGCCGCGGTGACGTGCTGGCCGCCGGCGTGGACAACTTCTTCCCCATCGGCGGGCATGTTTACGCCTGGACCGCCGAGGCGCGGCTGGTGCCGGGCTTTCCCATCGACATCGGGACACCCACGGTCTCCGCCGTCACCGTCACCGATCTCGATGGCGACGGCATGGCTGACCTGAATGTCACGGCCTGGCCAGGCATTGCCATCTCGGTACCCAGCATCGTGCACTGGTTCGACCTGGGCGTGCCGTACCGGCCGGAAGGCATGGAGTGGCCGACCCGGGCCCACGACATGGCCCGCACCGGGCGCTACGAGCCGCCGGTGCACCGCCAGGACCTGGCCATCCATCTGCTGCCGAGAACGCTCTCGACGGTCACGCCGGCCCCCCCGCTGACGGCAGTGGTGACTCTCGACAACGACCAGCGCACAACACCCACGCAACTGCAACTTGTTGCCGTCGATGGCACCCGCATCGAGCCGCTGCCGGCCACGCGCCTCGGCACCGGTGCCGGCCGGTTCTCCGCCCGCCGGCGCCTGATCTTCCGCCTCGATGGCGAGGCCGTCCGCAGTCAGCTCGGTGCGCCAGGCGTGCATCACCTGTCCTTTCGCACGGAGGTGATCGGCGGCCTCGGCGGCGTGCTCTTCGAGGGCAACGCGGATCTTCGCCTGCAGGAGTCCCCGTCTCGCCGCTGGTCCGCCTCGCCCATACTCCGAGCCCGGTTCCGGTGATTCGTTCTTCAACACATGCTGTGACCCGGCACCGATCACCCGCGCCGACCGTGCCGTGGCGATCGTGCAGTGCTCCATGGTGACCATCCACGAACTCATCATG
>JBHHZI010000232.1:0-3887 GCA_046757965.1 Acidobacteriota bacterium | reverse complement strand
TCCAGTTCAGCGCAGCAGGTCGAACTGCCAGCTCGCCTTCACCGTCAGGCTGCGATCGGTCTGGAACGGTCCGCCGCCGTTGAAGCCGCGAGATTCGTTGTAGACCACGAACAGGCCGACGTTGGCGGTCTGCAGCCAGCCGAAGCGTAGATTCGACGACCAGACGTCTTCCCGGTCGTTGTACTGGATCAACGCCTGCAAGAATCGCGTCGGGTCGAACGAGTAGGACGCCCGCAGGCGCGCCAGGTTGGTCTCGAAGTTGCCGAACGGCAGCTCGATGTCGTTGTGCTCCCAGCTCAGGGTGGTGTTGAACTTCTCCCCGGCCCGGGCGCGAATGGACGGCGTCGCGGTGATGCGATGCCCGCCGAAGAAGCCGCCGATGGTGGTGCGCAGCTCGAAGCCCACCGGCGCGCCCCGGTTGGTGAAGCCGACCAGGGCCACCTCGTTTTCCCGGTAGGTCCCCGGCGGGATGATGATGCCGGGAAAGATCTCGAACGGCGCCTTCAACCCTTCAAGCGTGAAGTTCACGCCGGTGTGGATCTCGTTGCCATTCTGCCATTCCCAGTGATTGTCCAGATGCAGGAAGCCGGTCTCCTGGAAGCCATCGAAGTCCCAGAAACCCCGGTAGGAGGCGTGGGGCCGCAGTTCCTGCAACCCGAAGGGATGGTTCACCGGCCGGATGCGCCGGAAGATGAGGGCATCGGGGCTGCGAAACGCCGTCCGCTGCAGAAAACCCATCTCCGGGTTGAACCCCTCACCCACCTCGGTGTACTGCAGCGACAGCAGCCACTTCTCGGAATCGTACCGGCCGCTGGCGTTGAAGGCGTAAGCATCCTGCTCGATGCCCGGGGAGATGCTGCGCGCGGCGAAACCCGACACATCACCGAACTCGCCGATGCCCTTGCGGCCGTCCACCGCCCAGACCCGGTTGAAATCATCCGGCGCGGTGAGGCCGTCGGCGCCCTGGCGGTTGGTGAACAGACCCCCGAACGAGGTTCGATTGCGCAGGTCGTGACTGATGCGCACGACGCCGAAGTTGTTGCGGTCCACGACCCCGCGCACGCGGTCGGTCTCCATGTCGAGGAAGCCGAGATTGGTGTGCCCCACCTTGCCGGAGACGCGCGCCCCGCCGAGAATCGGCACCACTCCGCCACCGGCATCGAGGCCGATGCGACGCGAGAAGAACAGTTCCACCTGGCCCGGCCGCCCGACGCTGAATGTCCCGGCATTCTCCAGGAAGAACGGTCGCTTCTCTGGGAAGAACAGGTTGAACCGGGTGATGTTCACCTGCTGCTCATCGACCTCGACCTGCGCGAAGTCGGTGTTGTAGGTCAGGTCGAGTGTGACGCTGGGTGTCAGACCGAGCTTGGCGTCGACGCCGACCTCACCGGCGGTGTCGGTGTCGTCGCCGGCATCGCCTCCCCGGCTGCGCTCGGCCAGCACATACGGCGTCACCTTGAAGTTGCGCTGCTCCGGCGGTTCCAGATCGGTGAGGGTGCCGGCCAGGGAAAGGCGGAACAGCCCGAGTTGCCGGGGTAACCGTGCCCAGAATGCCTCCTCGTTGCGACGGCGGATGTTGCGCTGGAGATTGATTCCCCAGGTCTGGATCGGGCCGGACGGGTATCTCAGGGTGCGAAACGGAATGGCGAACTCCGCCGTCCATCCCTGCCCCGTCACCTGCGTCGCCACCTCCCACGACCCGTCCCAGTTGAGGTTGAAGCCGCCGCCTGAACCGCGCCCCCCCGGCCCGCCGCCCTGGCCGGAGCGGTTCACCTGACCGTCGTACTGCAGGCCGGAAGGGCTGGTGCCGAACACCCAGCCGTTCTGCTCGTCTCGGTGGGGGTCGAGGATGATCCGGAAGCTGTCGGTCTCGTCCAGCGACGAGTCACGCCGGGTGTCCGCCACGACGATCCCTGTCGGGTCCGTGTCGAAGCAGATGACGCCGAAGAACAGCGCCTCGTCGGTGAACACCACCCGCACCTCGGTGCGCTCACTGGCCGGCTGGCCCTCGTCGGGTGTGGTCTGGGTGAAACCAGTGAGCGGCTCGGCATCCTGCCAGACGGCCTCGCCGGCGACCACACCATCGATGGTCGGTGCCGTCGCCACGCGCAGGGCCCGACCCACCGGGCGGGCCCGAGTCGCCCCCGACGGCAAGGCATCCTCCTGCGCCCGCCCACGCACAGCGTGAGCACGTGCCGCATGGGTGCGTGCGGCGTGAGCACGGGCAGCGTGAGCACGCGCGGCATGGACGCGCGCGGGGCTGGCACGCGGCGCCGCGGTCACGGCGGGCTGCACCGACAGCAGCGTCAGGAGCGCCGCAGACCACGCGGCGGCCTTCCGGCGGACCGGCAACAACCGTCTCATCCGGGATCGGCACCGGCATGGCGACCGGCACCGGTCAGCCGGCGTCGCCCGGCGCCGCGGAGGGGAGATGATGAGCCGCATCTTACGTGGAAGATGCGGTGTGGGCAGCGTGATGTTCGATGAGCCGGGACACGACGTCAGGGTCGGCCAGGGTCGAGATGTCCCCGAGATCGTCGGCCTCGCCGGTGGCAATCTTGCGCAGGATGCGCCGCATGATCTTACCGCTGCGTGTCTTCGGCAGGCCGGCCGCCACGTGAATGACGTCCGGCGTGGCGAACGGCCCGATCACCTGCCGCACCTGCTGCTTCAGCCGGGCGGGGATCTCGTCGTCGTCATCGCCCGCTGACAGCGACCGCACCACGTAGGCGTAGATGCCGGTGCCCTTGACCGGATGCGGGTATCCCACCACCGCTGCCTCCGCAACCGCCTCGTGGGCCACCAGGGCGCTTTCCACCTCGGCGGTCCCGAGCCGGTGCCCGGCCACGTTGATCACATCGTCGATGCGGCCGGTGATCCAGTAGTAGCCATCCACATCGCGCCGGCAGCCGTCGCCGGTGAAGTACAGCCCCTCGTACTGGGAGAAGTACATCTGCCGGAAGCGCTCGTGGTCACCGTAGAGCGTGCGGGCGAGTCCCGGCCACGGCACCTCGATGCAGAGCGCGCCGCTGACATCGTTGCCCTCCAGACGGTCCCCGTCCGGGCCGACAAGAACCGGCCGGATGCCGAAGAACGGCAGTGTTGCGGACCCGGGCCGGGTGGGCGTCGCTCCGGGCAGCGGCGTGATGAGGATGCCGCCGGTCTCGGTCTGCCACCAGGTATCGACCACGGCACATCGCTCCTTGCCGACGCGGTCGTGGTACCACCACCACGTTTCGGGGTTGATCGGTTCGCCCACGGTGCCCAGCACGCGCAGCGAGTCTCGCGTCGACGTTTCCAGCCAGTCATCGCCCTCTCGGGCAATCGCCCGCAGCGCGGTCGGTGCCGTGTAGAACAGATTGATGCCCAGATCGTCCACCATCCGCCAGTAGCGATCGGCCTGCGGATAGGTCGGCACCGATTCGAACAGGACACTGGTGGCGCCATTGGCCAGCGGTCCATAGACGATGTAGGTGTGTCCGGTGATCCAGCCGACATCGGCGGCACAGCAGTAGACATCGTCCGGACGCACATCGAAGATCATCTCGTGGGTCGTCGCGGCATAGACCAGATAGCCGCCGGTGGTGTGCAGTACCCCCTTGGGTCGGCCGGTGCTGCCCGACGTGTAGAGGATGAACAGGGGATCCTCCGCGTCCATCCACTCCACCGGGCAGGTGGGACGCTGCTTGCGGCATTCCTCGTCGAGCCACAGATCCCGGCCGGGCTGCATCGGCACGCCGGCGTCGGTGCGCCGGACCACCAGCACCGTCTTCACATCTTCCAGACCGGCGACCGCCTGGTCGGCAATCGCCTTGAGGGGAATCCGCTTGCCGCCGCGCAACCCCTCGTTGGCGGTGATCAGCACACGGCACCGGGCGTCCTCGATG
>JBHHZI010000231.1:0-4018 GCA_046757965.1 Acidobacteriota bacterium | reverse complement strand
CGAGCCGAGCGGGCGGGTGCCGATCTGGTCCCGGTTCTCCCGGCGCAGGATGATCACCTGGGTCAGGATCTCTCCGGCGCTCAGGTTTCGAACCAGGCCGAGGCGAGCGGTCAGGCAGAAGCGGCAGTCCAGGGCGCAGCCGATCTGCGCCGAGATGCAAAGGGTGATGCGCCCGCTTTCCGGCATGTAGACCGATTCCACCTTCCCCCCTTCCCGCAGCGACAGGAGGTACTTGCGGGTGCCGTCGGTGGAGTCTTGCACTTGCATGGGCTCGGGACGGTGGAGAGAGAAACGCTCGGCGAGCTTGCGCCGCAGCGCTTGCGGCAGGTCCGTCATCGTCTCGAAGTCCTGCGCCTCGCGTCCGTACATCCACCGGTAGATCTGCCGGGCGCGAAACGGCGCTTCGCCGATGCGGGCCATGATCCGCTCGAGCGAGGCGCGGTCGTGGCCGATCAGATCGGTCCGTTGTCCTGTCGCGGGCTCTGATCGCATGATGCACGCGAGTATACCAGGTGGTGCCACGGTCTCGGGGGTCTTTCACCCAGGGGTTGCTCTCCCGGCGACGAGTCCGATGCTTGGCGTGCCTGGCTGCGACACGACGCCTCTCGCCGCCCGCTCCGCGCCGACGACTGCAAACGCTCGCGGCGCGTCTCTGCGGTCGTCTCTTCTTCGTGGGCAGGCCGTGCGGGACCGCGACCATCGCCACCGCCTCGCTCGCGGGGACTCGTTCGTGCCGTTCCGCTGGCGGGGCTCGGGGCCGCCGTGCGCTCGCCAGCACTCGATGCCGGTTGACGGAGGGGGTGTGCACCGCTCGCGCACGGGCTGCCCGGCCGGTGTCACTGCCGGCCACAAGGGGGTCCTCGTGGTCTGTTCAGCGGTCCAAGGCGGTTTTTCATCGAGAGCCGGTAAGGCATAAACCCCCAGAAACAAGGGAGGAAACGTCCGGGTCAAAAAAATCCTTGATGCGATGGTGTAACCCAGGATACAATTCAGTTCTGCGTATCCGCGAAAAGCAAGGGACGCCGGCTTCGCCAGAGGCTGCTCGCGTCGCCCCGACCGCCAAGGACGGTCTTCGTTTCAGTCCGGGGCAGGTACTTGCAGGAGGAACTGCCATGCCCCCGCCCCCCCCCCACCCGCGGGATCGTTTCCCTTTCGATCGGTTTTTCTCTTGTCTTCCTGATGGTCCTTCTCGGTGTCATGGCCGATCGGGTCGTGGCCAGGCAGGAACAATCTCTTCGGTTCGCTCCCTCTGAAGTTCTCGTGAAGTTGAAGCCGGACGCGCTGGAATCGGATCGGTCGGATCTGCTGGCGGTTCTCGAGGGGACGGCTCTTCGCAAGTTCCGCATGGGGGCGGAGCTGTGGCGGTTGGGTCCCCAATGGCCGGATGTCGAGCAGGCCTGTGACTACCTGCTGGGCGACGATTCGGTGCTGTACGCCGAGCCGAACTGGGTGATACGCATGGAGGTTGCGCCGAGCGACCCGAACTTCGACCCCGATCAATGGCACCTGAGCAACACCGGTCAGTTCGGTTGCATGAGCGGAGTGGACATCGACGCCGTCAACGCGTGGGACATCACGACGGGGGATCCCAACGTCGTGGTCGCCATCACGGACAGCGGCATGAACCTGACGCATCCGGATCTGGTGAAGAACCTGTGGACCAACCCCATCGAGATCCCCGGTGATCCCAACGGGATAGACGAGGACGGGTGCGGTTTCATCGATGACGTTCATGGTTACGACTTCAACACACCCGACCCCGACCCCCACGAGGAGCGGCGCAACTCTCATGGATCCTTCGTGGCAGGCATCATCGGCGCAGAGGCCAACGGGGGCAATGTCTGCACGATTCAGGGAGGAGAGCCTCCGGGGCAATGTCAGGGCATTGCCGGCATCAACTGGGACGTCAAGATGATGCCGCTGCGGGTGATCAGGCCGCTCATCTTCGGAGCGTCCTTTCTGGATGCGGCGATCGCGGGCATCGAATATGCCACCTGCTGGAACGTCGATGTCATCAACGCGTCGTGGGGCACGCAGGAGCCAAGCCAGGCGCTGGAAGACGCCATCCGGGAGGCGGGCGAGCATGAGATCGTCTTCGTCACGTCTGCGGGCAACGACAACATCGACATCGATGATCCCAACGTGAACGCCTATCCGGAGAAGTTCGACCTCGAAAACGTCATCACCGTTGCGGCGATAAACTGTTTGAACAACAAGAGCAGCTTCTCCAATTATGGTGGCGTCAGCGTGGATCTGGCTGCGCCGGGAGGAGAAGATCCCGTCTTGGGTGTCGAGCTGTTTTCAACTGGTGGAAAAGATGAGACGCCTTTGATAGACCAGTATGTCTCGGGACGAGGCACCTCGTTTGCCGCGCCGCAGGTGACCGGCGTGGCGGCGCTGATGCGGGCGCTGACGCCGGAAATTCCTGTGGAAAGGGTCAGGGCCCACCTGCTGGACCCGAACAATCTGGATACCGTGCCCGATCTGGACCCCAGTGGTCCCACGCCCACGGTCACAGGCGGCAGGTTGAACGCGTCCAAGGTGCTGGATGACCACGATCCCGATGCCCCGGCGGCGGTGGGCGATCTTTCCCCCAGCCTGCCGACCTCTTCCAGCGTGCGCTTGAACTGGACGGCCACCGCCGAGGACGGCACGGACCCCAATACCGGTCCGGCCACGTTGTACGAGGTCCGCTATTCGTTGAATCCGATCGACCCGCAGAATCGAAACGCCCGGCTGAACGCGAGCATGGCCCTTGGCGTCCCGACTCCCGGAGCGCCTGGCAGCCCCGAGAGCATGAGCGTGACCGGGCTGAGTCCGAACAAGATCTTCCACTTCGCCCTCCGAGCGTACGATCGGTGGGGGAATGGTCCCATCTCGAACGTCGTATCCTGCAAGACGCAAGGCCCCTGCACGAGCAGTTTCTGCAAGGTGGGCCAGCGGTGCACGTATGCCGGCAACGGCGGTTGCGATGGGTGCTGCAACTACACCTGCGTTGTCGATCCGACGTGTACGGACACTGATCCGTGCCCGACGAACGCTTGTCCGGGCGTGTGCGGGGGAGGGTTCTAGCGATGAGAGACAACGAAAAGAGACCGTACCGGGCAGGAGCCGCGGTGGGAGTGTGCCTCGTTGTGAGTTTTCTTGCGGTCACCCAGGCGCGCTCCGCCGAGCTCTCATTCCGCCAGAGAGTCGCGGCGCAGGAGGCGATCGAGCGTGTGTATTACTCGCATCAGATAGGCGCTCGGCGGCCGTTCGAGCGGGCGGTTCCCGAGGAGCTGCTGGCCAGGAAGGTCCGGACCTACCTGGCGGAATCAAGCGCCCTGGAAACCTTCTGGAACAGGCCGATCACGGCCGAGGGGCTGCGAGCGGAACAAGTGCGCATCGAGCGGGACACGTTGTTCCCGGAGCGTCTGCGCGCGGTGCAGGCGGCGCTGGATGACGACCCGGTGCTGTTGCTGGAGTGTTTCGTCCGGCCGGTCCTGGCCGATCGGACGGCCCGGGCGTTGTTCGCCTCCGATGAGCGCATCCAGGGACCAGCCCGCCGGGAGGCCGAGCGACTGCACGCTCGGCTGGCGAGCGGGGCGCTTGGTCTGGAGGCCGAGCATCCGCGCAGAAGCGTGATCAGGGTGGAGCGGGAGGATGCAGCGGGCCGGAACAGGCCGCGGTTTGATGCAAGGACGGGACGGGTCCTGCGGGTGGGGCCGGAAGAGCTCGCGCGCTGGAAGGGGTTGTTTCCCGCAAGGGCGGGCGCCGTCGGCGGGATCCAGGAGGAAGAGGATGCCTACGTGATCCGTGCGCTCGTGAGATCGGAGCCTGGCGGGATCGAGGGGGCGTTCTACAGGGTCCCGAAGGTCTCGTGGGATGATTGGTGGGAGCGGGTCGGGGATCGGTTCGCACGGCGGGAAGTGTCGGTTGTCGCGTCAGCTCAGGCGACGAGTGCAACACAGGCGCTGCTGGCAAGCGCCGCCGCATCTTCGGCCTCCTGCGATTCCCCCGCGCAACAATGGCAGGCCAC
>JBHHZI010000230.1:0-4070 GCA_046757965.1 Acidobacteriota bacterium | reverse complement strand
GGTGGTCTTCCCGCTCCCGTTGACGCCGACCAGGATCACGACGTGCGGTCTGCCGGTGGCACCGCTCACCGGCGCGTCGGGAAAGGAGGCCAGGAGAAACTCCCGGATCACCTCCAGCGCGGCCACCGGCTCACCGGACCGCCCGGTTCTTCCCCTGTCACGGAGCGCATCGCAGGCCGCCGTTGCGAAGTCCACACCACAATCCGCACCCAGAAGGATCTCCTCGATCTGCTCGATGCGCTCCTCATCGAGCTTCACGCCGGCGCCGGTGAGCGTGCGGAGCCGCTCGACAAAGCCCCGGCGGGTTCTGGACAGTCCGCCGATGAGCCGGGCCAGACGAGACGGACGCGGAGGGATGGACGTATCGGTCAAGACGACGGCGCGGCAGCAGATTGCCGCAGCAGATGGACCTCCCGCGCCAGTTCGCTCCGCGGCGGCACGAGGCGCAGAACCTCGTCGAACTCCCGATTCGCCTCCTCCGCGCGGCCGGTGGCCTGCAGCGCCTTGCCCAGCTTGAAATGGGCCCGGGCGTAATCCGGTTCGACCGTCAGGGCTCGACGGAACTCTTCGATGGCCTTCGGGAAGTCTTCCTGATTGAAGTAGAGATCGCCGCGGTTGTAATAGACCTTCTGCTTGAACGGGTACTTGGGGTCGTCGAGAGCCGCGTCGAAGGCGGCCAGGGCGCTGGCGGTGTCACCCAGGGTGGCATAGGCCACGCCCATGGTGTTCCGGGCATCCGTGAAGTACGGGTTGATCTCGAGCACGCGGGCGAGGTCGGCGATCGATTTCTCCGTCTCACCTGCGGCGAGGTAGATGTGCGCCCTCATGTAGTAATTCGTGTAGTCGTCCGGTTCGATGTCGATCGCCTTGTCGATCGATTCGAGCGCCTCCATGTACCTCCCGCGGTTGTACTGTTCCTGAGCCCACCGGTAGTGGAAACCCGCGTCCTGCGCGGGTTGTTTCCGGGGGGGACGGGAGGGCGCGCCGCATCCTGCGGCAAGCACCGCCAGGAGGATGAGACCGGCGGGGAGCACGGTTCGAAGGATCTGTTTCATCACGCTCCTCCTTCCCGGATCACGGGACGAGGCGATGCTATCAGACCCGGGAAGCGTCGATACCCGCCCCATCCTCGGTGGTCAGGTCACGGGCCAGCAGTGCGTTCAGCGCCGCGGCGGGCGCACGGCCGTCGAACAGGATCGATGCCACCTGCTCGACGATCGGCATCTCCACCGATTCACGCCGGGACAGTTCCAGGGCGGCCCGTGTGGTGGCGACCCCCTCGGCCACCATGTGCATGGCATCGGTGATCTCCGCCAGGGACCGCCCCTTCCCCAGCTCGACTCCCACATGACGATTGCGGCTGAGGGAGCCCGAGCAGGTCAGGATCAGATCGCCCATGCCGGCCAGGCCCGAGAGAGTGCCCGCCGCCGCGCCGCACGCAACGGCCAGACGCGTCAGCTCGGACAGGCCGCGCGTGACGAGTGCCGCCCTGGTGTTCGTCCCGTAGCCGAGCCCGTCGACGACGCCGGCGGCCAGTGCCATGACGTTCTTCAGCGCGCCGCCGAGTTCCACACCGATGGGGTCGTTGCTGGCGTAGAGGCGCAGCGCCCCTCCGGCCAGTTCTCGCTGGACGCGCGCCGCGATGGACACGTCATCAGCGGCCACCACGGCGGCCGTCGGGTGCCCCTTCGCGAGTTCCGCGGCGAAGGTCGGACCGGACAGCACGCAGATCGCCGGGACGAGGTCGGGACGGCGGGTGCGCAGGAAGGCCGCCGGCGTCTCCAGGCTGTCCGGACGGATGCCCTTGGCGCAGCAGATCACGATGCGGCCCGGTTCACGGCTCTCCGCCAGCCACCGGGCGGCGAGTTCGAGACCCTTCACCGGGGTCACCACCAGGATCAGCTCGGCATCGGACACCGCACCGGACGCGTCGGCGGTGGCCTGGAGCGCATCCGGGAACGGGACATGCCGGAGATAGGTCCGGTTCTCCCGGTCGCGCGCCAGCGTGGCCGCCGCGTCCGCCCCCCGGCAGACGAGCCGCACCTCGTGTCCCTGCCCGGCCGCATGGACGGCCAGCGCGGTTCCCCACGAGCCGGCGCCGAGCACCGCCACCCGGCTCATGGCTCTTCCTGGCCGGGACCGCGGCGTGAATCCTCGAGCAACCGTCCCTCCCGTCGGGACGTCAACCGCTTCCAGTTGTCGCGATGTCGCACGGCGAGAAGGATAAACGATAACGCCGCCATCACGGTGCGCGCGTCGACCGGGCCATGACGTCCGACCGAGACGACCAGCACCACGCCGACGAGCGCCATCGATGCGACCGCCACGTAGCGCGCCGCCACCAGGGTGGCGGCGAACATGGCCATCCCCGCGGCGACGGCCACGGGGTCGAGAACCGCGAACGCCCCGACGAAGGTGGCCACACCCTTGCCCCCGCGCAGGCGCAGAAACACCGAATGGCAGTGCCCCACCACCGCAGCCAGGGCCACCGCCGCGACCCACGGCCACGCCAGACCGGCGGCCAGCGAGAGCGCCGGGACGACCGCCCCCTTCCCCGCGTCGAGACCGAAGGTGATCACCCCGGCCACCGGTCCTGCGGCACGGATGACGTTGGTCGCGCCGATATTGCCCGAGCCCACCTCGCGGACATCCACGCCGCGCCACCGGCCGAGGAGGAAGCCGAACGGCACCGACCCGAGGAGATAGCCGCCGGCCACGGCGAACGGTCCCGTGACGCTCATGGCCCGCCCGCGCCACCGGACACCGCCGCCGCTGGATGGCGCAGCATCCGGAGCAGGTCACCGAGCGCCAGCGCGGCTGCCCGGTTCTGGACCCGCTCGCGGCCGCCCGAGAGCGTCACCCGGCGCGTAGAGATGCCGGTGGGCCCGACGGCCGCGAGCCACACGGTCCCGACCGGCTGCTCCGGCGTGCCGCCGCCAGGCCCGGCGACACCCGAGATGGCGACGCCGTGGTCGCACCCGAAGCGACACCGGACACCGTCCCCCATCGCCTCGACCACCTCCCGGCTGACCGCGCCGGCGGCGCGAATGACGTCCGGCGAGACGCCGAGGCAGGCGCTCTTCACGTCGTTCGCGTAGGCGACGACACCGCCGCGAAACACGTCCGAACTCCCGGGCACGGCGGTGAGCCGCGCGGCCACGCGGCCGCCGGTGCAGGACTCCGCCACCGCCACCGTGCCATGCCGGCGGCGCGCGGCATCGAGCACGACGGCGGCCAGGCCCTGCCCCGACACGGACACCACGCGATCGCCGAACTCCCGCTCCAGGCGACGCACCACACCGTCCACGGCATCTGCCAGCCCCCCGACGTGAAGCTCCACCTCGCCATCGAGGGCGAGGGTCGACAGCGCCGCTCCCGCCTCCTCGCACAGCGGTGTCGCGACCCGATCGGCGTCCGACTCCCACACGCCGACCAGCCGGACCAACCGGTGGGCTGTCGGGTCCGTCCCGAATCGAGCCTCGAGACGGGGAAGCAGCTCGGCAGCGAACAGTCCCCGCATCTCGTCCGGCACCCCGGGAAGCATCACCAGCCAGGACCCGTCATCCTCGATGAGAAGGCCCGGGGCCGCGCCGCGATCATTGGTCAGGACCGTCGCCCCGGCCGGCACGTGAGCCATCCGATCGATCTCGGGAGTGACCGTCCGCCCGCGGCGCGCCGCCGCCACCCGCAGACGTCTCGCCGTCTCCTCATCGACCACGGCCGGGCGGCCGAGCAGCGCACAGACGACCTCCAGGGTGCGATCGTCGTCCGTCGGTCCCAGACCGCCGGTGCAGATGACCAGATCGGCGCGGGATCGGGCCTCACGGAGGGCGGCCTCGATCTCTGCCGGGTCATCGGGAATGGCGAGCACCCGCCCCACGTCGAGGGCGAGCGGCATCATCTCGCGGCGCAACCAGACGGAGTTCGTGTCCTGTCGTGGCCCGGAGGTCAGTTCCGTGCCGATGGCGATGAGTTCACATCGCCGACCTGGCTCCCGGCCAGCGCTCACGAGGAGACCGCCTCGACGGGACACCGCCGCTCGACCTTCACGAGCGCATCGATCCGGCTCA
>JBHHZI010000229.1:0-4090 GCA_046757965.1 Acidobacteriota bacterium | reverse complement strand
GACGTACCGGATCAGCACGAAGCCGGCGAGCAGGAGCACCACGAAACCGACGGCCATGGCGTTGAAGTAGCGATCGATGAACGACGCCACCGGGGGGCCGAAATGGTAGATGAGGAACCCCTCGGCTCCGAACCGGAGCCCCCGGGAGAGGACCGAGGCCAGCACGAAGACGGGAAAATTGACGCCGAAGACGCCGCCGGCGATGGTGAACACCTTGTACGGGATGGGGGTCAGGCCGGCGGCGAAGACGGCCCAGAAGTCCCACGCCTGATACAGCCCCGCCACCCGTTCGTAGATCGCGGGACTGAACCCGGGAATCCAGCGAAAGAAGAACGCGGACAGAGCATCCCAGAGCCCCCAGCCGATGCCATAGCCCGTCATGCCGCCCAGCACCGAGCCGGCGGTACAGCGCGCGGCGAACCCGAGGGAGCGGTCGGGCGCCGCCAGACAGACGGCCAGCAGGAGCACATCAGGCGGAATGGGGAAGAACGACGCCTCCGCGAACGCCAGGGCGAACAGCGCCAGGGCGGCGTGCGGCGTACCGGCCCAGTGAAGAACCCAGTCATACAGTTGCCTCAGCCGGCGCACCGGGGCTCCTCGTCGGGCCAGCCGAAGCGGCCGATGAGTGGCACGAAGACGCAGCGGCCATGCTTCTCGACGCAAAACGATGTTCCCTGCCGGATCACACGGGTCAGCGTCTGGGTCTTGCGATCGCCCACCGGCAGGACCAGGCGCCCGCCCTCGTCGAGTTGTTCGACCAGGGTGCGCGGCACGTCGGGGGGCGCCGCGGTCGCGACGATGCCCTGGAACGGTCCCCGGTCGCGCCACCCGTAGGTGCCGTCGAAGTTCTTCACGTGCACGTTGATGAGATTCGCCGCACGGAGGCGAGCGGAGGCGGTACGGGCCAGCGACGCGATGCGCTCCATCGAATAGACCTGCGAGACCAGATGCGCCAGCAGGGCGGTCTGATAGCCGGACCCGGTGCCGATCTCCAGGACGCGATCGTCTGGATGCGGCTCGAGGAGCGTGAGCATCTGAGCGACCACGAGGGGCTGGGAGATGGTCTGCTTCTCCCCCAGGGGAAGCGAGCAGTTCTCGTACGCCTTCACCGCCAGCGCCTCGTCGACGAACTGATGGCGGGCAACCCGGCGGAACGCGTCCAGCAGGCGCTCGTCGCTGACACCGGCGGCGCGCAGGTTGTCGGCCAGGCGGAGCTGCCGGCCGCGCAGTGTGGCCATCTCCTCACGCCTCCCAGCGCGACGCCAGCGTCTGCAACACGTCATCGTGGGTGAGGTCGAGCCGCAGGGGGGTGATGGAGACATGGCCGGCCTGCAGGGCCGCGTAGTCGGAGCGGGGGTCGTCGGTCCAGCGCGGTGGCGTGCCACCGATCCAGTAGTACTGGCGTCCCATCGGGTCGGTTCGCTCGACGATGCCTTCCTCGTAGCGCCGCCGGCCCTGGCGGGTGACGCGTACCCCGAGGCTCTCGTGCCGCGGAACATTCACGTTGAGGACGGTCTCGGCGGGCAACCCCTCCGTCAGGATGCGCCGGGCAACGCGGACAGCCACGCCGGCCGCGCGCTGCAGGGCCCCCCTGTCCAGCCCGGCATCACAGGAGACGGCGAACGAGGGCACGTCGAGGAGAGCGCCCTCGAAGGCAGCCGCCACGGTCCCCGAGTAGGTGATGTCATCTCCCAGGTTCGGCGTCGGGTTCACCCCCGACACGACCAGGTCCGGGCGGGTGTCGAGAAGATGAAAAATGCCCATGTTGACGCAATCGGTCGGCGTACCGTCCACCGACCAGACCGCCTCGCTCAGTTGCTTGATGCGGAGCGGATGATTGAGCGTGAGGGCATGGCCGGCACCGGACTGGTCCCGGTCCGGCGCCACCCGGAGCACCCTCCCGAGGTTTGCCAGGGCCTCGTGCAGCGCCGCGAGTCCCGGGGAATTCACGCCGTCATCGTTGGTGATGAGGATGGTGCTCATGCCCCCTCGTTCATCCGGCAAATCGATCGGCTCGTGTCAGGAGGGGTATTGGTCGGGACGACTGGATTCGAACCAGCGACCACCGGTCCCCCAGACCGGTGCGCTACCAGGCTGCGCTACGTCCCGACCCCAGGCCTCTTTCTTCACATCGATGGTGGTTTCTGCCGGTGACTCAGCGACGTGACGCGCTGTTGCCGTCCAGCAGGTCCAGCAGATCTCGCAGTTCCTTGCGCACGGCGGCCAGCCGGTCCGTATCGGCGGACTCGACCTTGCCGGCAGACTGTTTCCTGGGGGCCTTGCCCTTCGGCGACGCCTTCCGTCGCCCGGCGCCGCTCGGGGGCGGGCCCGAATCCGCGTGCTCGAGCTGCTTGCGGGCTCCGGCGATGGTGTAGGACTCCTCGTAGAGCAGATGCTTGATACGCATCACCATCTCGATGTCGGCACGCCGGTACAGCCGCTGTCCTGCGCGGGTCTTCTGCGGGGCCAGGGTCGGAAACTCGGATTCCCAGAAGCGGAGAACGTACGGCTGCGTCTGGGTGAGCCGGCAGACCTCACCGATCTTGAAGAAACTCTTGTCCGGGATCTCGATCGTGGGTGTCGCCATCGAGGGCCAATGTACCACGGCGCCCGTCAGGCCCGCAACGGCGGGGGCTCACGGCATCGATGTGCCCGCGCGACCGAAATCATCGACCTCCCGCACCACATCGTCGATCTCGGGCGTGGAGACCTCGAACACGCGGGCTTCCTCGAGGGCTTCCAGCCGGTGGCGGAGCCCCGGAGGGACGTGGAGGACGTCGCCCGCGTCGAGAACGGTCGCCGTGAGGGGCCCGCCCTGCGGTCCCGACTCGCAGCGGATGCGCCCGGCCTCGACGAACAGCGTCTCCTCCTTGACCTGGTGATACTGCAGCGACAGGCGCTGTCCCTTGCGAATCACCAGGATCTTGCCGACATAGCGGTCCGTCTCGGCCCAGATCACCTCCCGGCCCCACGGTTTGTCCACTTGCCGGGTCGAACTCATCGGCTCAGACGGGATCCGAGGCATCCTGCAGGCCGGCCACCGGGGGCCGGTCCCGGAGAATCTCTCCCACCTCGTCGACCGTCCCGGCGGCGAGCATCTGCTCCGCGAGCGCCTCGGCGGCCCCGGCGCTGGTCGACCGGATGGCGTTCTTCACCACCGGGATGTTGAGAGGGTTGACGGAGAACTCGCGCAGCCCGAGCCCGAGAAGGACCGGCACGAGTTCGGGGTCGGAGGCCATCTCCCCACACAGGGACACGTCGATGCCCGCGGCGGTGCCCGCGTCCACGACGAATTTCAGCATGCGAAGCACCGCCGGGTGCATCGGCTGGTACAGGTACGCCACCGACTCGTTGCTGCGGTCGATGGCCAGCAGGTACTGGATGAGGTCGTTGGTGCCGATGCTGAAGAAGTCGACCTCGCGCGCCAGAAGATCCGCCACCATGGCCGCCGACGGGACCTCGATCATGATGCCGATGGACAACTCGTCCGGCACGGGAACGCCCTCGGCTCGCAGCTCGGCCGCCGTGCCGTCGATGACGGCGCGGGCCTCACGCAGCTCCTCGATGCCCGAGATGAGCGGGAACATGATGCGAATCGGATACTCGGCCGCCGCGCGCAGAGCACCGCGCACCTGGGTCGTGAAGATGTCCCGGCGGCGCAGGCAGAGACGGATGGCGCGCATCCCCCTGACCGGGTTCGGCTCATCGTGGTCGAGAACCTCGTGAAAGTACTTCTCGCCGCCCAGGTCGAGGGTGCGAATGACACACGGTTCCGGCGCCATCTCCGCCGCCAGCTCCGAGTACACCTGGTAATGGTCCTCCTCGCTGGGGAGCATCGGAGACCGTCTCAGGAAGAGAAACTCCGAGCGGTACAGGCCGATGCCTGCCGCGCCGAAGCGCGTCGCCGTGCGAACCTCGCCGGGCAGTTCGATGTTGGCGCGGATGACGATCGGCACGCCGTCCGTGGTCACCGCCGGCACGTCGCGATCCTTGCTGAACGAGGCCTCCTGCTCGGCGTAGTCGTTGCGCGTCTCGGCAGCCTGGTTCTGTTCACCGCGGCTCGGATCGATCAGGATGGTGCCAGCACTCC
>JBHHZI010000228.1:0-4134 GCA_046757965.1 Acidobacteriota bacterium | reverse complement strand
CGCTGCTGTTCGTGGCCCGGGCCGAGCGCAAGATCCGTATAGAGGTTGGCCGCGGCCTCGAGGGCAACCTGACCGACTCGATCTGCGGCCGCATCATCCGCGACGTCATCTCTCCCGAGTTCAAGCGCGGCCGCCTCTACGAGGGGCTGCGCGACGGGATCACCGCGATGCAGGCGGCGGCCGGCGGTGATTACGGGAAGATCCCGAGCCGACGCGGCAGACGACCCGGCGGCATCGGCCTCTTGCCGATGGTCTTCTTCATCTGGTTCATCCTCAGCCTGATCCGCCGCCGTGGTCGAGGCGGTCGAGGCGGCGGGGGCGGCCTGCTGACCGCGCTGCTCGTCGGCTCGATGATCTCGCGCGGTTCCCATGGGCGTTCCTCGACCGGCTGGCACGGGGGCGGGTTCGGCGGCTTCGGCGGCGGGGGCGGTTTCTCCGGCGGCGGCGCCTCGGGAGGCTGGTGATGAGAGCAGGCACGACCTGGAACCCGGCAGGCGAGCAGGCCGCCATGGACATCGTCCAGCTCGCGGGGCTCGTCGGTGGCGCGATCTTCGCCGCCCTGCTGGTGTTCTTCATCCTGCGCGCCATCTTGCGCCAGCGTCGCTACCGCGTGGTCAACAGCTTCACCGAGGACGACCGGCAGGTGGTCCGCGACGCCGTCGCTGCGGCGGAGAAGCAGACGGTGGGCGAGATCCTGCCGGTCGTCGTGGAGCGCTCCGACCCTCACCCGGGGGCTGACTGGCTCGCCGCGCTCTGCTTCCTGCTCGTCGGGTCGGGACTCCTCGCCGGCTGGATGCCCTGGGACCACCCGGTGCTCCTGCTGACGACCCAGTTCGCCATGGGCGCCCTCGGCTTCGCCCTGGCGCGCCTCTTGCCCGACTTCAAGCGCCTGTTCATCTTCGAGGACCGGGCCAGCGCCGTCGCCGAGGAACAGGCGTTCCAGGAGTTCTTCGCCAACGGCCTGCACCGGACCGAGGCCGCCACCGGCGTCCTTCTCTTTGTCAGCCTGCTCGAGCGCCGCGTCATCGTCCTCGCCGACGAGGGCATCGACGCACACGTCGACGCCGACTTCTGGGCCGGCACCAGCGACCTGGTCCTCGACGGCGTCCGCCGCAGATCCCTGCGCGATGGCCTGGTCGCGGGTATCCAGCGCGCCGGCGAGCGCCTGTCGGAACTATTTCCCTGGCAGGAAGGCGACCGCAACGAGATCCCGGATCGGGTGATCGTCAGACGGGAGTGACCCCATGAGCGACGAGCCACGCCGGGTGCCTCGAGCCTCGTGCACGCCTCTCGTCATTGCCGCCGGCGTCGCCCTGCTGGCGCTGGCCGGGTCGGCCCAGGCCTCGGTCCGGGTCGGACAGCCCGCGCCGCCGCTGAAGCCGGGAAAGATCCTGCAGGCGCCGGGAGGCGAGGATGTCAGCTGGGAGGCACTGGAAGGGCAGGCCGTGGTCCTGGAATTCTGGGCGACCTGGTGCGGGCCTTGCGTGCAGGCCATCGGTCATCTGAACGAACTCGACGACGAGTTCGACGGGCAGGCGGTTCGATTCCTCTCCATCACCACCGAAGACGAGATCACCGTGGGCCCGTTCCTGGCGAAGCGCCCCATGGCCGGCTGGGTCGGCCTCGATACGGATCATGCGGTGTTCGACGCCTACGACGTGGTGGCCCTGCCGACGACGGTGCTCATCGGTCCCCGCGGGGTCGTGCGCGCGGTGACCGGGCCGGAACAGCTGAGTGTCGAGGTCATCGCGAATCTCATCGCCGGTCGCGACCTGAACCTGCCTGCACCAGCCACTCCGAGGTCGACCCCGGAGACCGTGCTCGGCGCCGGAAGTGCCGAGCCGCTGTTCCAGGTCTCGATCCGGCCATCCACGTCGGGAGATCAGTGGGGCCAGTACGGCCCCGCGAAGTACCTGGTGGGTGGCGCGACCATCGAATCGGCCCTGGCCTTCGCCCATGACGTGCCCCGCGCACGCGTCCTCTTCGTCGAACCGCCAGATGCGACGCGGTACGATATCGCAGTCCTGGCTGCGGACCACCCGGAACTTGTCAGACCACTTCTGGCGCAGGCACTGGAGGCGACATTTCATCTGCAGGCACGCCGACAGATGCGGGAGCGCGATGTCCATATCGTTGCGATCGCGAAGGGACACGAAGGCCGGCTCCAGGCGACCGGGGCCGGCGGGTCGGGGTTCCAGACCGCCTTCGGGCGCGTCGAAGGGGTCAACATGACGGCGGCCCAGATCGCCCTGGCTCTCGAGTCTCTCCTGGGCTCTCCGGTGGTGGACGAGACCGGCCTGACAGGGCGCTATGACGTGCGGCTGTTCTGGGATCCCGACGATGACGCCTCCCTCGGTGCGGCGATGACCCAGCAGCTCGGCCTGGAGTGGCGCGAAGCGCGGCGCAGCATCGAGATGCTCGTGGTCAGCAAGACAGCCGACGAGGCCAGATGAGGGGCGGTCCCACGAGCCGGCTCAGGCAGAACGGTGCAGCTCTCCGGGCGGGTCCGGGCGAAACACGAAGCGCTGATACAGCAGCGAGACGGCGATGAGGGACACGGCCAGGCCCACGAGGGACGCGACCCGGTAGAGATCCGTCAGCGCCCCGAGGTCATAGAGGAAGACCTTGCCGATGGTCACCAGCAGGAAACCGAGGCTCAGCCAGCGCAGGCTGTGGGTCTTCCGGGAGATCCCGATACCCAGGAGCACCAGCGCATAGACGGCCCAGGCGATCGACACGGTCAGGCGCTGCGCCGGAGTGTCCCCGAAGCTCAGCGTGAGGACCTGTCCCTGGTTGAACCAGTCCGCGACGGCGAGGTTGATCCAGACGAAGATCACGACGATGGCGGCCAGCGCTGAACCACCGGCGCCGGGCGCGGACCCCCGCGCATACAGCACCTGCTCCCAGGGCCGGGCGCGGCGGCTTTCATCCGGCCGCAGCAGCGCGGCGCAGCCCAGCATCGCGCCCGCCGGCACCAGGTAGGTGTAGAAGAGCCAGTTGACGATGCGCCACGTGGAGTGCGAGTGGTAGCCCAGCAGTGCCGGGTTGGCCACCAGGCGCAGCGTGGCCGAGCAGAGCAGCGCAAGCCCCAGGTACTTCAGCCCCGGGTGGTCGAGTCGCTTCCAGAGCGCGACCACTGCCAGCCCCTCCAGGGCCCAGCCGATGGTCACCCATTCCTTCTCCAGTTGCAGGGGGATGGCCACGGCGAGAAAGCAGACGGACACGCCGGCGAACCAGGCCAGCACACTCACGCGAAGCGGGTCATCCGGCGCGAACACGCGCCGGGCGCGCACCGCGGCGATCCCGGTCAACGCTCCCAGCGCCACCGGTAGGATGCCGATGAATCCGTCACCGAACCGCAGCACGAAGAGGTGACGCAAGGCAGAAAACCACAGCGGACCGGCCAGCGCGGCCGCAGCCCAGGCCAGGCGCTGCGATGAGAATCGCTTCACGACGACGAGCGGCCAGAGCGTGAAGATGACGACGGCCAGCATCTGCACGGCGAACGCGGCCAACGACTGCGAATCATCTCCACGAAGACCCGGCCCGAGCCATGTCCAGCCGAGGTGCACGAGACCCGTGGCACCGACCGCCGCCGCCGCCCAGGCCCCGTTCGTGAGACGCGTGGCGGCCAGCATCGCCAGCAGGCCGAGTGCCAGGCTCGTGCCCAGGACCGCTTGCGGCCCGAGGGTCCGATCGAGAGCCGCCGGAACCAGACCCAGCAGCAGCACGACAGGAAGCACCGCCGCCGCGTGATCGGCGAGCCGTCCGACAGGAGATCGCTCCCGAAGGCGCGCCATGCCATGGGTCGCCACCGCCGCGACCACCAGGAGGACGAGGAAAACGGCCACCGGAGGAAGCACCGGCCGGGGCCAGAGATGCAGGATGGAAAGCCCCAGCCCCAGGCCGATGGCGCCGGCGACCTGTAGCCTCCCCCGCCGGGTCCTGGCCGCCTGCCGGTACAGAAGTCCGGCCAGGACCGTCCAGGCGAAGAGCCAGGGCCATGGCGCCACCCTCGCCGTCGCTGCCGCCAGCAACGAGACGACGAAGAAGCCGCCCGCCGCGATGGACGCGGGTGTCGAGGAGCCATCGTCCCTTGCACCGGCCGTCTCACGCCGGACAAGAACATTGAAG
>JBHHZI010000227.1:0-4150 GCA_046757965.1 Acidobacteriota bacterium | reverse complement strand
GCAAGTGCGAGTTCATGAATCCGGGCGATTCGGTCAAGGACCGCCCGGCGTTGTTCATGATCGAGCAGGCCGAGCGCTCCGGAGCGCTGAAGCCGGGCGGCGTGGTCGTGGAAGGAACCGCCGGGAACACCGGCATCGGTGTGGCGCTCGTTTGTGCCGCGAAGGGCTACCGCTGCATCCTGGTGATCCCCGAGACGATGGCCCCCGAGAAGATCGCCCTGGTCCGTGCGCTCGGGGCCGAGGTCAGACTGTCCAAGAAGGCGCCCTGGGGATCCCCCGGGCATTACCACGAGATCGCCAAGAGGATCGTGGCCGAGACACCGGGGGCCGTCTTCGCCGACCAGTTCAACAACCCGGCCAACACCCGGTCCCACTACGAGACGACCGGCAAGGAGATCTGGCAACAGACCGGCGGCCGGATCGATGCCCTCGTGACGGGCATGGGAACATCGGGCACGCTCGTGGGCGCCGGACGCTATCTCAAGGAGAAGGATCCCTCGATCCGGCTCGTGGTCTCCGACCCGATGGGCTCGGTCTACTTCAACTACCTGACGACGGGAGAACCGAAAGCCGAGGGCTCCTCGGTCCTGGAGGGTGTCGGCGTTGGCCGTCTTCCGGGGATCCTGGAAAAAGATCCGATCGACGAGATCATCCGCGTCAGTGACTCCGAGGCGCTGGCCGCCATGCGCCAGATCATCCGCCGCGAAGGGCTCTTTGTGGGCGGCTCGTCGGGCCTGTCGGTCGCCGGAGCCGTCAAGGTGGCCCAACGGCTCGGCCCGGGCAAGACGATCGTCACGATGTTGTGCGACACCGGGCGCAACTACATGTCACGCCTCTTCAGCGACGAGTGGCTCGCCACGAAGGGCCTGACCGCGCAATGACGACGCTGGCGCTCGTCCTGGCGACCGCCCTCTTGCTGGGCATGCTGCACGCGTTCGATCCGGACCACCTAGCCGCCGTCACCGCCTTCATCGCACGGCGCCCCTCGGCGCGATCGGCCATGGTCTTCGCCACGCGCTGGGCGGCGGGTCACGCGGCGACCCTGCTAGTCGCAGGGCTTGCTTGCACACTGTTCAGTCTCGTCATCACTCACGACATCGCGGTCGCCGCCGAGCTGGCTGTCGGCGCGATGCTGATGAGTGTCGGGATCTGGGTCCTCTTGGGATTGGCGCGCGGGCGGTTGCTGCTGGCGCACCATATGCACGGTGAGAGTGGCCACACTCATCTGCACCGTCCCGGGCATCCGCTCGCGACCTCCGATCGGGCCGCCGGGCACTCGATCTTCTGGGTGGGCGCCCTGCACGGCCTTGCGGGTTCGGCCGGCTTCGTCGTGATCATCCCGGTCGCCATGCTGGCTTCCGCCTGGCAGGTGATCGCCTACATCCTCGTCTTCAGCTTCGGCGTCGCCGCCGCCATGGCCGTCTATGCGCTGGCCATCGGCGGCCTCTTTGGCCGTGTCGCGCGACGCTCCGCCCGCTGGTATCCCTGGGTGACCGCGGCCACCGGCACCTCGACCGTCCTGCTGGGAATGATCTGGATCGCGCTGACGCTGGGAGGGCTCACGGCCTGAGCCGGCCCCTTTCTCGCCCGGCCCGGACCGTACTCCGAGACGAGCGGACCCCACGGCCTCGGTCGCGACCGAGCGGGCCGTTCCGAGCTTCGCCGATCTTGCCGAGACCACTTGACGGCAGAACTCGATGCGCGCCGGATCGAGAGCCGTGGGGATCGCCGAGAACCCACCACACGGGCCACGCGAGGTCGTCTTGACTCGAAAAGTTGTTCAGCGTATAAGGGTTCTCAGGGAAAACTCCGGCACACGCTCAGGGGGGTGAGCCAGGGGGGACCTCGTGTCTACGGTTCCCTGCAAGACCGGGCGTCCGAGATACCCGATCACCCGCCTCCAACCTCGTTCCATTTCGGCCCTTGTATCCCTTCGGGCGTGCGGCATTCCTCGTCCCGTCATTTCCCGGAGCTAGCCATGCGGGACAGATCCAGACCGCCGGCCCGGGCATCACACGGCACCGTCCGTCGCATCTCTGCCGGGAATCGCCTGTGCCGCCGGTCCCTGACC
Source organism: Acidobacteriota bacterium (assembly GCA_046757965.1). GTDB lineage: Bacteria > Acidobacteriota > Polarisedimenticolia > SMYD01 > SMYD01 > JBHHZI01. The sequence goes on along the minus strand of JBHHZI010000227.1, from coordinate 2,079 downwards.
TTCGCCGTCGTCTCCAGCCTGCTGTCCGGTTTTCTTCTCTCCGGTGTGCACGATACCCGGCGGCATCGGCCGATTTCCCGGGCCGCGAAGGCTTCGGGAGGGTCTCTCGATCAGGTCGAACGGTTCGTGGAGAAGAACCACAGGCGCTTTCACCCGCGCCGGCGATGGTGGCCGTTCCCCGGCGAACGTGGCCTTCGCTACGGAACGGTTCCTGCAGAACAGCTCGGGTCACCCTTCACGCTGATCCTGCCCAACAACAAGGGGTCCATCGACACGCGCCGCGCCGGTCCCCGCGATGACCTGCCGGCAGCGCTGCGCTGGTCGCCCGCCCGGCCGGCCGCGGGCACCGGCCGGGGCGACTACTTCATCATCCAGCTCGCGGCCCGCGTCGCCCGCGGTCTCGGATCGATCGCGGCACGCCGGCTGCTGACCAGCCGGGGAGCGTTTGTCATCGATTACATCCCCCGGGATGCCTACCTGGTCCGGATCGCCAGGGGTGATGGACATCGCTTCGATGATCCCGAGCTGTTCCAGTTTCTCTCGCCGTATCAACCCGCCGACAAGCTCGACCCATCGACGGGGAGCCGCCCGCTGCTGGACCCGGTCCGGGCCGCCTCCGACGTGTTCGACCTGGTCATCCGGATCATGCCCGGCGAGGATCCCGCAGCCGTCGAAGAAGCCGTGCGGGATCTCGACGGGGAGATCGTGCAGGCGCAGACCGTCGCCGGCGAGCATTTCCTGTCGGTCAAGCTGAGCAACACACGGGTGATCGAGCTGCTGCAGCTGCCGGGTGTTCGCGGCGTCCGCGAAGCGCCCGAGTACACCACGCTGAACCTGACCTCCAGCGCGCAGGTTGAGCTGGGACGTTTCCTGGACCCGAGGGACTTCGGTGATTTTCTGCTGCCTTTCAGACAGGCCGGCATCGACGGGGGAGGCGTCTTCGGCGGATTCCTGCCCGACTACGCCGATGCGAACCCGTCCTCCTCACTCACTCTCGATCCGAACGGCTTCGATGTCATGCCGCAGTTTCTGGGCGTCGCCGACAACGGCCTGACGCTCGACTCGCCCGCCTTCGCCAATGACAACATGCATCCCTGCCTGACCGGCGATTGCGTCGGCGGGGCTGGAGGCATCACGGGCGTCGGCCCGATGCATCGCAAGGTGGAGGTCTACACGAAGGGCAACGACGTCAACAACGACGGCATCGTGGACGACGCCACCTCGACGGGAGACTTCCTGACCTGCGACGATATTCGCTCGGGCGGCAGGACACACGGGACGATCGTCGCCGGCGGGGCGGCGGCCAACCCCTCCGGCGGCCCCCTCGGCCTGGGCAGGCTTTACAGCGACGAGGACGCCATCGACCAGTTTCCCTCGTTCTTCAACGATTCTCGCGAGACGCAGCTTCCGCTGGACGGCCAGGCGCCCGGCGCCCGGATCATCTTCGAGGATATCGGCGTCGTGGATCCCGGCAAGACCCCGCGGTGCGCGGGGAATCTCGCCAGTGACGTCGACGCCGGGGACGTGCCCGCCGCCAGGCTCGAGGACATGGTCTATCGGCGCGACCTGGATCCCAGCAACGCAACCATCCATCCTCGCGGGGCCGACGTGACGCTGTTCGCCTTCGGCAACCCGGTCAACTTCGATGACGTCCCCGGCAACGGTAATGGCAACTACTCCGCGGGGGCCGACACGATCGACGCGTTCCTGTTCCGTAACCGGCGCGTCACGCACATCCAGCCGGTGGGCAACGACGGAATCAGCAGGAAGGGCCCGTTCGATGACCCGAACTTCTCGGTCGCCCTGATCCAGATCACCAGCCTGGCGACCGGCAAGAACATCGTCTCCGTCGGGGCCAACTACACCGACAGCATCGACCCGCAGACCATCGGCTCCTCGCCCGACCGGCTCGATCCCAGCGAGTCCATCGCCGAGTTCACCAGCATCGGGCCGGCCACGTTCAACTCGTTGAGGATCGCGCCGCTGGTCATCGCGCCCGGCTTCGACAGATCTCAAGGCCGCGCGGGCAGCGCCGGCGACGACTACTTCGTCTCGTCGGCCCAGGTCGTCTCGAAGGAC
>JBHHZI010000226.1:0-4167 GCA_046757965.1 Acidobacteriota bacterium | reverse complement strand
ATGATCTTGAGCGATGAGAAAATGAACGTATAATAAACACTGCTCAATCAGCTTCCGGCTCGGAGTGCAGATCGTGCGGCAGCCATCGGCCATCATGGCGGTCCTGTTCGTGGGGTTCACCGCGGCCGCGGCGCAGACTGCGTTCCAGGTAAACAGCTTCACCACCGGGGCGCAGCGCATGCCCGCCATCGCCATGGCCCCCGACGGCCGGTTCATCGTCGTGTGGGCGGGCGCCGCGCAGAACGGAAGCGGCACCGACATCTTCGCACGCCTGTTCGATCCACCAGCCGACCCGGCCGGGCTTCCGACGCCGCTTGGCGCGGAGTTCCAGGTGAACACATATGCCGCCTCGTCGCAGCTTCTCCCGCGCGTCGCGGTGGACGGATCGGGCGGGTTCGTCGTCGTCTGGAGAAGCGTCGGCCAGGACGGGGACCGTGGCGGTATCTTCGGCAGGCGGTTCGACAGCGCCGGTCTTCCCGCCGGCGGCGAGTTCGCGGTCAACTCCACCACCGTGGGCGACCAGCTCTATCCCGATGTCGCCGCCGATGGCGCGGGCAACTTCGTCGTGGTCTGGCAGAGCAAGGACAGCGCGTCCACGTTCAGTCCGGTGGACATCCTTCTCCGGCGGTTCGACAGCACGGCCGCGCCGCTCGCTCCCGAGTCCGTCCTGAGCACCGAGACGAGGGCTTCGTTGATCGTCGAGGTCTCCCCCACCGTCGCGATGAACGGCAGGGACGACTTCGTCGTCGTCTGGAGCCGCCCGACGGGCAAGGGGGTCTATCCGAGGCTGTACGGGCGGCGGTTCAACCCCTCCGGCGATCCCGCCGGCGGAGAGTTCTCCGTCGCCCCGGGGTCGAACTACGTGTTTGACTACCAGCCCCGCGCCGGCATGGACGAGTCGGGCGGGTTCGTCGTCGTCTGGGGCCGTGGCTTCGATTTCGGCCTTTACTTCGGCGCTTACGCAAGACGGTTCAACCCGGACGCGACACCTCGTGCGGACGCCTTCCCCGTCAACAACTTCTCCTTCCTCATCGACGGACCCGATGTGGCGATGTCCGCCGATGGAAGCTTCGCGCTCACGTGGCCCGAGCTTTCCTCGCCGCGCGCACAGCGATTCGACAGCGCGGGCGTTCCCGCCGGGGCTCCGGTCGTCGTCACCAGTAGCCGGTACTATGGTCCGGCCGTCGCGATGGATGCCACGGGGAGTTTCACAGTCGTCTGGCCGGGAAGCGACGGCGACCAGACGGGAGTGCTCGCCCGGCGGTTCCCGGGTTCCTGCACCGGTCCGGTCACCGACCTGCGCGTGGAGCCTGCCAACGGGGGAGCGGACCTCCTGCTGACCTGGACCGACGCGGTCCGCGCCGAGGACCACGTCATCGTCGAGGACACCGTCCCCAACGGCGCCTTCTCCACGCAGACCGGGACGGCCGTCAGCGGCGCGACGGGACTCACTGTCCCGACACCGCCCGGGACGACGTTTTACCTCGTGGCGGGCCGCACCCGGTCCTGCGGCCTGGGTCCCCTGCGCTGACCGCCGCCCGCCCGGGCCGCACCAGCGGGCCACTGGCACCGCCTGACGAGTTTCAACCCGCGTCAGAGGTGCAGCCCTCCGCCGTCGGTGTTCTCGGCGCGCTTCTGGCCCCTTCACCGTCGCCCGAGGTGGCGGAAGCTGACGAGCGCGTGCGGCCGCTCATCCCACAGCCTGAGAATCATCGATCGCAGACCGGTGCGCCCGGTGATGGGACGCCTTTGCTGGAATACCGGGTGACACCGGTGCCATTGCCACAGGTTTCTGCTTTCCTATTGCCAACGCCATCGCGCCAGGAGACCACGGCGCGGCGTACAACATGGGCCTCATCGGGCGCGAGGCGATCAGGCGGTGGATAGTTGGGCTAAGGCCTGCCGCCTTTGCTGAAACCGAGGGTCAGCGCGATGGAGACGAGCGCCAGGTTGCTGCACGCGCGGGAAAACGACTCGGGCGGGATACCAGCGAGGTCGCCCGTGAAAAGCGACGCGACGACCGCCAGGAGAAACGCCAAAGCCGAAAGCCCAACGAGCCCTTTGATGAGTGCCTGCATGGTTCACCTCCTCAGGCCCGGCGTTGCCGGGCGGGTTGGTGTCGCCGGCGGGCGGCAAGGTTTCGTGGCTCCCACGAGGGATCCCGACCGATTGTACCAGAATGCGCTATCGGCCGATGAAGGGCCGTTCGCCGGGGAGAGGCAACGGTTCAGAGTCAGGACTTGTCCGCGCTGTGTGAGTGCCTGTGGTGCAGGTCGCTCCAGTGAGCATGACGGTGAGTCTGCTCCTGGTGGCGATGCCGGTGCGAATGCCAGCGGATCGCCGGCAGCGCGGAATGCTCATGGAGATGATGCCCGTCGTCGTGCCGGTGCCGGTGCTCGTGTTCGACGGCCTCGTGGGTGTGGACGTGGTCGTGGTGGTCTCGAAACAGGAGCGAGAGCGAGACTGCCAGAAGACCCGCCGCGACGAAGTGCACGATCGCCGGCGGCTCCGACAGGGCAAGCGCCGAAAGGCCGGCACCGAAGAACGGGGCACCGGCGAACACCATCTGCGCTCGCGTGGCGCCGAGCTGCTGGGCCGCCGTGATGTACAGGGCGATGCTTGCGCCGTAAGACACGGCGCCCACCGCGATCGCGCTCAGGGCGACATGAAGCTCGGGGCGCGCGGAGCCGAGGATGGCCGCCAGGGCGAGGTTGAACACGCCGGCGGCCAGGCCCTTCCAGAACGTGCTCTGTGCCGGCGTGATGGCATCGATCAGGGCCGTCAGGTGATTGTCCAGTCCCCAGAGCAGGCACGCCAGGGCGACCAGCGCACCGGCGGCCAGACCGCCGGCACTCTCGCCCGCCGTGAGAAGGGCGCTCGCGGTGATCACGCCGGCAGCGGCGACCCAGCCGCGGGGTCCCAGCGGCTCGCGGAATAAGAAGTGCCCCAGGAGCACGGTGGCGACGAGTTCGAGGTTGAGCCACAACGAGACCGAGCCCGCCGAGGCAAGCCGCAGTCCGAGCAGCAGCGTGATCGGCCCCAGGATCCCCCCGAACAGGACGGCTCCTGCAAGCCGCCCGAGGTTTTTTCGGCCCATCCGCCGCGCCGAGGCGAGCCAGCCGCCACGCATGATGGCCGGGGCAACCCCGGCGGCCGCGCCGAGGTACAGCCACCCCGCGAGCTGGACCAGGTCGATGTCCGCCAGCAAGATCTTGCTCGCGGGTGTCGCCGCCCCGAAAAGAAGAGCGGCGAGCAGTGCGAGCAAGAAAGGTTGCATTCCGTGATCCTACACTTCCAACTCCAGTGCCGCGAATCAGTGATCTCCTCGCATCCTGCCGCCGCGGGCGAGGTGGCTGCAGCGGGGCCCCTTCCAACCCGACGACGAGGGATCAGGGCTCCGAGATCGCTGGTGCCCTGCCTCTCCGTTCCCGAGGATCCCGTGATCCGAGCACAGACTGCCGGTGCCAACGGATCCCGTCCGGAGGACCTGGTCGGTGTTCGAGTTCATCGCCCCGTACACGGGAAACGGCTCGATGAAACGAGCCGCCTCCAGGTGAGTGATCCGGAGGAGCGCGAAAGGCCATCCACCGAAAACACTTGCCGTGCCCACCGATCGCAGGCGTTGTTGTCCCGCTGGTGTCCCGGGAGTGCTACGATGGCAGTTGTGATTCCCCTGGAAGGCAGAACATTTCCGCACTTGTCTCGTCTTGCGACGGTCCTGTCTTCACCCTGCCGGAGAAACTGCCGTGAAGCCGAATTCCCCTCGGACGGCCCTGAAGACCGTCTTGGATTACCACGAACGGACCAAGCATCATCCCGGCCGTTTCGCCCACTCCTTGGGATACATGGACTGGAGCACTCAGCCCGACCCTTTCCGCAGATACGACGGCGCCGAGATCCTTTTTCTCGACGAGGTTCCGCCGACATGCGAACCCTTCTACGACACCGCCTTCCGGCCCGCTGACACCGAGCCGCGGCCGGGCGGGCGGAAGGCCATCTCCCAGCTCTTCTACGATTCCTTGGCCCTGTCGGCGTGGAAGGAATTCGGATCCAGTCGCTGGTCGCTGCGTGTCAACCCGTCGAGTGGTGCGCTTCATCCCACGGAGGGCTACCTGCTGGCGGGGCCCGTTCCAGATCTCGCCGATGCTGCGGCGCTGTATCACTACT
>JBHHZI010000225.1:0-4175 GCA_046757965.1 Acidobacteriota bacterium | reverse complement strand
GGTCGAGTGTCACGCTGTCCTGTCCGGTGAGAGGATGGACGCGGCGGCCCCGATATGTCACCTCGGTGCCTGTCAGCGTGAGCACGAAATCTGAGGGTTTGAGGGCTGTTTTCCGTCAAGATCCTTGATGGAAAGCGAAGGAGCCCCCTCAGGGAGCTTGACAAAAGCGCCCCGAGAGGGCTTTCTCCTTTGTCGACGAAACGAAGGAGACCTCAAGTGTGCCTCAAGCTGCTGCAAGATGCCAGACTGTATCGATTTCTCTTCACCATCGACCAGGGATTCGCGGACGAGGCGCACGCCGAGGGTTGCTCCTGTGGCGGGCAACTGCACCGGGCCAACTACGATCGCAAGCCCCGGGGTGGCCCCTCGGATCTGGGCCCGGAATACGGCAAGCGTCTGAGCTTCTGCTGTGCGCGGGAGGGCTGTCGTAGCCGGAAGACGCCACCGTCGGTGCGTTTCCTGGGCCGGCGGGTGTATCTGGGCGCTGTGGTGCTGCTGGCGTCGGCGATGCAGGGTGGGATCACCGAAAAGCGTGTGGCCGCGTTGGGAAAGTTGCTCGGTGTGAGCCGTCGGACGCTGTGGCGCTGGCGTTCGTGGTGGCGCCAGGCATTCCCCGGGAGCCAGTTCTGGAAGCGTCAGCGGGGGCGATTCCTGCCTCCCTTGAACGACTCCAACCTGCCGGCGTCGTTGATCGGACGTTTCCGCGGCAACGACGAACGATCCAGACTGATCCAAGTTTTGTCCTTCCTCGCTCCGTTGACCACGCAAATCTGTTGAAACGAGCCGACTGCTCGATGGGGATTTTCGATCCGCAGAAGATGCGTCTAGCGGCGACCTGGCGTGGGTCGTAGGCTCTCTCTCCTGACAAGGAGACGAGTCATGAGCGACCCGAAACAAGACCGTCGTCGCGGTGAGTGGGCCCGCTTCCGTTTCTCGGTGGTGGGTCCGTTACTGGCCGCGCCGCCAAAGCCTGGCGAGCTGCGCGCAGAGCTACTGCAGCTTTCGCAGAAGACCTGGCGGCATCCGCTGACCGGCGAACCGGTACATTTCAGCCTATCGACCATCGAGCGTTGGCTCTACACCGCTCGACACGAGCAGCGCGATCCGGTCGGAGCGCTGGGGCAGCGCATCCGCAAGGATGCCGGCCGACAACGCAGTCTGTCAGACCGTCTGCGCGTGGCGCTGCGCGGGCAGTACAAGGCTCATCCATCCTGGAGCTACCAGCTTCATGCCGACAACCTGGAAGTGCTCGTTGCCGGCGAAGAGAGTCTCGGCCGGATGCCGTCGTATTCCACCGTGCGGCGATACATGAAGTCCCAGAACCTGATCAAACGCCGGCGCAAGCGAGGGCCCAACAGTCCGGGTGCCAGGCAGGCAGCCTATCGGCTGGAGCATCTCGAGGTCCGCAGCTACGAGGCGGAATACGTCTGCGGACTCTGGCATCTCGACTATCATCATGGCTCGCGCAAGGTGCTGTGCCGAACGGGCTGGGAAACTCCGCTCCTGCTCGGCATACTCGACGATCGCTCCCGCCTGGCCTGCCATCTGCAATGGTACCTCGAGGAGACGGCGGAAACCCTGGTCCATGGCCTGTCCCAGGCCATCCAGAAACGCGGACTGCCACGCGCCCTGCTCACCGACAACGGTGGTGCGATGATTTCGGCCGAAACCAGGCAGGGTCTCTTCGATCTGGGGATCGTGCACGAGACCACGCTTCCGTATTCGCCCTTTCAGAACGCGAAACAAGAAGTCTTCTGGGTCGTCGTGGAAGGCCGGCTGCTGGCGATGCTCGAGGGTGTGGACGAGCTGACGCTCGAGCAACTCAACCAGGCCACCCAGGCCTGGGTCGAGCAGGAGTACAACCGCAAGGTGCACTCCGAGCTCGGCTGTGCACCCGTCCAGCGCTGGCTCGAGGGGCCCGATGTCAGCCGGCCCAGTCCTGCCAGCGGTGAGTTGAGGCGCGCTTTCCGCGCCGAAACCAGTCGCACCCAGCGCCGCAGCGACGGCACGATCAGTCTGGAGGGTCGGCGTTTCGAGGTCCCCTCGCGCTATCGGCATCTCGAGCGACTGCGACTGCGCTATGCGCGCTGGGATCTGCGCTCGGTCGATCTGCTTGATCCCCACACCGGTGCGATCCTCTCTCCGCTTTACCCGCTGGACAAGACCGCCAACGCCGAGGGCCGGCGGCGGCGGGTCGAGCCGCTTGCCACCGAGGATTCCGTGGCGGACACGGTCACCCCACAGTCGGGCATGGCCCCGCTACTACGGAAACTGCTCGAGGACTACGCGGCCACCGGTCTGCCACCGGCCTACCTACCCCGCTCCACGGACGACGATCGAAACCAGGAGGAATCCGAATCATGAACAAGAAGCTGCTGTCGCTGTACGGCCTGAAGTGGAATCCCTTCTCGCCCGATCTGCCCTCCGAGGCACTATATGTCCATCCGCGGGTCGAGAGCTTCTGCTGGAGAATCGAGCAGAGTCTGGTGCGCGAAGGGGGCTTCGCCTTGATTGGCGGTGAACCGGGAAGCGGCAAGAGCGTCGCCCTGCGGATCCTCGCCGAGCGCCTGGAGCAGGTGCGTGACGTGACGGTCGGCGTGCTGGCACACCCGCAGAGCAGTCTGGCCGATTTCTATCGCGAGATGGGCGAGGTCTTCGGTGTGGCCCTGAAGCCGCACAACCGCTGGGGCGGATTCAAGGCCCTGCGCGAGCGCTGGCAGGGTCATCTCGACAGCACCATGCTGCGGCCGGTGCTGCTCATCGACGAGGTGCAGGAGATGAACTCCACGGTGCTCAGTGAGCTGAGGCTGCTGGGCAGCACGCGCTTCGACTCACGCAACATCCTCAGCGTCGTGCTCGCCGGTGATGGGCAACTGGCCCACAAGCTGAGCCGTCAGGAGCTGCTGCCGCTGGGCAGCCGGATTCGCATGCGCCTGCTCATGGAGTATGCCGGTCGTGACGAGTTGCGGCTATGCCTCGAGCATCTGCTGGAAACCGCGGGCAACCGCAAACTGATGACCCCGGAACTGATCGGCACTCTGTGCGATCACGCCGCCGGAAATTATCGCGTCCTGACCAACATGGCCGCCGAGCTGCTGGCCGCAGCGGTGCAAAAGGAGTGCACCCAGATCGACGAGAAGCTGTATCTGGAGGTCTTCACCGCACCCAAGACGGTGGTGAAACCGCGACGCTCCACTGCGGCTCGCCGGCGATGAAGGCCGTATCCCGGTTTCCTGTGCGCCGTGCTGCCGAACTCGACACCGATCCACAGCCCCAGCGCTGGCTCATCGAATCGCTGTGGACCGACCAGGCGGTCGGCATCGTCGGTGGTGAACCGAAGTGCTGTAAATCCTTCCTGGCCCTCGACCTGGCCGTCTCGGTCGCTTCCGGTGCGCCCTGCCTGAGGCGCTTTCCGACCCGCCAGCCTGGACCCGTGCTGCTATTTGCCGCCGAAGATCCACTGCATGTCGTGCGCCGGCGCCTCGAGGCCATCGCCCTCGCCGCCGAGGTCGATTTCGACCAGCTCGACCTCCACGTGATCACCGCACCCACACTCAGGCTCGACATCGAGGAGGATCGTAGACGGCTCCGGGCCACCGTCGAAAGCCTCAAGCCCAGGCTCCTGGTGCTGGATCCATTTGTCCGCTTGCACCGGGCCGACGAGAACGTCGTGGCCGACGTCGCACCACTGCTGGGCTATCTGCGCCAGCTCCAGCGCAGCTTCCTCACTGCCGTGCTCCTTGTCCATCACGCACGCAAGGGCGCCGGCAGCGTCCGGGCCGGACAGGCCCTCCGGGGCTCTTCGGAAATGCACGCCTGGGGCGATTCCCTGCTCTACCTGCGCAGGGAACGAGGAGAACGATTGCGTCTCAGTGTCGAACACCGCGCCGCGGCCTCGATCGAAGGGCTCAGCCTCGAGCTGAAGGCCCAAGGCGATGCCCTGGCCCTGCAACTGGTCGAAGACGAGTCCGACCTGTGCCAGACCGACTGCCATCCGGCGTCTTCCGCCATCGAACGCGTCGAGCACGTCCTCGCCCAAGTATCCGCACCTTTGGCCATTCGTCAGGTCCGGCAGGCCTGCCGCATGCGCATGAGCAGCGTCGGTCAGGCCCTCGACACCCTCGCGGCACAGGGCCGCGTCGTCAAGAACTCGGAGGGTTTCCGTCTCGCCGACG
>JBHHZI010000224.1:0-4185 GCA_046757965.1 Acidobacteriota bacterium | reverse complement strand
GATCCTTGTGGCGCTCGACGAGATCGGCGAATGCCGTCCGATCGCCGGACCGCACCCGCTCCACGAGCTCGGCATCCGCCACATCTCTCATCCGATCTCCATCTGAACAATGCCCCAACGGCGCCAGAGTTCCGGTCATCCGGTCATTCTACGGGCCGGGCCTGGTGCCGGTTGCCCGGGGCGATGCAGGGACTTCCTGCCGACACCGCCACCGGGCGGCACGGACCTTCGGGTTTGCGTGCGGCCTCCGGCCGGCAGACGACGCCGGAGGACTCTCTTGTCGACGCGGTCCCGAGATGGCATCATGGGCACCGGCCGGCTGGCCTGCCGGAGAGCCCATGGCGGAACTCCACTCATTCAACCTCAAGACCTGGATCGACGCGCACCGGCATCTTCTCAGGCCGCCGGTGGGGAATGCCCAGGTCTGGCAGGACAGCGAGTTCATCGTCATGATCGTGGGCGGACCGAACCGCCGCAACGACTACCACGTCGATCCCGGTGAGGAGTTCTTCTTCCAGATCGAGGGCGACATGATTCTCCGCGTCATGGAGGAGAACGGCCCGCGTGATATCGCCATCGAGGAGGGAGGGGTGCTGCTGTTGCCTCCTCTCGTGCCCCATTCACCGCAGCGCACGGCGGACACCGTCGGCATGGTGGTGGAGAGAAAGAGGCGCGAGGAGGAGCGGGATCTGCTGCGCTGGTACTGCGAGCAGTGCCATGCACCCGTTCATGAGGCATCATTTCACTGCGCCGATATCGTGACCCAGCTCGTCCCCATCATCGAGCAGTTCAATGCCGATGAGAAGCTGCGCACGTGTGGTGCGTGCGGGGCGGTCCTCGCGCCGCCCGCGGGTGAGGCGTAGGTGCCGGTTCCTCACGGCCGGGGAGCGATCGACATCCATACCCATATCCTCCCCGAGAGCTGGCCGGACCTGGCGCAGCGCTACGGGTATGGCGGCTTCGTGCAGATGGATCACGATGCCAGCGGCTGTGGCCGGTTGATGCTGGACGGGGAGCTGTTCCGTGAGATCGATTCGCGGTGCTGGGATCCGGCGCGCCGGCTGGAGGATTGCGATCGTCACGGTGTGGCCATGCAGGCGCTGTCCACCGTGCCGGTGATGTTCAGTTACTGGGCGAAGGCGAGCCACGCCCACGATCTGGCCCGTCTGCTCAACGATCATGTCGCCTCGGTGGTGGCGGCGCATCCGCGGCGCTTCGTCGGCCTCGGAACGCTGCCGATGCAGGATCCGGATCGGGCCGTCGAGGAACTGCAACGCTGCGTCGACGAGCTGGGCTTCGCCGGCGTCGAGATCGGCACGCACGTCAACGACTGGAATCTCGATGCCGCCGAGCTGTTTTCGGTGTTCGAGGCGGCCCAGGATCTCGATGCGGCCATCTTCGTCCATCCCTGGGACATGCTCGGCAGGGAACGGCACCAGCGGTACATGCTGCAGTGGCTGGTCGGCATGCCGGCGGAGACCGCCACGGCGATCTGCTCGCTGATCTTCGGCGGTGTGATGACCCGGTTGCCGCGCCTGCGCCTGGCGTTTGCTCATGGAGGCGGCAGTTTCCCCGGCACCATCGGTCGGATCGAGCGCGGCTTCGTGGCGCGGCCGGATCTCTGCGCCCAGGTGAGTCGAGTCAATCCCCGCGCGCTGGTCGGGCGATTCTGGGTCGATGCCCTGGTGCATGACGCGCAGACCCTGCGCGCTCTCGTGGACCTGTTCGGCTGTCGGCGGGTGGCGCTCGGTTCGGACTACCCGTTCGCCCTCGGGGAGGACGTGCCGGGCGAGTTGATCCGCACGACGCCGGAGCTGGCGGCCGGCGAGCGGGAGTGGTTGCTGGAAGGGGCGGCACGGGAGTTTCTCGGCATCGAGCCGCCCGACGGGCGGGCCGGGCCCTCATGAGTGAGCGGCGTGCCACGGTCTGGGTGGCACGCTGATGGCGATCTATCTGGCCCGCGCGGGCTACCGGGTTCGGGTCTGTGAGCGGCGGCCGGACCCACGCGCCGAGGGCGCGCTCGGGGGTCGCTCGATCAATCTGGCGCTGTCGACGCGGGGGCTGCATGCGCTCGATGGCGCCGGGCTGGCGAGCGCCGTGCTGGGCGGATCGGTGCCGATGCGCGGCCGCATGATTCATTCCGTCTCCGGGCGGCAGACGTTCCAGCCCTACGGCACCCGGAAATCGGATGCCATTCACTCGGTATCGCGCGGTGGATTGAACCTGACGCTGCTGGCAGCGGCCGGCGCCGAGGACGATCTGTCCCTGGAATTCGACTGCAGGTGTGTCGACCTGGACCCGGCGAGTGCGACGCTCACTGTCGAGAACCCGACCACCGGAGAACGCCGCCGGGTGGAGAGCGACCTGGTGATCGGCGCCGACGGCGCCTTCTCGCGTGTGCGCGCGCGGCTGACGCATCTGGATCGATTTGATTTTTCCCAGTCGTATCTGGCGCACGGTTACAAGGAGATGACCATTCCGGCCGTGCGCCCGGGAGAATTCGCGCTGGAGCCGAACGCGCTTCACATCTGGCCCCGGGGCGGTTTCATGATGATCGCCCTGCCCAACCGGGACGGCTCGTTCACCTGTACTCTCTTCTGGCCTTTCGAGGGACCGACCGGGTTTGCCGCCATGCGAGACGGCGACGACGTGGCGCGATTCTTCTCACGCTGGTTCGCGGATGCCGTGCCGCTGATGCCGGACCTGGTCGGGGACTTCGCGCGTCATCCGGTCAGCTCTCTGCTGACGGTGCGCTGCCGGCCCTGGTTCCACCAGGGCACCGTGGCCCTGCTGGGCGATGCCTGCCACGCCGTCGTGCCGTTCTACGGCCAGGGAGCCAACGCGGCCTTCGAGGACTGTGTGTTTCTCGACGCGGCGCTGCGAGATCACCCGGGCGATCCGGCCCGTGCGTTCGCCGTCTACGACGCGCAGCGGCGCGAGCAGGTCAATGTCCTTGCGGATCTGGCCCTGAGGAATTTCATCGAGATGCGGGACCGGACGGCATCGCACCTGTTCCTGGCCCGCAAGGCGCTCGAGCGGGGATTGCACCGGCTGGCGCCCCGCCTGTTCGTGCCGCTGTACTCGATGGCCACCTTCAGTCGCAGGCCATACGGGGATGCGGTCCGGCGGGCGCGCTGGCAATGGATCTGGGTCTGTGTGCTGGCCGGCGCCGGACTGGCCCTGCTGGCCGGCGCGATGGCGTGGGCCCTTTCGAGCGGTTCGTGAGCGAAGCACGCCGGCGTGGAGATGGATCCGCGAGCCCGCCTGGATCGCCTGATCTCGACTACGAGACCTATCTCAACCTCCCGGCCCTGCTGGGCCTCCAGGTGCCGCACTCCTCACCCGAGGAGCACGACGAGCTGCTGTTCATCGTCATTCATCAGGTCTACGAGCTCTGGTTCAAGCTGCTGTTGCATGAATTCAGCAAGATCCAGGCCGACCTCTCGGCGAATCGCCTGTTTGGATGCATCGCCACGTTCAAGCGGGTGAGGACCATCATGAAGACCCTCGTCGGCCAGATCGACATCCTCGAGACGATGACGCCGATGTCCTTCCTCGCCTTCCGGGAGCGGCTCGACACGGCGTCGGGATTCCAGTCGGTCCAGTTCCGGGAGCTCGAGTTCGCCCTCGGCTACAAGCGACCGGAGCTGTTGAAACATTTCGCTCCCGGTTCTACCGCCCGGAAACGGCTGGAAACGTGTCTCGCCCGGCGCACGCTCATCGATCATTTCTACGACTTCCTGGAGCATCGCGGCGTGGCGATCCCGGCGAAACTGCGGGAGCGCGATCTGGCGCGACCCGCCCGGCCGCACCCCGACATCCAGGCCGGCGTGCTGCGCCTGTATCGAGACCAGCCCGACGCCGCGATCCTGCTGGAACTGATGACCGACTTCGATGAAGGGCTTCAGGAGTGGCGGTATCGTCACGTGAAGATGGTGGAGCGGACCATCGGGAACAAGCAGGGGACCGGCGGCAGCCTGGGTGTGGAATTCCTGCGCCGGACACTGTTCCATGCCCTGTTTCCCGATCTGTGGGCCGTGCGGCACCAGATCTGAGGGCCGCGATGCTCTACGACATCTCGCCTCCCATCTCGGCTGCCCTGAAGGTCTGGCCCGGCGACACGCCGCCGGCGCGCGAACTGCTCCTGGACATGAGAGACGGGGACAGCTTGACGCTGTGCACCCT
>JBHHZI010000223.1:0-4196 GCA_046757965.1 Acidobacteriota bacterium | reverse complement strand
ACACGTCGATGGGGCCGATCCGGCGGATCGCGAAGGCGTCGAAGACGGGTCCGGCCACCAACATCATCAGCGGTCTGGCCGTCGGCCTGGAGTCGACCGCGCTGCCGCTGCTGGCCATCTGCGTGGCCATCTTCGTCGCCAACCGGGTGGCCGGCCTTTATGGCATCGGCATCGCCGCGGTGGCCATGCTCGCCACGGTCGGCATCACCATGAGCGTCGACGCGTACGGTCCCGTTGCCGACAACGCGGGAGGCATCTCCGAGATGGCAGGTCTGGGTCCGGAGGTGCGGGAGGTGACCGATAGCCTGGATGCCCTCGGCAACACCACCGCCGCGATGGGCAAGGGATTCGCCATCGGCTCGGCCGCGCTGACAGCCCTGGCCCTGTTCTCGGCCTACACACAGGTGGTGCACGTGCAGATGGTGCTCACCGAGCCGCTCGTGGTGATCGGCCTGTTCCTCGGCGGCATCCTGCCGTTCTTCGTGGCCGCCCTGACGATGACGTCCGTCGGGCGCGCCGCCGGAGAGATGGTCGACGAGATCCGGCGCCAGTTCCGGGAGATTCCCGGTCTCCTGGCCGGCGACCCCGACGCCCGCCCGGATTCGGCCCGCTGCGTGGAGATCTCCACCCGGGCGGCCCTGAAGGAGATGATCATTCCCGGCCTGACGGCGGTCCTCGCCCCCGTCGTCATCGGTTTCGGGCTGGGGCCGACGGCTCTCGGCGGCGCTCTGGCCGGCGCGACGCTGGCGGGTGTTCTCCTGGCCCTGATGATGGCCAACGCCGGCGGCGCCTGGGATAATGCCAAGAAGGCCATCGAGAAGGGTGAGGTGCCCGGCGAGGAGAAGGGGAGTGACGCCCACAAGGCCGCCGTTGTCGGAGACACGGTCGGCGACCCGTTCAAGGACACGTCGGGGCCGTCCATGAACATTCTCATCAAGCTGATGTCGGTGGTCTCCCTGGTCATCGCGCCGCTGCTGATCTGAGGTTCCGGCGGTCGGTCCACGGCGGTTGGACACCGGAGAGAGCGACCTGCTAGGATCTTTCTTCTGCTGAACTCCTTGCTCCATCCAGGCGCCTGGTCGCGCCACAGGTGGGGCTGCCAATCCGAGAGGAGTCTCCTTGCGTCGATACGAGACAGTCTTCATCGCCGACCCCGTCCTTCCCGAGGAGGAACTGACGTCCTTCCGGGAGTCCTTCGCCGCCGCCATCATCGAGCACGACGGCAAGGTTCTCCAGGAAGAAGACTGGGGCAACCGCAAGCTGGCCTACGAGGTCCGCAAGCGCCGTGAGGGTCACTACGTCCGGTTCGAGTACGCGTGCGCCGACGGTCAGTTGCCGGCGGAGCTGGAACGCCGCCTGCGCATCACCGAGCCGGTGCTGAAGTTCCTCACCATCCGCATCGATAACGACAAGAAGCGGCTGGTGTGGGAGGCCAAGCAGGCCGAGAAGGCAGCCCGTCGCGCTGCCGAGGCGGCGGTCAAGGAAACTGCGGCGAAGGAGCGGGCGGCCAAGGAGGAGGCCGCGACCGGTGTGACGACTTCGGCAGCCGCCGGGGCCGGTGACCCGGGTGCCGGGAGCACGGCCGGTGTTGCCGTCAAAGGGGCCGCCGATGCCGCACCAGCCGGTGGCTCGACTGCCACTCAGACGGAGGGCTGAGCATGGCCAGACCCACCCGGGACAAGAAGAAGCGCCGGAGCGGCCGGAGCAAGCTGCTCTTCAAGCGCCGGAAGTTCTGCAAGTTCTGTGACGACAAGGTCGTCTGGATCGACTACCGCGAGCCGCGGGGGCTGCTCTCGTATGCTCCGGAGCGGGGCAAGATCCAGCCCCGCCGGACGTCGGGGACGTGCGCCACTCACCAGCGGCAGCTCCGCCTGGCGATTCATCGAGCGCGAAATCTCGCGTTGCTTTCGTTCACATCCGAGTGAGAGGAGAGAGCCCGTGAAGGTCGTCCTCAAGCACGAGATCGAACAGCTCGGTCGGGCCGGTGACGTGGTCGACGTGGCCCGGGGCTACGCGCGTAACTACCTGGTGCCGAAGGGAATGGCGCTGGCCGCCACGGCCTCGAATCTCAAGATCATCGAGCACCACAAGAAGAAGGAAGCCCAGCTACAGGCCAGGGAACGCGAGGAGGCCGAGGCTCTGGCGCAGCAGCTCACCCGGACGCCGCTGGAGCTCGCCCATCGAGCGGGCGACACCGATACGCTGTATGGAGCGGTGACCAGCGCGGAGGTGGCCTTCGCTCTCGAGGAGAAGGGCTTCGTCGTCGACCGACGCAAGATCCAGCTCGATGAGCCGCTGAAAGCACTCGGGGAATACACCATCCCGATCAAGCTCCACCCCGATGTGGTGGCTCAGTTGACGGTCAACGTGATCCGGGAAGAGTTCTGATGTCGCGATTCGACACGGCGGGTTGCCGCACTCCCGCTGGCCGGTAGGTCCGTGGCCCCGCCGCCATCTCCGAGCCCGGCCGAGGTGAAACCGGTGACCCGGTCGCCTATCCTGCCCTGCATCGTCGCCTGGCTGCTGCCGGGCGCCGGGCATGTGCTGATCGGGCGACGGCTCTCGGGGGTCGTGTTCGCCGTCGTCATCGGTGTGACCTTCGTTGCCGGCCTGTCGATGAGCGGCACCGTCTATGCCCTCGATTTCGAGCAACCACTGTCGTTTCTCGCCACCGCCGCGGATGTGGGAGTCGGTCCCGTGGAGCTGTGGGCTCGTCACGAGACGTTCGGCGAGGTCCGGTTCTGGATGCCGGACTCCAAGGTGGACCCGAAGATGCGAGAGCGCGTCCTGAGACACACGAGACGCCGCGTCAAGGAGCAGGGCCATGCGTATGGACGCACCTTCCTGCTCACGGCCGGCCTGATGAACCTGCTCCTCATCCTCGATGTGTTCGACCGCTGCATCGGGCGCAAACCGCTCGGCATCGTGGCCGCCGCGCCGGAATCGCCGTCCCCGGGGAAGGCCGGGTGAGCCATCTCCTGGTCATGACGCTGCACGCGGCGCTTGTCGGCATCTTCTTCGCCTTCCTGACGCGCGAGGGCAAGCAGGAACGCGCGCGCATGTTCGTGACGATCTTCGCCGGAATGCTGATCGGGGCCCTGGCCCTGGCCTGGTTGATGTACCCGTACCCGCTCCAGGGCACCCCCTGATCGTGCGGGCCGTCGTTCTCTGGGGGCCGGTGGTCCTGGTGGCGGGGGCCGTGGCGGCGTTGTCCCACATGTCCCGGCCGCCTCACCCGACGAACGTTCCGGACTGGGGCCTGCATGCCCTGGAGTTTGCGGTGCTCGGATTCACCCTGGCCCGCGCGGCGTGCGGGGGGCTGGGGCATCGCATCGGGTGGTATGTGGCGATCTTCTCCATCAGCGTGGCGTCCGCCTACGGCGCCGTCGACGAGGTCCACCAGTCGTTCGTGCCGGAACGTGATTCATCGCTTCAGGATGTGGCGGCCGACGTCGCCGGGGCGACGCTCGGCGTGTTGCTGGCCCTCGGGGCGAGCCGCATGGCCTCACGGGCGTCCAGGGCGGGCCGGCGAGACGAGGTGGTGCCTCTGGCCGTGGACCTCGTGACAGGCGTGGATTGTCCTCTCTGTGATGAGGCGAAGACGGCACTTCTGAAGCTCGGCAGGCGGTTGCCGATCGCGGTCAATGAACTGCGGATCGAGGACCACCCGGATCTGGAGGTCCGCCACCGCCTGGAGATCCCGGTGATCCTGATCGGCGGACGCAAGGTCTCCAAGGGCAAGGTCGACCCGGCGCGGCTGGAAGCCAGCCTCGTGTCTCGTCTGGCGGCGCCGCGCCCGTGACGCCCTGGCGCATCGCCGTGGTGCCGGGTGACGGGATCGGTCCGGAGGTCACCGAGGTGGCGCTGGAGGTCCTGGCCCACGTGGCGGACCAGGATGGCCTCGCGATCGAGATCACGCGGTTCCCGTACTCGGCCGACCACTTTCTGTCGACGGGCGAGACGCTGCCCGATGACACCCTGGAGGCCTGGCGGTCGTTCGATGCCATCTTCATGGGCGCGTTCGGCGACCCACGCGTGCCGGACATGCGACACGCCGCGGACATCTTGCTGGGCACGCGCTTCCGCCTCGATCTGTTCGCCAACGTGCGGCCGGTGAAGTGTCTCGACGACCGGCTCTGCCCACTCCGCGATCACGACAGCGGCGACATCGACATGATGTTCTTCCGGGAGAACAC
>JBHHZI010000222.1:0-4303 GCA_046757965.1 Acidobacteriota bacterium | reverse complement strand
GGTTCATGCTCTCATGCCGCAGACGACCCGCAGGGTTCCTGTCGCGCTGGCCTGCGCCCTGATGGCGCTGCTCGCCGGTCCGGCCTGCGCCCAGGTGGCCAACGGCTTCGACCTGTCCGGCGCGCTGATTCCGGTCGGACAGATCCACGGGGGCGGTCCGCCGAGGGACGGTATCCCGGCGCTCACCGACCCGCCCCGGGTCAGTGCGGGCGATGCCGACACGTGGATGGACGACAAGGACCGCGTCATCGGCGTCGTCGCCGGCGGCGAGGCCGTCGCCTATCCGATCCGCATCCTGAACTGGCACGAGATCGTCAACGACATCGTCGGTGATCATCCCATCGCCGTGAGCTATTGCCCGCTGTGCGGGACCGGCGTGGTGTTCGACGCCCGCCTCCAGGGCCGGCGGGCGGTGTTCGGCGTCTCCGGCCTGCTCTACAACTCCGACGTGCTGATGTACGACAAGCGCTCGATGAGCCTCATCTCGCAGATGATGTTCCAGGCCGTGACCGGGCCCCTCCGGGGGACCCGGCTGGCGACCCTGCCGGCCTCGACGACGACCTGGGAGACCTGGAAGGCACGGCACCCGGCAACCCTCGTCCTGTCGCAGAACCAGCCGTATGGCCGCGACTACAGCACCGATCCTTATCACTGGTACCGGACCTCGGGAAACACGATGTTTCCGGTGCGGGGAGACGACACCAGTCGCTCCTCGAAGAGCTGGGCCTGGCTGGTGGTCACGCCCGGGGAAGAGCTGGTGGTGGCCGAGGCCGTCCTCGACAAGGTCGCAGGCGACCTGCCCGCGCGGTTTCACGTGGGTGAGGGGGTGACCCTGCGGTTCGACCCGGCGGCGCGGGAGCTGAGCGGTACCGACGAGGCTGCAGGAGCGCTGCTCGTCGTTCCCGGGTACTGGTTCGCCCTCACCGCTTTCCACCCGGACGCCCGCGACCTCGCACCGGACGATCTCATCCCCGTCCAGGATGAAGCCGCCCCTGGCGCCGGCGAGACCCCCGCCCGCCCCTGATGCGAATCGTGCGCTGACATCCACGAACAGCACCGTTCCAGCCGCGCCCCAGGACCGGACCGTCGGCAGCGGGGCGACGACAGGTCCGGCCCGCACGTCGAGCAACCAACCTGGGGGTCCGTGATAGCCTTCCGGGGCTGCCTGCGGGCACCCTCTGCATGCACTGGATCCCGGATGAACTGGTCTCGGCCGTGGTCGGCGGCCTGGAAGCTGCGGCCCGCGAGGCGGACCGCGAGGCGGCGGTGAGCGGTCTCGACGCTCGCAACGAGATCGGTCTGCATCCGCTCATCCACGCCGCCCTGCGAGACGCCGGCCACGGCGTCTGGCCGGAAGTGCGCTACCCGGCCGACCGCCGTGAACACCGCCGCAACCGGGGCCGGCGCTGCGACATCGTGCTGACCCCCGACGCACGGCCGCTGGCCCGGGAGCCGCAGACCAGCCCGCCTCTGTTCACCCACGCCGTCGCGGAGCCGCCGGTGGCGGAGCCACGTCTCCCCGCCGGCGTCCCGGTGCCGCTGACCGACGCGTACTGGCTGGAGATCAAGACGGCCATGCAGTTCACGCCCACCGGCGCTCACTCGGGCTACACCTCCCGCCTTCTGCAGGCAGCCTCCCGCGACATCCTCAAGATGGCCGCCGACCCGGGCGTCGTCCACGCCGGCTTGCTGCTCGTCTTGTTCGTGGAAGATGCCCGCGTGGCGCGCCACGACCTGGGCACCTGGCACGACCGGTGCGTGGCGCGCGACCTGCCCCTGGGGTTTCCCGCCGGCGGCGGTTTCGTCCTCAACGACCGGCTCGGCAACAGCTTCGTGTCTGTGTCTCTGTTTCCCGTGCGCTGATCGACACGGCCGGCGAGACCGGTCGATCTGCCGTCATGGCTCCATCGATCGAGAGTCGCGCTCCTTGAACCGAGAGCGTCAGCGTCGCGCGTCGCGCAGTCACTCGCCGCAGCCCGGCCGACCACGACTCCACGCGACTGAAAACAAACAGGTTACTCCTCTCCCGCTTCGTGCCGGCCGGTTGTCTCTGTCTGGCACGGACATTGCGGTAAGGCCCAGGGTTGTGATTCGACACGCGTGCGCGTGTCACACACCACGCCGTCGGGTACCGCGGCCCGGTGTTGCTGCCAGAACCGGTGCCATCATTCGTGGAGGGGAGAAGAAATGTCCTTCAAATCCATTCGTCCCGTGGCCGTGATCGCCGCGGCCGCCCGGATGCTGGGCGGCCTGATCACCGCGCCGGCGCGCGCTACCGCTGAGATCAACTCGGCACCAGTTCTCGAATTTGCGACGGGCGCTCGTCTCGACGGGTCGGCCATGCTCGTCCGCAGCGAGGCAGGCGTGACGTTCACACTGCATGTGGGTGAGGGAATCGCGGCGCATGCCCCGGTGACCGTCTGGATGGTCGTCTGGAACAACCCCGAGAACTGCGACCGCCTCGGTGGCGCCCTGCCGTTCTGCAACGACACCGACTTCAATCAGGAGTTCGACGGGAACCCGGCAACCAACGTCAACGTGGCCGTCCTTGGCCCCATCGCCGGTCACGTGGTCGGGCCGAACGGCAAGGCGAACTTCGCGGGACATCTGAACGTTGGTGACGCCTCGGGCTCGATCAACGGCCTTTTCGGTCTGCCGTTCACCGGTGGGCTCATCGACCCGTTCGGGGCGGAGGTCCACCTGATTGTCCACGTGCATCCCACCGACCTGGGCGACGGCACCGTGGCCAACGCCATTCATTCGTTCGATGGTGGCTGCCCCGGAGGCGTCGGCTGTGAAGACGTATCGTTCGCGTTCTTCCCGAAGCCCTGACCGGTCCGACCACAGGCTGCGAAACGTGATGCGTCGACTCGACGCGCTCGTTCTTCAAGGAGGCCACCCTCGGGTGGCCTCCTTCTTGTCGCGGTGCCGTGGGACCCTCTCTGCTAGCATGACGGCCGGACGGGAGCCCCGGCCGCCCCGCCGGGCGGGCCTGAGGCGCACCCGGCAGGTGGAGAAGGGTCATGCAGGTCGTCATCCTCTGTGGTGGACGGGGCACCCGGCTGGGACGGGAATCGGAGGTGCGGCCGAAGCCGATGGTCAACATCGGCACCCGACCGATCCTGTGGCACATCATGAAGTACTACGCGTCGTTCGGCCACAAGGAATTCGTCCTCTGTCTGGGCTACCTCGGCGACGTCATCAAGGACTACTTCCTGCACTACGACGCCCGGCAGAACGACGTCACCGTCGAGCTGGGTGACCGCACGCACACCACGGTGCACTCGACCCACGAGGAGCGGGACTGGAAGGTGACGCTGGCCCATACCGGCCGGGACACGCAGACCGGTGCGCGAGTCCGGAAGGTGGCCCCCTACATCACCGACCCGACGTTCATGCTGACGTACGGAGACGGCGTTTCCGACGTCGATGTGGATGTCCTGATCGCGTTCCACAGAGAACACGGCAAGCTGGCGACGGTGACCGCGGTGCACCCGCCGGCACGCTTCGGTGAACTGACCTTCTCCGAGGGCCGCGTGCAGGGCTTCGCGGAGAAACCCCAGACCAGTGCCGACCTCATCAACGGCGGCTTCTTCGTCTTCCAGCGGGAAGTCCTCGACATGGTCCTGGACAACCCGAACTTCTCGCTGGAGAGAGATCTGATGAGCGCGCTCGCCACCCGCGGCGAGCTGGTGGCGTACTCGCACGATGGTTTCTGGCAGTGCATGGACACCGTCCGCGAGCTGTCCATCCTGACCGATCTCTGGGAGTCCGGACAGGCACCGTGGAAGGCATGGTGAGGCGCATTGGACGGCGCCACCATGGGACGGGAACGGGATCTCCCGCCGGGGGAGCTGGCCGGCACTTACGCGGGCCGGCGTGTTCTGGTCACGGGCCACACCGGTTTCAAGGGCGGCTGGCTCAGCGCCTGGCTGCTGGACATGGGAGCCCGCCCTGCCGGTTATGCGCTCGCCCCGCCCGGTGAGCCCGGCTTCTTCGCGGCCACCGGCCTGGCGCACCGGATGGATCACGTGGTCGGGGAGCTGGCCGACATCGAGCATCTCACCCGTCGGGTCGCGACGTTACGCCCCGAACTCATCGTGCACATGGCCGCGCAGTCCCTGGTGCGCCCCTCCTACATCTCACCCAGGGAGACCTTCGCCACCAACGTCCTCGGCACCGTGAATCTGCTCCAGATCGCCAGAGAGGCCGGCGTAGAACGCTTTCTGCAAGTTTCCACGGATGAGGTCTACGGCTCGCTCGGACCCGAGGGCAGCTTCACCGAAACGACTCCCATCACGCC
>JBHHZI010000221.1:0-4305 GCA_046757965.1 Acidobacteriota bacterium | reverse complement strand
GCCGATGGCACCATAGAGAATACCCGCGGTCGTGGCCACGGACAGCACACCGAGACGTTTCAGTTTCATCGATTTCTCCAGATATCCAGCAGGAACATGGACTGTTCCAGGATCACACGCGGTCGCTAGCGACGGGCCCCTCTCGGCGCCCGGACGGCCAGGCACTCCACCTCCACACGGGCTCCGAGCGCCAGCCCGTTGGCTCCGAAGGCGCTGCGGGCCGGATAGTGACCGTCGAAGAATGTCTTGTACACGTCGTTGAAGAGACCCCATTCGTCGATGTCCGCCAGCATGACCGTGCACTTGACGACGTCGCCCATCGAGTATCCGTGCATCCGTACAGTCGCGCGGATGTTCTTCATGGTTTGCTTCGCCTCCTCTGTCATCCCGCCGGAAACCAGCTTCAGCGTCCCGGGGACAACCCCGATCTGCCCGGATAGATAGAGCGTATCTCCCGCCTGGACAGCTTCCGAGAACGGGAGATCCGCCGGCAGGATCTTGCCCGAGTTGAGAAACCTGACGCCACCGGCGTCATCGGCCAGCGGCCCAGCCATCCACACGACGCATGCCGCGGCCACGCACAACACCATGATCTTCTTCATCCGGTTCCTTTCTTCGATTCTCCGGGTGAGGCGACGGTGGGGACCGGTCATGACCTGCCGGTCACATCTGCTCATCGATCTGCCCGATTCCCCCGGCATGCACGGTGGCCGGGATCGAACCGAAACGCGTGGGACGTCAAGAATCCTGCAATGGTATCGGACCTCACTTCTGTTCTTCTCCGGCATCGGCTCGATGCAGCGAGCAGTGCTCCAGGGCAACCCGCCACTCGCCTGCCTGCCGGACGCACACCATCGTGCACCGATGATCATCCTCGAACCACTCACCACCGTACTCGCCCCTGCCTTGCCAGCGATGCAGGACAACGGCCGCGTCGTCCGTCAGCGGCCGAATGGACACCTCCGTCCGCGTACCCTCGTGGAGGCGGTACGAGGGGGACCGGATGATGTCGAGCAGGGTGGTGCGGTCGAAGGCCCGGCCCTGGGGATCGATGTAGACGTAGTCAGCCGTCATCAACCTGTCCGCGGTGCGGGCGTCCTTGTCCAGCCACGCCTGGTTCCAGACATGGTTCAACCGTTCCAGATCGATCTGCATGGTCGAGTTCTCCTCCGAGACGGCAGGTGCACAGGAGGCCATGACTCCCAGGGACCATATGGCGACAAGAGGTCCGGTTGCCTTCACGCACGCCACCTCACGACGTCATGACCGCGGACCCCAGAGGATCACCGCGGCGCCGAGAAGACAGATGCTCGCCCCCAGGGCGTCCCAGCGATCGGGGCGCATTCCCTCGACTCTCCAGAGCCAGAAGAGAGAAGCAACGATATAGACCCCCCCGTATGCCGCATATGCCCTTCCAGCGTGGGCGGCTTGGGAGTGGGTCAGACTGATGGCGAAGAGCACGAGACTGCCAAGACCGGCCAGACTCCACAGAGGCGTCCGACCCAGGCGGAGCCAGGCCCAGAATGCGAAGCACCCGGCAATCTCGAAGAGAGCTGCCAGCACGTACGTGCCGAGCGTACGGAGCATCATCAGCGAACCACGACCGGGTCTGTCCGCAAGCGTGAAAGGTGCCACACCTGGAGCAAGCGGCTCATGACGTTGACGACCATACCATCCGGATTGTCATGCGCCGCGAGCAGGACCCTGCGGGCGACCGGTGCCGGCACATGTGGGCGCCCGCTCCCACCGCCGTCAGCAGAATATCGGCGAGAAAAAGACCCGGGATCCGTTTGATGCGGCTTTTCACCGGCGTTCTTTCCTCTCGATGTCCCTCGGACGGGATGGCCGGACCTTTCCCGAGCCGGAGAACTCGTAGGCCGGATGACCCGTCGCGGGGCCAACGGTTCAGGGCCGCATCAGGTAACGAGGCCGTATGGGAACATGGCAAGCACTCGCAGCACGGGAAGGCTCAGCATGGCCAGCCACCACCAGATTGACGTCATGGGGATTCGTACCAGCAGCCAGAAATACAGGTAACACAGCCCGAAGAACATGACAAGCCCCAAGAAGACGCCCAGCGCCTGCGGAGCACCTGCCAGAGCCGACACGCGGACGTAGAAGAGCCTGGACCCGGCGAGGACAACGGCCGGAACCAGCGGCTTCTCGGTCTCGATCACGACTCGGATCGCGAGAACGAAAATTCCGATATCGATGACGAGAAACACGATTTCTCCGTCCGCCTGGACGGCCCGGTTCCCGGTCGGTGCGCGACCCGCGCTCCAGCAAGCCGGCGGGCTGGCCGGGCGGCAACCGGAGTATTCCATATCACCCGCGCATACGAGACATCGCCCCTTCTGAGTTCGACACCCGAGACGTGGACAAGGCCTTCACGGCCGGTTTCCTTGCCCACCGCAGCGCTGATCACCGTGTCGAACCACGCACGCCGGCCGCGGATCGGCGTGATGCCGGTGCGGTGCCGATGGCGGCCGCGCTTGTCATTACGAACGCGGTCCCGTGGAGCCACAGGACGGCTCGACTCACCCGCGCGGGGTGACGTGTCGCCGGCACGAAGCCACCACCACACATCAGGCCGGGCGAAGCGGGACCTTGGAGCCCTCCGTCGCCCCGCAGCGGCGGCTCATACCGCGCCGTGTTCGGGTCGTTCACGCGCAGCGTGCCGAAACAGCCACGCCGACAGGACGAACAGCACGACGAAGAACCCGTTGAGGCTCAGGATCTCGACAGGGCCGCTCATCGGGCCCCCCGCACCGGAAACCAGCGCGATCACGGCGACCGATGCGTGGGCCAGCGCGGTCGCGAGCATGGCGCGTGCCATTCCTTGCGGTCGGAAGCGCCCGACGAAGACGCCGATGAGGCCGACGGCGAGCACGCCGAAATACATCAAGTTCGCATCGTTGTCCTCGGACCCGATGATGCCAACCGCGCCATTCACCCATAAGAGGATGAATGCCGCCGCGAGCGCCACCCCGACGGCGGCTCCATAGGCAACATTGCCGCTCTGCCGTGCCGCAAGTTCGAAGGTGACGCCCACGCCGCCCAGAAGGGCACCGAAGATGACAAAATCGACTGCGTCCCAGGCGACCTCATCGGTGAACTGCATCGCGATCAAGGGCAACAGCAGCAGGAGCACGGCGGCGGTCCACGCCGCCATTCTCCAGCGGCTCACTCGCCGCCTGCCTCCGTGTTCTGCATCTCCCGCCATCGTCCCGCCTCCGCTCGCATGACCATGGTCATCGCTCCTTCACGATGGACCGGTCGTCAACAGATGCAGTATACTTTGTTCCGCACAGTTCCGCAACCTGTGGGGCACCAGGGCAGGCGGCGGCCGGGCCGGGCGTGGAGAGGCGCCGCCCGGCGTCGTTCTCCTTTCCTCTCGCGCCCGTCCGCCGCACCCGGGCGGTGAGCCATGAGGTAACCACATGGCTCACCGTCCACCGAGATGGCATGCCAGCGGGACGACGTCGAACTCGATGCCCGGACGATACGTCTTGTTGGTGTGCTCCTGGCCATCGAACCTGATGGTCGGATACGACGCGGAGTCGGACTACCGGGGACCGAGATCTGGACGTCTCCCGATCAACACGGCGCGTGCGCATTGTTCTCGCCCACCATCTTGGGCGACATCCTCTCGGTGGTCCACCTGCCAAATCGTGGCAAGCGAACATCCGCATCATGCCAGTTCTTGATTTCGCCAACAGCCGGCGACGGCAGCTATTGACATCGAACGGCATGTTCACGCATTGCCGCCAACCCGCGCCGGCGTGATGCGCAGACGTCGTGCGGAGCGCGCCGTCACGGCTTCATTCTGGTCTGGCACAAGCATCTGATTTCTGGTATCGAGACCCGTGACGGCGTCGGTCACCGGATTCGCTTATCGAACCGCGGAATCTCGAGCCGTGCTCTTCCGACCGGGCGCATCCGTCCTCTGGTCTTCGTGTTTGTTCCTGGCCATGAGAATCAGGACAACGAAGGGAACAGAATTGACGATCGGGCTGAGCAACATCCGTCGTCCGCGAAAGAACTCGAACCAGTGAATTGCCGCGAGAAGAGCCGTGAGAATGGTCAGGAACAGATGCACGGTGCGACGCCTCTCGTAATTCGGAATGCACCAGTAAGTCATCAGACCGACGAAGATGATGGAGGCTCCCGGTTCTCTCGTCAGGTGGTTCTCCGTTGACGTACCTGGATCCAGGATGCTGATCGCTCCGGCCACGACGGCGCCGGTGCCCGCTAGACAATATGACTTCTGGTAGTTGAAGAGGCTGGCCCCCGGTAATTACGCGG
>JBHHZI010000220.1:0-4324 GCA_046757965.1 Acidobacteriota bacterium | reverse complement strand
GCTGCCCTGGCGCGTGCGTGCCGAGGCGATCTTCCACATGACCGAGAACTTCGCGTATCTGTTCCTCATCGCCCTCACCATCCTGATCTGGCCGGCGATCCGGGCCCGGCAGCAGATCGACAGTGGGCTCTGGGTCTACGCCGATCTGCCGATTCTCGCCATCGCCTGGCTGTCGGTCCTCGTCTTCTACTACGTGAGCCAGCGTCGCACGGGGCGCGGCCGGCTCGAGAGCCTGGCCGCGATTCCCCCGCTCATGAGCCTGGGAATCGGGCTGGCGGTCAACAACGGCGCGGCGGTGCTCGAGGCCCTGCTCGGCACCGGCGGTGGATTCGTGCGCACCCCGAAGGACGGCCCGGTGGCGCGCGGGTCGCGTCCGGCTGCGCCGCTCTATCGCAATCCGCTGGGTCCCCACCCGATCATCGAGGCCTGCTTCGCCGTCTACCTCGCCGCCGCGCTGGTCGACGTGGCCCACCACGGCCAGTGGTTCTGGGTGCCGTTCCTGCTGCTCTTCCTGGTCGGCTACGCGGCCACGTCGCTGAGTAGCCTGTTCGATGTTCTGCAGGCCCGCCGCCTGGCCCTCGCGACCCATTGACGGCGCTTACGAGTTGGTGAGCCGCCGGGGAATCGAACCCCGAACACACGGATTAAGAGTCCGTTGCTCTGCCAGTTGAGCTAGCGGCCCGAACAGGAAGGGGCGCGATGTTAGCCACCGCGACTTCCGGCTGTCAAGAAATGGGGTGAGTAGTGGGACTTGAACCCACGACCGCCGGGGCCACAACCCGGTGCTCTACCAACTGAGCTATACCCACCATCGGAAGCGGAATGCGGCAGGATCTAAGCACATCACCCCCGGGCACGCGACGCAGCGCGCGGGATCATCACTCCTCCGGAGGAAGGCGCCCGGCGTCAAGGCCGGGGGGATCGAACTGCCCGTTGCCGTCCACATCGACGAGCACCGGATTGGTGAAGCCGAGCGCCATCCCCCGGGGCACGAGCCGCCCGTACAGACCCGGGACGATGGTCTCCTCGGCCACCCCGGACAGATCGCCCACCTCCGCGACGACCCAGGCATCTCGCGCCAGGTCGATGGTGGTGTTGACGCCGCTCCCGGGTCGCGTCGACCCGGACGATACGCGGTGACGCACGACGCCGTTGACCCAGATCCGCACCTCACCGACCGGCACCCAGTCCGCCGCCCGGATCTCCACGTGCACATCGATGCGGCGTGACGTCGCGCGCAGCAAGCCACCGGGCGTGGCGGTCTCTGCCGCCGAGCGCACCGCAAGCAACGGGATCGGCCCGTCCGTCCCGACCACGCGCCCGCCGCGCACGGCGCGGACGAGATCTGCGGCGTGCACGCGCGGCCCATCCGCCGCTCCGTCCGGCAGAAACACGACGTTGAGCGGGTAGCCGGCCAGCTCCGGCGACACCGTGTGCGTATCGGTGTTGGCCGTCGCCGTGGGCCGATACCCCTGGTTCAGCAACGAGAACCAGTCGCGACGGACCAGACGGTACAGGCGGCGTGAGCTGCGATTCCAGATCTCGAGCGCATCGAAGTCGAGGGCGGTCGTGCCCTCCCTCGTCGGATGCCGCAGCCCCTCCGACGGCCGGCGGGCAGGATCGAACCCGGAGCGATTGAACCAGTCGTGCACCCGGGAGATCTCGGCCGTGGCGGGATTGTGCTGGATGCCCCGCGGATGATTGAGCTGGATGACCACGTCGCCCCCGCCGGCCGCAGCCGCCGCGTCGCGCTCCCGGGCGCGATAGGCGTCGAACATCCTCGCCACCACCTGCCCGTCGGAGACCGACTCCGGTGTGGCCAGCGGCGCCGGCAGCGCCCCGTGGGACGAGATCTGGCCGACCCGGACCGGTGGCGCCGACGGATCCGGTGTCAGCGGCCAGATGTTCCAGTGGCCGTACGACCCCGGGCCGTCCGGTCGTCGAAGCGCCGTCTCCACGCCCGGCACGGTGGCAATGCGACCGCGCGCGGCGGCGAGACGCGCGATCACGGGACGGTAGTCGGTGATGTCGCTGTGGTCCGATCCCACGATGACGTCCACCCCGGCGGCCAGAAACGTGAACACTCTCTCGTCGAGAGGCACGAGCGAATCAGGGCTCGGTGCGGCGTGCACATGAAAATCCACCGTGGAGGTGCCCGGCAGCTCGATCTGGCGCTCGATGGTGAAGGTGTGCTCGGCATCTCCCTCGGGCGGGATGTCCCACTCGTCGATGCCGTCGAGCAGGCCGCCGGTGGCGATGGCATGGTAGGCGCCGGCGGGGAGATAGAACGTCGCCAGGCCGCCGCGCGCCAGCGCGTATGAACGCCGCCTCGGGCGGGGCCACGGATGTCTCGGGTGAGATGAGCCGGCACTCAGATCGACGGGCGGCGCACCCGCGCGCGGTTCGATGACGATCCGCGCGCCGGCGCCGCGGTCGATGCCCCCCGCGCGCCGCCGGATGACGTGGCAGACGATCCGACGACCGGCCGGCTGGAAGCGGAAGTGCCGCACACTCCTCCCGGAGGCGCCGTCCGCGAGGCGCCAGGTCGCCACGAGCGTGTTCTCACCCGGCACCAGGTCCGCCTCATCCACCACGGCCTGCACCCGCCGCAGCACCGGCGGCGCCGCGGCCGCGGGCGCTCCATCCGTCCCGCCTCCTGCCGGGTCCACGCTGCGTTCGCTCCATTCGCGACTGAACAGACTGATGGGCAGGAATCGCCCTGACCGGTCGATGCCGTTCATCTCGATCCGGAGACTGTCCGGGTCAGCGGTGAGCGGGAACGCGAACACCGCCAGGAGCCGGGCCCGGCCCCAGGTGAGATTCTCCACCGGCAGGGTCCATTCGGCGGCGGGGGCACCTGCCGCCGGCCCGGCATGGCCCGGCGGGCTCGCATCGGGGACCGGTGCCGCGCACGCACACAGCACCGCGGTCGCGGCCGCCAGAGAGCCACGGCGCAGCCGGCGACCCTCTCCGGTGGGATTCATCGCGGCAGGCATCGGCGCGGAGCGGCAGCGGCCGCTCAGAATACGGGCCGTCCGATCCAGACCAGGTGTGGATTCCGGCGCCGGCGAAACCGGTCGAGGTACTCCTTCACACGGGCCAGCCGCGATCCGTTCTGCCGGAAGAGAACCGCCTCGACGCGCAGCGTCTGCCAGCCGAGATCCTCCATGGAGCAAGACAGCGAGGCGGCGGACCAGGACCAGACATGTTGCATGCGGTGAAACACACATCCACATTCAGGACACATCTGACGCGACGGTTCGAGATCCTCCTCGTTGGGTGTCGTCAACACGAGCCGCCCGTCCCGCCGCAGCACGCGCCTCACCTCGGCGAACGTCGCCTCCATGTCCTCCGGCAGGATGTGTTCCACACTCTCCAGGCTCACCACCAGGTCGAACGCCCGGTCGGGCAGCGGCGTCGGCAGCGAACCGGCCAGGGCGACGCCGCGCACGTCGGGCAGCCCGGCCACCAGCTTGCGGGCGGCATCCACCGAGCGCTCCGAGAAGTCCACACCCTCGCAGCAGATCCCCGCAGAACCGAGACGCTGGAGAAGAAACCCGCGGCCGCAGCCGAAATCCAGCACGCGCCCGGACAGCGGCAGGCGCCGTCGCCGGAGATAGGCGAGGACGGCATCACTCACCTGCTCGCTGAAGTAGTTGCCGTGCGCCGACGGCTGCTGCGACAGGTAGTCCCAGTAGCGGGCCGATGTCGCCCGATCCCAGCGCACCGGGTGGGGCCGGAAGGATCCGGTCGGATGGGGCTCGGCAAGCATCGTCGCAAGCAATGTAGAGCCGCCGGGCCGGCGGGCACAAGCCCCGGCGCCTGGCGGGGACCCGCTCCGCCCGTCCCTACTGGCAGCTCTTGCCCGTGCGCGGCGGACCGGTGGTCGGCGAGCCCAGGTCGCCCTCGCCCACCGGGCACGCATTCTCCCCGCGCACGAGGTAGTAGAACAGGTCTCCGGGCTGGAGAATACCGCCGCTGTCCAGGCTGATGAGATCGGTGCCGTTGCCCTCGACGCACTGGGCTCCCTGGACGAAATCCGTGGCATTCTTCGACCGCAGCGTGTCATAGACCAGGGTCAGACCGCCGGGCGTCGCGGGAACCTGCCAGATGAGCGTGGTGACGCCGGCCACCGGGTCGAACGACAGCCTCACCTGCCGGGCCTCGCCGGGAGTTGCCCAGACCGTGCCGTTGACATCATCACAATCGCCGTCACAGACGAGGACGCCGTCACCATCGGCATCCGCATCACCGGTGCCGACCACCGAAGGCCAGGCCGGGTCGTTGCAGTCGTTGTTCAGCCCATCGCAGACCTGCGGCGCGG
>JBHHZI010000219.1:0-4404 GCA_046757965.1 Acidobacteriota bacterium | reverse complement strand
TCGGCTGCTGTCGACACATTCTCGGATCACCGGGGATGGCTCCGCAACTTGTTGACATCTGGGACGATTCCTGTACTCTGGGTCCTACGGTGGTTTGCGGGGCCAGGCCCGGTCACGGCCCGGATCCAGCGGCGCAGGGGTCCGGGACACCATCATCGGCAGGAGGAACTGCGTTGCCGGATGAGGCGGGCGAGGACGGGAACACGCGGCGCCGATCCGAACCGGCGCACCGGCCGCCCGATGAGCCGGTCATTTCGTCACATGCGCCGCCGGACGAAGAATCCGTGACACCCGGTATCGGGCCTGCCCGGAACAGGGCCCGGTTCGAGGAATGGGTGCGGGAGGAGCCCGACGTCCTGCTTGCCGGCCTGACGACCGCCTCCGGTGCGGACTTTCTCGCCTGGCTGGTGACCTTCCTCCAAAAAAAGCTCGACGTCTCGTTCGCGTTCGTCGGCGAGCTGTGCGGCGAGGACTGGGACCGGGTGCGCACCGTCGCCGTGGCCAGCGCCGAGGGTATCCAGGACAACTTCGACTACGACCTGGCCGGCACCCCGTGTGCGAATGTCACCAGCCAGCACATCTGTCATCACGCCGATGCCGTGGCCGATGAGTTCCCCGAAGACAGCCTGCTGCGGGACATGGAGGTGGAGAGTTACATGGGCATTCCGCTCACCGATCCGTCCGGCCGTTCCCTGGGCCTGATGGTGGTGCTGGACCGGAAGCCGATGAGCGACGAGGCCATCCCGTTGCTGCAGGATGCGCTGCGGCTGTTCCGGCCGCGGGTCCAGGCGGAGCTCACGCGGCAGCGGGCGCTGCGGGAACTCGAGCAACTCGGCCAGGGGCTGGCGCTGGACATGGACGGCGCGGCGACACGTGGCCTGGTGAAATACCTTGCTCACACCGCCAACGTGAAGGTGGCGTTCGTCTCCGTGGCAGTGGGGGGAGCGGCCGGGAGGATGCGCACCGCCGGTCTGAGCATCGGCGGGCGTCTCGTGGAGGACATGGAGTACGACCCGGCGGGAACCGCCTGCGAACGGGTCCAGGAAGAGGGGATGGTCTTCATCCCGTCGCGCGTCAGGGAGGCCTTTCCGGATGACCACTTCCTGCAAGAGCTGAACGCGGAGGCGTACCTGGGCATCGCCTTTCCGAGACTCGATGGGGTTCCGACCGGGCATATCGGCATCATTCATGACCGGCCGCTCCAGGAGTCGTTCTGCCACAACTCGCTCCTGAGGTTGCTGGCCCAGCGAGCCGCCGTCGAGGCCGGTCGCCGGGTCCAGGAAGAGCGCCGCCTGGAACTCGAGCGGCAGTTCGTCAATCTGCAGCGCACCGAGAGCCTGGGCATGCTCGCCGGCGGCGTGGCCCACGATTTCAACAATCTCCTGACCGGCATTCTCGGCAACATCGAGATGGCGCGTGCCCGGCTGATCGGACAGGTCGAGGCAACCGATCTGCTGGCCCGGGCCGAGACCGCGTCCCAGAACGCGGCCCGGCTGTGCCGGCAGCTTCTGGCCTATGCCGGGAAGGGTCATCAGCACCCGCAGCCGCTGGCACTGGACTCCGTCGTGCGGGAAACACTCTCGCTGCTCACCGTCTCGGTGCCCGAGGATCATCAGCTTCGCATGCGTCTCGCCGACAGCCTGCCGGCGATCCTCGCGGACCGGCCCCAGACCCAGCAGATCGTCATGAACCTGGTCATCAACGCCCTGGATGCTCTCGCGAGGGGCCCCGGCGAGATCGTGCTCACGAGTGGGGTGCGAGCCTGTGGCCGGGCGGAGCTGGACCGCATGACCTTCGGCCACGGCCGTCCGGCAGGCGACTATGTGTTTCTCACCGTCGCCGACACCGGGCAGGGGATGGATGCCGAGCAGAGGCGGAAGATGTTCGAGCCGTTCTACTCGACGCGGGAGGCCGGCCATGGCCTCGGCCTGGCGGCGGTGTCCGGCATCATCCGGCGGCATGATGGCGCGGTGGACGTGGTGAGTGCGCCCGGGAAGGGCACGTCGGTCACCGTCTTTTTCCCGGCCCACCCCGAACTGACGGTCCAGCCGGCCGGCGGTCGACCGGCGGGCGCCGCGCCACGCCTGAGGGCACGGATCCTGGTGGTGGATGATCAGGAAGGCGTGCGGGAGATCGTGAGGCAGATGCTGGAGAACGAGGGGGCCGCCGTCTCCGTCGCTGCCGGGGGCGCCGAGGCCATCGAGGTCCTCGCAGCGGCCCCCGACGACATTGATTGTGTGGTGCTGGATCTGGCCATGCCCGGGATGAGTGGCGAGGAGACCCTGCGGCAGATGCGGCAGATCCGCCCGTCGGTCCCGGTGCTCATCGCCAGCGGGTATGACGCCGAGGATGTCATCGGCCGGCTCGCCGCCGCCGGCCCGCTGGCGTGGATCCCGAAGCCGTTTCGCCGGCACGAACTGACAGAGGCGATCCGGACGATCCTGGGTGATCCGCCCGGCGCGCGGGCCACGACCATCTGACCGGCAACACGGCTGTTGTCATTGCTGCCGGCGGTGTCGGCCCGGCGGGGTCGGGACCGGCTCCCGGCCCGATGCGCGGGCGATGGTAGGGGGGGAGCCGGGAATGATGAACTCCCCGCCGGCCGAGAGGTAGTCGTGTTGCTGCGCGAGGATCTCCTCGGCGAAGTTCCAGGTCAAGAGCAGGACACCGTCCGGCTGCCGTTCGGACAGCACCTCGGGTGAAAGAATCGGCAGGTGATTGCCCGGCGTGAAGAGACCCTGCTTGACCGGGCTGCGATCGACGACATATTCGAGAGTTTCCGCGCCCAGGCCGCAACTGTTCATCAATGTCGAACCCTTGGCCGAGGCGCCGTAGGCGGCCAGTTTCTGTCCCGCCGCCCGGCGCCGGGCGAGTTCACCGGTGATCTCGGCCTGCCTGATGGCGACGCGGCCGGCAAAATCGAGATGGTGCTGAACGGTCAGGCGGCCGGTGTGGCGTTCCTCCGCGAGCAACCGCTCCACGGCACCGGATGCCGGATGTCCCGGGACACGGCGCCGGATGGTGGCGCGCAGCGAGCCGCCGTGAATACCGAGATGTTCCACGTCCGCCAGACGCAGGCCATGGCGGGAAAGAAGAGACTCGACGGCGTGGGCCGAGAAGTAACAGAGGTGCTCGTGGTAGATGGTGTCGAATTCCACGCGATCGAGCATGTCTCCCACGTACGGGAACTCGACGACGGCGACGCCGTCATCGGTGAGAAGCTCCGCGATGCCGGCCACCATCCCGTCGAGGTCGGCCACGTGGGCGAGCACGTTGCTGGCCAGGATCAGATCCGCGCGCGGCCCCGACGCGGCCAGCCGCCGTGCGACATCCAGGTCGAAGAAGGCAACCAGGGTTGGCACGCCACGGGAACGCGCCACCGGGGCGATGTTCTCGGCCGGATCGATGCCCAGGACCGGGATGTTCCGGTCGACGAAGTTCTTCAGGAGGTAGCCGTCGTTGCTGGCGATCTCGACGACGAACGAATCGGTGGTCAACCCGAACCGCTCGATGTAACTGTTGCTGGCCTGGCGTGCGTGGGCGAGCATGGTCTCGGAGAAAGATGACTGGTAGCAGTAGTCGCGGAACAGGCGTGACGGCGAGACCGTCTCGCGGATCTGCACGAGGGCGCAGGAGCCGCAGAAGAGCAGTGTGAGGGGAAAGCGGTCCTCGGTCCTGTCGAGGTCTTTTCCCCGGAGGAGTCCGTTCGCCAGGGGCAAGGAGCCGAGATCCAGCACATTCACCAGGGATGTCGAGCTGCACGATCGGCAGGCACTGATGGGCGTCATCACGGCGAGGACCGTCCGGCGGGCAGGGTCCAGGGGAGTCGCGCCCGTCCTGCTGCCTCCTGATGTTCGTGGATCTGCCGGCGCGTGACATCCCACATGTCAGCCCCGTCCCGCTCGGCACGGTACCAGTCGACCGTCCTGTCGATGGAGACCTGCAGATCCCAGGCCGGCCCCCAGCCGAGGCGCTCGACGGCCTTGCCCGGGTCGAGGCGCAGCACGGCCGCCTCGTGCGGGGGGTTCACCTCGGTCGCCGGGCGCCAGGCCCGGCCGCCCCATCGAGCCACGATCCGTTCGGCCAGTTCCTGCACCGTCACGGGTTGCGAGGTGGTCGGGCCGAAGTTCCATGCCTCCGCCAGCCGGGGCCCGCTGTCGCCGATCATCCGGGCGCCCAGCCAGAGGTAACCCGACAGGCAATCGAGGACGTGCTGCCAGGGTCGCACCGCCCGCGGGTTCCGCAGCGCCGGTGCCTCGTCCTCCGCCACGGCGCGCACGATATCCGGTACCAGGCGATCGGCGGCGCAGTCGCCGCCGCCGATGACGTTGCCGGCGCGCACCGACGCGACGGCCACGCCGTGCTCGGCATGGCGGTCCGGCGGAAAGAACGATCGGCGATAGG
>JBHHZI010000218.1:0-4419 GCA_046757965.1 Acidobacteriota bacterium | reverse complement strand
AGTCCCGCCCCCCCGCGAGGGGGGGCTCGGCGCAGAAGATCAGGGACCAGGGGTCCAGCTTGATGTTCAAGACGAGGAGCGTGCCAGGGGCAGGATGCGTTCCCGGGCGAGACGAGCCCCGTGGGCGAGGGCGGCGGCGATGTCGTCGCAAGTGAGGGCCGGGTGTCTCGGGAACAGCCTCATTCGCGAGAGTCGAAGGCTCGCCGGACGTGATCGCCCCGCATCCTAGCCCGGGCTGTCCGTCGCCGCGTAGTAGCCGCGGCGGGAGTGGACGCGCAGGGACGGCTCGCGGACGCGCACCTCGATGGCATGCCAGCTCCCGTCATGGCGCCGGATGCGTGGCGTGTAGGCCATGCTGTAGTGGTGGCGGAGTTCGTTCTCGATCTCGGTGTAGACCTTCCTGAGGCGGTCCGCCTTGCGGGTCATGAAGGCACGGCCGCCGGTCTCGCGCGCCATCCGGTCCAGCACCTCCTGCAGCGAGAGGCGGCCGAAGAAGTCCAGCCGCTGGTCGAGGTCACGGCCCAGGCCGATGGCATAGAGCAGCACGTTGGCGTGCACCGCCTCGGCGAGGGATTCCTCGAAGGTGAGCAGCGAGCCGGGGGTGAGACCGGAGGAGGCCTCGTCGCGGCCGTCCGACAGCAGCACGATGGCCCGGCGGCGCTGGGTGTCGTCCACTCCGGCCAGCAGCCGGGACGTGCGGGCCACCGCGTCGTAGAGGGCCGTGCCGCCGCGGGCGGTCAGCGCGGCGATGGCCTTCTTGACACTCTTGAGGTCCTCATCGAGAGGATGCACCAGGAGAACCTGATCGTTGAAGCTGACCACGCCGACCTGGTCGCCCGGCGCCAGGGTGTCGAGGAACTGGATCGCCGCCTGGCGGGCTTCGTCGAGGTTGGCGCCCTCCATCGACAGGCTGGTGTCCATCACGATGGCCACCGACAGCGGGAGACGGTCCGCCGAGAAGTACGTCACGTCCTGCGGCTGCCCGTCCTCCAGCACGAGAAAACTGTCTCGGTCGAGGTTCATCACGTAGTGATCGTGGCGGTCCTGGACGGTGGCAAAGACGTTCACCAGCTCGATGGAAGATTCCTCGTTCACCCGCAGGGCGCGCGTGCTGACCGAGGCCGAGACAGGGTCGCCCGCCCGCGGCACGGCGGTGACCTGGATCAGATGGACGTCGTAGTCGGCGCCCAGGTCCTCCGTGACGTGCCAGGGGGGGGCGGCCAGGGCGGCGACCAGGCGGCCGTCCACCATGAACTCCACCCGCTCGATGGCAAGACCCACCGGGACATCCAGCTCCGCCTCGATGGAGGTGATCCCCGAGACGAACGACTGATCCCGCGGCGTGACGATGCGGACGGCGAGATGGGTGATGCTCTCCGCCGCGCCCGCCGCCGGCCCGACCAGGCCGCCGGCGAGGACCACCCCGGCCAGGAGACGGCGCCATGGTCCGCGGCACCGCCCCGGGTGGCGATCGTGCGGCATCGACACGAGGTCGAGATTCGACGGGACGACCGGGGACATGATGGAAGTCTATTAGAATGTCCTCCGTGGCACGTCGTCTTCCGCCCCGCGCGTGCGGTCCGCATGCATCGCCCAGTGCTGTCACCGTGCTGGGATCGACACTGGGCCTGTTGCTGGCGGTCCACGTCGCCGGCTGTGCCCCGGCCGCCGGCGAGGTGAGCCGCACCGTCCAGCGCTACGTGCAGGCGGTGGCGCAGCGGGATGCCGACACCCTCATGGAACTGTATGCCCCGCTCGCCGCCGCGCTGGCGGCGGCGCCGGATGACGCGGTCCGGGATGTTCTCCGGCGGGAGTTTCGCGCCTTTCTGGACGATCAGTATGCTGCCTACAGACGCGATCGGGACCTCGGGAAGCTGACCTTCTCGCCGGAGGGCGTCGTCCTGCTGCGCGGGCTGAACGTCGGCCGGGGGGCCTACACGGAGGTGGTGGAGACGCGGTTTCCGGGCCGTGACGAGGCGGTTCTCATCCAGGAGGTCCGGCTGGCCTATCGCTCCATCGATGTGGACGGTCTGCCGCCCGGCACGACGATCTACTTGATGGGAGACCCGCCAGGAACCATCTATAACCCGGTGATCGGTGACCGGGCGCCGGCGGCGCGCCGGCTGCTGGAGCGCTTGTGGCTGCGCTGGACCCTGACCCGTGGCCAGGGTGTCTGGCGCGTGGCGGATGTCCGCCCGGATCCGGACCGGCCGCCGGATGTGTATCTCGACACCAGACGGTTCTAGCCGGGGCTGGAGCCGGGGAGATCGACTGTTGAACCCATTCGCACGCCCTCGTGTTGCCCTGGTCCTGGGCGGTGGCGCAGCCCGCGGCCTGGCCCATCTCGGTGTGCTCGAGGTCCTGGAGCGGGAACGGTTTCCCATCGATCTGATCGTGGGAACGAGCATCGGCGCCCTGGTCGGGGGGGTCTATGCCACGGTCGGCGACGCGGAGGAGACGCAGCGGCGCTTCGTTGAGTTCGCGGAATCGTCGGATTTCAGGCGACGCGCCTTCGATTTCATCCGCGAGGCGAGGCACGAGCCGCAGCAGGGGATCCTCTCCAGCGCCTCGGCGCTCCTGCGGCGGGGCATCTTCTACGGCTACGCCCTCTACAAGGTCTCGTTCATGTCGGCGGAGGCGCTGGCCCACAACATCAACCGCCTGCTTCCCGATGTCGACACCGGCGATACCCGCGTGCCCTTTGCCGCCGTCGCCGCGGACCTGGCCACGGGGCAGGAGGTGATCCTTGCCGGCGGCCCGATCCGGACGATGGCGGCGGCCTCCTGCGCGATCCCGGGTGTGCTGCCCCCGGTGCCGATCGACGGCCGCACGTTCATCGACGGGGGGTGGGTCGACCGCGTCCCGGCGCTCCCGGCCCTGCGCCTAGGCGCCGACCTGGTGATCGGCGTGGACATCGCTCCGGAGGTGGAATCGGATCTGCCGACCCGTGGCGTCGACGTGATGGTGCGGGCGACCGCTGTTCAGGCCCACGCCCTGAAGCGCCTGCAGGCTCACTATCTCGACGCCGTCATCACGCCGGCGGTGTCGGCCATTCACTGGGCGGACTTCTCCGCCGTGCGCGAGGCGATCCGTGT
Source organism: Acidobacteriota bacterium (assembly GCA_046757965.1). Lineage (GTDB taxonomy): Bacteria > Acidobacteriota > Polarisedimenticolia > SMYD01 > SMYD01 > JBHHZI01. The sequence continues at coordinate 1,324 of JBHHZI010000218.1, read as the reverse complement.
CGGCCGGGAGGCGGCCGAGCAGGTCATGCCGCACCTGCGCGACATCATGCGTCCCGGGCTCTCCCGCCTGCTGGCGCGCCGCCGCCGGGCCCGCCGGCGGGGGACCGGCATGTTCGAGAAGCTGGAGATCTACCGCGGCTGAATCGAGCGCCGCACCGTCTGGCCTGCGGCGGAGGTGTCCGGCGTCCGGTGCTTCAGAACAGGGCGTAGATGGCCGGCAGCAGCGAGGAACTCTCGGTCATCACGATGAAGATGCTCAGGAGTCCGAGGATGATGAGGATCGGCGCGAGCCACCACTTCTTCTCCTCGCGCAGGAACTGCAGGAACTCGCCCAGAAGGCCGAATCGACCACGAATACCCATGACCTAAGGGTTACGTCGATCGATGCGGAGTGTCAATTCCCGCGCCGTCGCTCGGCAGCGCCGCTGCCTGACAGCGCCGCTACCCGACACCGCCGGCGTCAGCGGCCGCCGGGGCTCGACAGGACACGCACCGGAACGCCGTTGGACACCAGCGACGTGCCGTCCTTGGTCTTCACCATGGCCAGGAACTCGTAGAGCCCCGAGCGGGTGATGGTGAACTCGTGGGAGAAGGTGAGACTCACATGTTTCTCCGACGGCGGGTGCAGGCACGCGGGATCCTCGCCGGAGACGATGTGTGGTTCCTCGAGGCCGGCGATCATCAGGAAGCTCCCGGCGTGACAGAACGCGTCGTCGTCCGTCGAGACGTTGGTCAACCGCGCCGTGAAATGAACGGTGAGCGGTGCAAAACCGGCCTGGACGTCGGCCCTCATGTGCAGGGCCGGCTTCTTGGCCTTCTCCTTCTTCTGTGCGGCGTGGCCCGATCGCGAGCTGCGCGCCTCGGTGGCCGCCGGCGCCGCCGCCAGCATGGTGAGCAGCAGCGCGCCGGCCAGCCCGCGTGCGGCATGTGTCATGCTCTGGATGCTAGCACGCGCTTCAGCGGTGGTTCCGGTCCCGGCGGGAGCGATCCCGGCCGGCTCGGAGTGATGTCGGCGCGGCCGGCGTGCGTCGACTCGACCGGGATGCCGACGGACCGCGGGAGGGCGGGGCGCTTCGCTGTCGTGTCGATGGACGGTGGACGGTTCGTCCGGCGGGATTCGTCGCGCCTCGCCGGACCGAAGACGAGACCTGCGTCGGGCGCTGCCGGGACCGGGCGGCGGCCGATGACCGGGACCTGCCGCTGCGCACGGTCGGTGGGGACTTCTTCGTGGACCTGGGCGTGCGCCGCTCGCGAACGGTGTCGGGCCTCGCCGAGGACTTCTTCGGCGTGGTTCTCGACGGCGGAGTGGTTCTCGTGGACCTGG
>JBHHZI010000217.1:0-4425 GCA_046757965.1 Acidobacteriota bacterium | reverse complement strand
CTTCTCCTCGATGGCGCGCCAGATCGAGACCAGGTAGTCCCTGTCCTCACCGATCGCCTTCTCACCCTTCCCGTCGGCCGCGGTGCGGACGATGAAGCCGCACGTCCCATCGAGCACCTCTTCCACGACCGTCTTCAGTCGCGCTCGCTCCTCCTCGTCGGCGATCTTGCGGCTGATGGCGACGTGCCGCGAGGCGGGAACCAGGACGAGATACCGGCCCGGGAGAGCGATCCCGCTGGTCACTCGCGCCCCCTTGCCGGGAATGGCCTCCTTGACCACCTGCACCAGAAGAGTGTCACCCTCGCGCAGCAGGGTCTCGATGGGAGGCGGGGACTCGTCGCCATCCTCCGGGTCCCGCCCGGGACGGACGAGGTCGGTGACGTGGAGGAAGGCATCCCGGTCGAGCCCGATGCCGAGAAACGCCGATTGCATGCCGGGCAGGACCCGGTTCACCCGTGCCTTGTAGATGTTTCCGACGTGGGAGCGATCCCCGTGACGCTCGATCGCCGCCTCGACCACCACACCCGCCTCCAGGAGCGCCACGCGCGTCTCCAGGGCGTCAGCGCTGACCAGGATCTCGCGTTCCACTGGTTGCGTGTGTGAGCAAGGGAGAAAAACGGCGCTCGTTCTGCACGACGAGGAGCGCCTCCCGCGTCACCGGGATGTCCGCACTCCCCTCTCCGCAGAGCACATCGAGCACCTCGTGCGGCTTGGCGGTCTGTCCATTGTTCATGTGGAATTCCAGGCGCAGGTCCGCCCCGCCGTTGACCTCGATATCGGCAACAAACGGCCTCAGGTCGACGGTCTTGCGCTTCTGCTCGCGAACCCGCAGGTAGGGGATGGATCGGGCAGCGAGCAGGTCCTCCACGGCGCGGTGCGAGACCCGGGGAAGCCGGCCAGCCGGTCGAGCGCCGTAGACCACCCGGTTGATCGCCTTCGAGAGCGACACGGTCCGGCGCGGCAGCGGGACGGCGGCGGTGAACCGCACGCCAGACGGCAGGAAGCGGTTGACGCGCTCGACGAACTCCGTGTGGCGCACGAAGCGGGTGGTCTCGAAGTCCAGGTACTCTCCCTCCGAGGCGATGCCGACCGGCAGGGCCGGACCGAACGCCATCTTCGGCATCGGATGGAAGCCCTGGCTGTAGGCCAGCGGCACGCCCGCACGCCGGAAACCCCGGGCCAGCAGGCGCGCCATGTCGAGCTGGGAGAGAAACCTCAACGGTCCGAGCTTGGTGAAGCAGGCCCGGTAGCGGTACACCGCCGGTTCGTCCTCCGTGGCGTCCGCCGCCGGCGCGATCGATGGCGCCGGCCTGGCCGGGTCCGCCGGCGCATGCGGCTGGAAGGCCGGCAGCCGGACCGACCCGCCCGGCACCGCCGCGCTCACCGGTCCCCGGGCGCCGACCCCCCCGAAGAATGTCTCGCCGGTGCGCCGGCCATGCAAGAACCCCGTGCACGCCGACGCAACCGGAGCGCACCCGTAACACTTGTCCCCGCCGCAGGTTTCCTCGTCGTGCACGGCGAGAGCCTTTTCCAGCTCCTTCGCCAGGAACTTCCTGGTGACACCGATGTCGAGATGATCCCACGGCAGAGCGTCCTCCGGCCCGAAGTCGCGTGCCAGGTAGACCTCGGGGTCCACACCGCATGCGGCGAACGCCTCCATCCAGGCGGAGACATCGAGCTTCTCCGTCCAGCCGTCGAACGAGCAGCCACGGCGCCAGGCCGCCTCCACCACGTCGCAGAGCGCCCGATCGCCCACCGAGAAGACGCCTTCCAGCCGGCTGACCTCGGGGTGGTGCCACTTGAAGTGAATTCCTGCCCGCTCGCATCCCGCCTTGAGCCAGTTCTGCTTCCGCCGGATCGATTCGATGCGGTCCATCCGGCACCACTGGAACGGCGTGAACGGCTTGGGAATGAATGACGACGCGGAGAGGGACACGCGCGCCCGGTGGCCCTGGTACTTGCGGCCCACGGCGAGACATTTCTTGCCGACGTCCAGGATGCCCTCCACGTCCTCCCAGGTCTCCGTCGGCTGGCCGATCATGAAGTAAAGCTTGATATGGCTCCAGCCGTTGCTGAAGGCCATCTCACATGCGGAGAGGATGTCGGCCTCGCTGATGTTCTTGTTGATCACCCGCCGCATCCGATCGGTCCCCGCCTCCGGAGCGATGGTGAAACCGGTCTTGCGGACACGCCGGATCTGCTTGGCCAGATGATCGGTCACTGAACTGGCTCGCAGGGACGAGAAGGACACGGCCGTGCGGCGCTCGACCATCTCGTCCATCATCTCGGAGATCAGGCGATTGATGCCGGGGTACTCCCCGGAATTGAGCGAGGTGAGGCCGACCTCGTCGTAGCCGGTGGAGAGAAGGGAGGCCCGGGCCGTCTCCATCACCGACGCGTGAGACCGCTCCCGGACCGGGCGGTAGATGTACCCGGCCTGGCAGAACCGGCATCCGACCTGGCAGCCGCGCATGATCTCCACGCTGACCCGGTCGTGGACGATCTCCGTGAACGGCACCACCACGTCCGCCGGATAGGGAAAGCTCTCGATGTCCATCAGGATGCGCCGCTGGACGGGAAACGGCACCGATTCCACCGGTGAACGATCACGGATCAGAAAACCGGTCGCCGCATCCTGGCGAACCGGGTACAGGGAGGGAACGTAGACCCCCGGCATGCGCCCCAGTTCCTCGAGAATCTCTCCTCGCGACCGCCCGGCCTCACGCAGATCCACGAACAGCTCCGACAGTTCGATGGCTGTTTCTTCACCGTCACCGATGACGAAGGCATCGATGAAGTCGGCCACCGGTTCCGGATTGAACACCACGGGACCGCCGGCGATGACCAGCGGGTCGTCATCGCCACGGTCCGCACTGCGCAGCGGAATGCCCCCTAGAGAGAGCGTCGAGAGCACATTGGTGAAGCAGAGCTCGTACTGGAGCGAGAACCCGACGACATCGAACCGCGAGATCGGTGTGCAGGTCTCCAGGGTGGTCAGGGGCAGGCCGGCGCGGGCCAGCTCCTCCTGCATGTCCGGCCAGGGCGTGAAGGCGCGTTCGGCGAGCATGTCGGGACGCCGGTTGAGAATCGCGTACAGGAGCCGGTAGCCCAGATGGGACATCCCGATCTCATAGACGTCCGGGAAGCAGAGCGCGATCTTGATACGGGTGTCGGCATGGCGCTTGATCACCTGGTTCCATTCGCCGCCGATGTAGCGCGGCGGACGCTCGACGCGATGCAAGATCGCCTCGATGCGTTCCCGAAGAGTACGCGCTGGCATGTTGCGATGCGGGGTCACGGAGATAACGGGTGCGGCGGTACGAGCCGGAAAAGGCGCATGGTACCACAGGCTCAGCGTATCTCCGACGCCTCCGGTCGCCCCCCCGGCTGACCATTCCCGGATGATCGGGCGTAGAGGATGGCGTTGTAGACGAGCCGGAAGTCGGAATGATTCAGATAGCGGTGCAAGGGATTGAAATTGAAGAGGACAACCCGCCCGGCCCCCACCGGCATATCGACGATGGCCGGCTTCCCGGCGATGATCTCTTCTCCCTCCACCATGCCGGAGAGGACCAGGTCCTCCCTCTCCTCCCCGGTCTCCTCGGCCGGACCGTCGCCATAGGCCAGCACCACGTGGTCGGCACTTCGTTCGCGAATCTTCCAGAGCGGGCCGTCACGGCGGAACACCGAGACGGTCCGAGGGTAACCCCGGGCGATGGGATCATCCGGCCTGCTGAATGTCGCCCGGATCTCGGCGCCGGGAGAGCGGAACTCCTTTCCCGTCACCGGCGTCAACTCGCGAATCAGGCCGCTCTCCACCACGAGAGTTCCGGCATTGCCCAGTGTGATCAGGACACCACCTTCCTGCGCGAACTCGAACAGGTTCGCCAGCCCCGTCAGCCCCATTCCTCCCGTGATCGACGGGCTGGAGAACGGTTCGCCGTGGCTGACGTACTCCGGCGTGGCCGAGAAGGCCAGATCCCCGTGTCGGGGATCAATCCCCGACACGATGTCGGAGAACTTGCCCCGCGTGTCCGGGACCAGGATCACGTCGAACGCGGACGCGAGCCCTCCGGCGCGCAGCTCGGCATCATGCAGCATCTCGTACTTCACGTGGGCACGGTCCAGGGTGTAGCGCACCCAGCCGGCGTCCTGCGTGGACGCCCAGCTCTCGTACACACCCAGCCGCGGCGGCGTGAGCGGCTGCCAGCCGGCATCGGGCCGGTGACGGACCGTGTAGAACGTCAGGCCGAGGTTTGCCGCGGCGGCCTCGACGGCCTCGAGCCCCTTGTCGCGCTTCGCACCCAGCTCGATGAGCAGCGTGCCGGGCGGGCATTCGATGGTCCGCCCGTGGGCGGTTCGCTCCCCGCGCGGCGAGGGAATGGTGAACGGTGCGCTGGCCGCACTGACGCGCACGTCGAACCC
>JBHHZI010000216.1:0-4454 GCA_046757965.1 Acidobacteriota bacterium | reverse complement strand
GCGCCAGGGCCTTGGCCCAGCCGACCACCAGCGACCAGCCGGCCTGGCCCGCGGCAGCACGCGCGAAGTGGGGAAGAGCTGCCGCCGGGAAACCGGCCTCCGCCAGCAGGTGGGCGCGGGCCGCCTCGCCGGCCGGCCCCAGTGCGGACAGGGCGGGCGACAGGGCCATCAGCCGCGCCACGTCGTCAGCAGCCAGCTCGTCGACCCGCGCCAGTTCCACGATGGCCCGGGCCGCCACACCGGCATCGGCGGCATCCTGGACCACGGTGACCAGCTCGGCCCGCGCCGCGACCGGGTCGCCGAGCCGTTCGTCGAGCAACCCGAGGCGCAGGAGCGCCTGGGCCCGCTCCGCCGGCTGGCCGTGGGGCGCCGTCGGTGGCCGCCACGCCACCAGGGAGGCCCGCACGCGCCCGGGTGTGTCGGCCAGCTCTGCCATGAGATCGTGGCCGTGGCGCCGGGCGAGCGGGTCACCGGCCAGGAAGAGGTCCTGGAGTCGGTCGAGATCGGGGCTCGCGGCCGTCGGTTGCCGCAGGACGTGGGCCAGCGCTCCGGTCCGTGCCGCCACGTCAGCGGAGAGCTTTCCCGTCGCCACCAGGTCATCCGCCAGGGTCGCGATCTCTCCGAACACCGTGGCCCGCAATTGTTCCCATGCCCCGCCGGTCTCGATCGGGCTGGACACCAGGCCGGCGAGCTCGGACGAGACGATCTGCCGGCCGCGCCGGGCCGCGGCGGCGAGCAGGCCGGCGGCCGCCGGGCCGCGGCGACCGGACGTGGTCAGACCGTCGAAAGCCGTGGCCGTCGCCGCGCGCAGGGCCAGCGCCAGCCGGGTGGCCTCGATGTAGAGCCGGGGACGGGTCGCGAGGGCCGGCGTGACGCCGGGAGGATGGCCGAGGCCGGCCAGCAACGCGGGCAGCAGACGCGCCGCCAGCTCGGGATCGTCCACCGCCAGCGCCCGCACGAGCGCCTGCTGGGTCAGCCAGGCGATCGCTTCCTCGGCCAGGCGAGAGCGCACCGGACCGGCATGACCGGCCTCGTGAAACAGTGTGGCCAGAAGGTCGGGGAAGGGGTCCGGCTGCAGCCGGATCAGCGCCGCGTAGGTGAGACCGGCGGAGCGATCGGGAACCGTGGCCACCTCCACCGCCTGCGGCGCCGGCAGGTGGAGTCGGCGGCAGAGCGTCGCGGTCAGCCGCACCGCCTCCCGCAGGTCCGGGGAGGCGGCCGGCGCCGGTCCGGCGCTCGACGTCGGGCCGCGCATACATCCGGACGCGACGAGGACACCGACGAGCAGCAGACCTGGCCCTGCCCGCACCGAGAGACGTTGACAGGTCACCGAGGCTCTCCTACGATCGAGGTGGATCCAGTCATGAGGAAGGAGCGCCGGCGATGAGCCACCGGCTGACGCGTCACGACATACAACAGAAGGATGGGTTCGTCTCCATCGTCGAACGGACCGTGACCTGGATCGACGCCCGCCGCAAGGCCGTTCTCGGCATCGCCGGCGGTGTCGTGATGGCGGCCATCCTGGTGGCACTGGGATCGGTGTGGGTCGCGTCCCGCAGCGCTGATGCCGACCGCATTCTGGGGGAGGCGCTGACCACCCTGCAGACGCCGGTCCTGCCGCCCGGGCAGCTCGTCGGGGCGGATGGCCAGCCGGGATTCACGTCGTCGAACGAGCGCGACGAGGCGGCTCTGAAGAAACTCGACGAGGTGGTCGAGGCGCGCCCGTTCACCCGGGCGGCCACGCTGGCGGCCTACATGAGAGGAGCCGCACTTCTGCGACTCGGTCGGGCCGACGAGGCCCGCAAGGCGTTGCTCGACTTCACGCAGGATCACTCCGGTTCGGATCTGCTGCCCCTGGCCCACCGGGCGCTGTCGAGAGCCGAGATGGCGGACGGCCACCCGGACGAGGCGCTCCGGATTCTCGAGGCCCTCGTCGATCATCCGTCGGCGGTGCTGCCCATCGATGCCGCCCTGATGGAGCTGGCCCGGGCCCAGGAAGAGGCGGGCCAGATGTCCGATGCCGCGCAGACCTACCAGCGCATCGCCAACGAGTTTCCCGAATCGGTGTACTCCGGGGAAGCCGGGCAGGCATTCGCCCGCCTGAGCACCCTCACCGACGACACCAGCGCCTGACCCCACGGCACCGGGCCCGGCCACGCCACCCGCCGGCCGCCTAGAACGGGATGTCGTCGTCGGGATATTTCTTGTCCGGCCCAGGGGCGGGGTCGCCGCCTTCGAACGGGGCGGACGGGCCGTCACCCCGGCGATCGAGAAACTGCACGGTCTGCGCCTTGATCTCGGTGGTGTAGCGCTTCTGACCGTCGCGGTCCTCCCAGGAGCGCGTGGCGAGCGAGCCCTCGACATAGACCTGGCTGCCCTTGCGTAGGTACTTGGAGACGTTCTCGCCCTGCCGTCCCCAGACCACCACGCGGTGCCACTCGGTGCGCTGCTGCTTCTCGCCGGACTTGTCGTTCCACACCTCGTTGGTGGCCACCGACAGGTTGCAGACCGGTGTCTGGCTCTGGGTGTACTTCAGCTCGGGGTCCCGGCCGACATTGCCGACCAGAATGACCTTGTTGACGCTTGCCATGGGGATTGCTCCTCGAATCGATCTGCCCGGCCTGGCGGCCTCAGCAGCGAACCTGGGACAACGGATATCGACATGTGAAGGACAGTGGGGACAGTCAGGCCAAAGAATACCACGGGATGGCGGGGCAGCGGAAGGTGGTCCGGAGACGTCCGGGCGGTGGCGTGGGTGCGGCGAGAGGCACCGCATCCGGAGCGTGGCATTGATTGACTTCACTCTGACCCGGAGCTAGACTTCGCCACGGAAACAATTCCGGTTTCTTGGGCTGACCGAGCGGTGCCCGTTTCACCGGTAAGGACTTCATTCCAGGGAAGTAAATCCGCGAACCGACGGTTGATCCAGGATGGGTCGACGTCGGTTCACGTCTTGTAGGGGAGGGAAGGCACCCGGCGATCGAGATCGTCGACACCTGGCGCGTGGCACCATGGACCAGCCAGAGACAGTACGACAGGACAGACGCTCCACCCGGGTCGAGGATGTGGTGATCCGGTTTGCGGGCGATTCAGGCGATGGCATGCAGCTGACGGGCAGTCAGTTCACGAGCACCTCGGCCATCGCAGGCAACGATGTCAGCACCTTTCCGGACTTTCCCGCGGAGATCCGGGCTCCGGCCGGCACCCTCCCCGGCGTCAGCGGATTCCAGATTCACTTCTCGTCGGCGGAGATCTACACACCGGGCGATGAGGCGGATGTGCTGGTGGCGATGAACCCGGCAGCGCTGCGGGTCAATCTGCGGGAACTGAAGCGCGGAGGCCTGATCATCGCCAACACGGACGCCTTCGGCGCCAACGATCTGGCCAAGGCCGGCTACGACAAGAACCCCCTCCATGACGGCGACCTGGCCGGGTTCCGGGTGATCCGGGTGGAACTGACCCGCCTCACCCGCGCCGCACTCCAGGACACCGGTCTCGACACCCGCGCCATCGACCGCTGCAAGAACTTCTTCGCCCTCGGCATCATGTATTACCTGTACCAGCGCTCCACGACGCCCACCGAGCGCTGGCTGGAACAGAAGTTCGCCGGGCGCGACGACCTGATCAACGCGAACAAGCAGGCGCTGAAGGCGGGCATCGCCTACTGTGAGGCGGCGGAGCTCTTTCACGAGACCTACGAGGTCCCGCCGGCTTCCCTGGCTCCCGGGCGGTACCGGAACATCTCCGGGAACCAGGCACTCGCCATCGGCATGGTGGCCGCCGCCCACAGCGCGGGGCGTCCTCTGTTTCTCGGCAGCTATCCGATCACGCCGGCCAGCGACATCCTGCATGAACTGTCCCGCTACAAGCAGTACGGCGTCTATACCTTCCAGGCGGAAGACGAGATCGCTGGCGTCGGGGCCAGCATCGGCGCCGCCTATGGAGGTGCCATCGGCCTGACGACCACGAGCGGTCCCGGCATGGCTCTCAAGGCGGAGGCCATCGGTCTGGCGATCATGGTCGAGTTACCGATCGTCATCGTCAACGTGCAGCGCGGCGGTCCCTCGACAGGCCTGCCCACCAAGACCGAACAGGCCGACCTGCTCCAGGTGATGTACGGACGCAACTCCGAATCGCCGCTGCCGGTGCTGGCCGCGAGCACGCCGGGAGATTGCTTCTGGATCGCCTTCGAGGCGGTCCGCATCGCACTGCATTACATGACGCCGGTGGTGATCCTCTCCGACGGCTATCTCGCCAACGGGGCCGAGCCGTGGCGAATCCCCTCGCTCGACCAGTTGCCCGGCATCAACGTCTCCCTGCGCACGGACCCGGAGGGCTTCCAACCCTACGCACGCGATGAGCGAACGCTGGCCCGGCCCTGGGCGGTGCCCGGCACGCCCGGCCTGGAGCACCGCATCGGGGGTCTGGAGAAGGCGGAGATCAGCGGCAACGTC
>JBHHZI010000215.1:0-4544 GCA_046757965.1 Acidobacteriota bacterium | reverse complement strand
AACGCCGGGTACCGGCCGGTGAGCAGGGAGATGTGAGCCGGCAGGGTCCAGGGTGCCGTGCTGACGGCGTTGTCGAAGACCATGCCGCGGCGGGCGAGCGAATCGATATGCGGAGAGGTCGGGCGCCTGTATCCGTAAGCGCCGAGATGATCCGGCCGGAGGGTGTCGACGGAGATCAGGACGATGTTCGGCCGCCGGGACGGCGAGGGGGCGGGGACCGAGGATGGACCGCATCCGGCGAGAGAAGACATCGCCAGGCAGATGACCGGGATCAGTGCCGTTCCTGGTTGACACCTCGAGGTTCGTCCCCGTAGACTGGCACGTCTCACGACTTCTCAATGTAGCGGATTTTTCTCCGAGCGAGGAAACGATGGCCTCACCGATGCGTTCGTCCGCCCTTCGTCCGACCTCCCGGCGCGTGCTGCGCGCACTGCTCGCCGCCGCGGTCGTTGCCGCCTGGACCCTTCCCGCCGGGGCCGCCGATCCCCCACGCATCTACGCGATCACGCATGCGACGGTCATTGTAGAACCGGGCGAGAAGATCGAAGAGGGCACGGTCATCATCCGGGACGGGCTCATCGAGGCGGTGGGGACCGACCTCGCGGTGCCGCCTGATGCCGTGGAGATCGACGGCAGCGGCAAGTGGGTCTATGCCGGGCTCATCGACGCCGACAGCAATCTGGGCCTGCCCGCGCCCGGGGGCTCGTCGCCGCCGGGGGCGATGTCGCCTTTTGCCCGGGGACGTCCGCAGACTCCCGCCGGTGCGGTGCACGCTATCTCCCGGATTCACCCGGAGGCCCGGGCGCAGGATCAGTTGCGCCCGTTCGAGGGCGAGAAGAAGCGTGACGTGGAGCGGCTGCGCGAACTCGGGTTCACCACGGTTCTGGTGACGCCGGAGAAGGGTGTGCTGCGCGGACGGAGCGTGGCGATCGATCTCGGTGTGGAGCGGCCGGTGGCCAGGATCATCCTGCGGGAGGATGTGGCGCAGAACGCCGCGTTCGAGCGCGGCCGCTTCGGCGAGGGCTATCCCACCAGCCTCATGGGGACCGTGGCATCGCTTCGCCAGGCGCTGCTCGACGCCCAGCGCCATGCGACCTGGGTGCAGCGCTACGCCGACCACCCCGAGGGCATGCAGCGCCCGGAGCACCACGCCGCGTACGAGGCGCTCGCCCCGGTCCTGACCCGGAAGCAGCCCATCATCTTTCATACAGACGATCCCCGGGACACCCTCCTGGCGGATCGTCTCGGCCGGGAGTTCGATCTCGACGTCATCGTGTCAACCTCCTCCTACGAGTGGGAGCGGGCCGCGGAGATGGCGGCCACCGGCCGCCGCCTCATCGTCTCGGCCGGATTCCCCGACAAGCCAGAGGTGGAGGAGGACGACGAAGCGCTCGACGTCAGCCGGGACACCATGCGTCGCTACCTCGACGCGGCCTCCGGTCCTCTCCGCCTGCGGGAAGCGGGCGTGCGGTTCGCCTTCACGCTGCACGGCCTGAAGAACAGCGCCGATCTGGCGGCGCAGATGCGCAAGATCACCGAGGCGGGCATGACGGACTCCGACGTGCTGGCTGCCTGGACCACCATTCCGGCGCAGTTCCTCGGCATCGAGCGGATGGTGGGCCGCCTGGCGGCGGGCAGGATTGCCAACGTGCTGATCGCCGACGGCGCGCTGTTCGCGGAGAAGACGAAGCTGGTGACGGTGTTCGTCGACGGCGTCAAGCACGATGTGAAGGTGAAGAAGAGACCGGCCGGGGACCCGGACGCCATCGTCGACCCGCGCGGCGAGTGGTCCGTGACCATCAACTTCGGTGGCGGGACCGTCGAGCGCACCTGGACCATCAGTGGCCGGCGGGAGGCCTACGAGGGCAGCGCCGAGACCCAGGGCGGCACGGTGTCGTTCGACTCGGTCGAACTGGCGGGGAACGTCATGACGGTCACCTTCCCGGCTCGCGGCGGCCGGCCCGGCATGGAGATCACCGTGATCATCAAGGGAGAGCACTTCAAGGGGAACGCCGAGATGGGGCCCCGGACGGTGGAGATCGAGGGCACGCGAACCAGCGGGCCGGAAGGAGACGACCGATGAGCGGCCTGGCGCGGACCATGATCACGGGAGTGCTGGCGGCGGGCCTGGCGGCGGGTTCGGCACTGGCGGCGGAGAAGGTGGCGCCTGCGCGGTTGCTGGTGCGCGGGGCGACCATCTGGACCCAGGGCCCGGAGGGTGTCCTGGCGGACGCCGATCTGCTGGTGGAGAACGGCCTCGTGACCCGGGTCGGCCGCGGCCTGAGCGTGAACGGCGAGGTCATGGTGATCGACGCCGCCGGCAAGCACGTGACGCCGGGATTGATCGACTGTCACAGTCACACGGCCATCCGCGGCGGCGTCAACGAGGGGTCCAACAACATCACGGCGGAGGTACGCATCCGCGATGTCATCGATGCCGAGGACATCAACATCTACCGGCAACTGGCCGGCGGCCTGACCACCGCCCATTCCCTCCACGGCTCGGCGAACTCCATCGGCGGGCAGGATGCGGTCATCAAGCTGCGCTGGCCGTCCACCGCGGACGATCTGCTGTTCGACGGCGCCCACCCGGGCATCAAGTTCGCCCTCGGCGAGAACCCGAAGCGCAGCAACTTCCGCCGCCCCGGCGCGCCGCCGCGATATCCCGCCACGCGCATGGGGGTGATGGAGTCGATCCGCGCGCGGTTCCTCGCGGCGCGGGATTACATGAACGAGTGGCAGGCATACGACGCCCTGTCGAGACGGGAAAAGTCGAGACGAGAGCCGCCGCGCCGGGACCTGCAGCTCGAGACGCTGGCCGAGATCCTGCGCGGGGAGCGGTACGTGCACAGCCACTCGTACCGGCAGGACGAGATCCTCTCACTCATGCGCCTGGCCGAGGACCTCGGCTTCAGGGTACGCACCTTCCAGCACGTCCTGGAAGGGTACAAGGTGGCCGATGAGCTGGCCGCCCACGGGGCCGGGGCCTCGACCTTCAGCGACTGGTGGGCCTACAAGCTCGAGGCCTACGATGCCATTCCCTACAACGGGGCGCTCCTGCACGACCGCGGCGTGGTGGTGTCGTTCAACTCCGACTCGTCCGAGCTGGCCCGGCGCATGAATCTGGAGGCGGCCAAGGCGGTGAAGTACGGCGGCGTGGACCCGGTCGAGGCGCTGAACTTCGTGACCCTCAACCCGGCGCGGCAGCTCGGCATCGATGAGCGGGTCGGATCGCTTGCGCCGGGCAAGGATGCCGACTTCGTCATCTGGAGTGGCGACCCGCTCAGCGACTATTCCATCGCGGAGCAGACCTGGGTGGACGGCGTGCGCGAGTTCGACCGCGCTGCCGATCTCGCCGGCCGGGAGGCGGTCGAGGCCGAGCGTGCGGCGCTCATCGAGTGGATCCGCACCGGCGACAAGAAGAAAGAGGAGGGGGAGGCGGGGGAAGCCGCCCGGGATGAGTCCGACGAGGCGAACGGTGCCGGCGAGGCCACGGACGAGACCGTGAAGCCGCAGCCGGGTCCGGTGGCGGCGGCTTACCGCGATCGTCTGGCGGCGACGGGCAAGACCGTGTCCATCCTGCACGCGACCGTGCACACGGTTTCCGGGGCCACCATCGCCAACGGCACGGTGTCGTTCCGACAGGGTCGCATCACCGAGGTCGGTCCGGGCCGGGCGCCGTTGCCGGGTGCCACGATCATCGACGCCACCGGCAAGCAGGTCTATCCCGGCCTCATCGATGCCGGCACCGCCGTGGGACTGACCGAGATCGGCTCGGTGGCCGGCAGCGTGGACATCAACGAGACCGGGGACCTCAACCCCGAGGCGCTCACCGAGATCGCGGTCAATCCCGATTCGGAGCTCATCCCGGTGACGCGCGCCAACGGCCTGACGCACGTGCTCAGCGTGCCCGGCGGCGGCCTGGTCTCGGGTCGTTCGGCGCTGATCCGGCTGGCCGGCTGGACGTGGGAGGATCTCTCCGCTGCGGCTCCCGCCGCCTTGCATGTGCGCTGGCCGAATTTCCGCGTGCGGCGGTTCTCGTTCTTCGGGCCGCCGCCGTCGGCGGCGGATCAGAAGAAGCAGCGCGAGACGCAGCTCGCGGCGCTGGACGAGCTGTTCGACGATGCCCGCGCCTATGCGCGGGTGCAGGCGGCGGGCACCGCCGGCCGGGCCGCCGACACGAACCCGAAGCTGGCCGCCCTGCTCCCGGTTCTCGACGGCCGCGAGCCGGTGGTCGTTCACGCCAGCGAGATCCGGCAGATCCGCAGCGCCCTGGAGTGGGCGCAGAAGCAGGGCATCCGCATGATTCTCGCGGGCAACGGAGATATCGGGCGGGTGGCGGACACCCTGCGCGAGCGGCAGATTCCGGTCATCCTCATGTCGGTGCTGGATCTGCCGGCGCACCGCGACGACCCGTACGATGCCGCCTACACGCTGCCGGCGCGGCTGGATGCCGCGGGGGTGGAGTTCTGCATCGCCTCACCCGGCGGAGGGTTCGCCAGCGCCATGAGCCGCAACCTGCCGTACCACGCGGCGATGGCGGC
>JBHHZI010000214.1:0-4614 GCA_046757965.1 Acidobacteriota bacterium | reverse complement strand
CAGCAGGCCCTCAACGGCGCTCACGTCTTCAGCGCCGGGGCCGTGTCGTTCGCCCGCGGCCTGAACGACACCCCGAAGATCGTGGCCTTGCTGGTTGCCGGCCGGATCCTCGGCCTGCGTGGTTCCCTGCTGATGGTGGGACTGGCCATGGCGGCCGGCGCACTGCTGCAGGCACGCAAGGTCGCCACCACCATGAGTGCGGGCATCACCGCCATGAACCATGGGCAGGGGGCCACTGCCAACCTGGTGACGGCCGGGCTGGTCATCGTGGCGTCGCGCTTCGGCCTGCCGGTCTCCACCACCCATGTGACGTGCGGTTCTCTGTTCGGCCTGGGGGCCGTCACCGGTCAGGCACGCACCGACACCATCCGCCGCATCATCATGGCGTGGGTGCTCACCCTGCCCCTGGCTGCCAGCCTGGCGGCGGGCGGCGCCGTCCTGCTCTGACGCCACCTGCCGGGCCGGGGATCCGTGGCGTCCGCCTGGCCACCGCCCGACAGCAGTGTGGGTCCTGGCGATCCTCAGCGAGACAGGTCGTCTCCCGCCGCGTCGACGACCTTGACGATGAGCTGATCGGCATGTGCGGTCAGTTCCGGGTCCAGCGCCACCCAGGCCGTGCGGGTCCTCTCCCAGCTCGGTTCGGCCGCCGTCGGGACATCGGTCGGCAGCGGCACATAGGGCCGCAGGCCCGCCGTCACACACGAGTGCCCCGCCGGGTCGGTGCAGAACCGTACCGACGCCCCCTCCGGCAAGCCATCCACCCGGGCCAGGGCGATCACCAGGCGCGCGTCGGTTGCCGGACGACCGGGAAGAAACAGGCCGAGGTCGCCGTGCAGACCGAGGAGCGGCTCTCCGGTGGGCGTGAGCAGATAGACCCCATCGACCGGCGCGATCAACGTCGTCGCGGAGAGGCGAACCGACCCGGCGCGGTGCGCCAGCACCGGGACCTCGGACACCGCCGAGCCGATGCGCTCGGATGTCCGGTCCTCGACGACCACCACCAGGTCCGGATCCGGCGGCATCGTCACCGTCCGGGCCTCCTGGATCACCACGTGCTGAGGCGGCGCGACGGCGTCGACATCGAGCTGATACCCGGTGTCGAAGAGCAACTGGGTCCTGCCGTTGCTGCCGCGCAGCATGCCGCTCACCTCGATCTCCGTGACGCGGCGATCGGCGGTGGTGGCCACCCACGACAGTGACTCGATGGGCAGTCGGATCTGGACGTGCAGTTCTTCCCCGTTGTCGGGGGCAGGAAACACACGGACGGTCGTGTCGAGGGGCACGGCATCGAACTCCTCCGGCAGGAGCGTCGCGCCGGCAAACAGGGTGATCCGGTCGAAGCCGTGGGGAGGCCGATAGACATATTCAGAGCGCGCCGTGACGGTGACACGGGGGCGGTTCACGCGCACGGTGATCTTGTGGGGCGTACCGGCGTGGTCGGGACGGATCGGCCGGAAGCCGAGAAGATAGGTGAAGGCAGTCTGGTTCGCCGCTCCGGCGACCTCCTCGGCGAACCCGTTCAACGCCGCCGGCCGGCGGCCGCCGGTCCACCTGGCCAGATCCTGCATGGAACCGAGCATGTCCGACCAGGCATCGGGATCGAGCCGCATCGGGTTGTACAGGCCCACCATGCTGACCGGTGAGAACGTCACTCCGGCCTCGCGCAGCACGCGCATGGTGTCTCTGAACTCGTCCCTCAGGCTGACGGTCTGGGCCCTGAGGCTGCCCATGGCCAGACCGGAGGACTGCGCCTCCTGCTGGAGGATGCCCCCCACGTAGTTCATGCCGGCCTGCTCCCGCAGGCCGTCTCCCACGAACACGATGTTCTTGCGGCCGGGCCGGCGGGCCATGGCCGCGGCCAGCGCCTCGACGGCATGCAGCACGTGGCGGTTGCGCGCCGCCTGCTCGTCGCTGTAGCCCCGCACCGCGGATCCAGCGACGGGATTGACCGTGAGGCGGGTCAGACCGTCTCCGGAGGCGCTGGGCACGACGTAGCTGGCGATCTCCGCCTGGCGCGCCGCCTCGTCCTGTATCCATCCATCGCGCAGCGCGATGTTGCCGACGATGGACGCCAGCCCATCGAGCAACCCCGCCGCATCGGACGTGAATGGCACCACGGTACGCATCTGTCCATGGGTGATCATGAACAGTCCTGTCCGCGTGTCCGCCGGGACTCCCGTGGCAAGGTACGCCCGGATGGCGCTGATGGACGACTGGATGCTGATGGGCCGGGACTGGTACAGATCGATCACCAGCGCCGTGCTGATCCCCACCCTGGCGCCGGCCCAGCGGCGACCGGTCGAGGACTCCCCACCCGGAACGGGAGGAGAGACAGGTGCAGCCCGGGTCCCGGCAGCCGAATCCGGTGCATCGAACGTGGCCACCGGCACGAGCTGGCCATCGACCCGCAGCTCGAAATCATCCCGGGTCAGATCGATCACCGGCTGCCGGTCCCCATCGACCACGGTCACCGGCACTCTCACCAGCCGGACCTCCACGGTCTCCGAGCCGGGGACATGAATCGGCAACGTCCGGGGCGCCTTTGCCGGCGGCTCGGGTGGAGACGAGGCATCCGACGACTGGCCCCGGAGGACCGGCCCGGCTCCGAGGGCCAGCATCGTCGCCAGCACGAGGGTCCCCGCGCCGCCGGTCAATCGCCGGCCGCTCCAGAGCGTCCTGGTGGTTCCGCCGCGACGAGAAAACGTCGTGGCCGAGCGCAAGATCCGGCGACAGCGGCTGGCAGGCCGCATGACATCCTCCTTCCGGAAATCCTGTTCCGGTATACACCAGGTCGCGCCCGGCGTGCCGTCGGTTCGCCGTTGCCGCGGAGATCCGGCCGCATCCTCCTCCCGCCGGGTTGACGGCCCGGAACGGCCTGTCGTCGTGTCGGGTCCGGCCGGTGTGGCCTGCGGGCCGGGCCGCGCCTATATTCGCCCTGGACCCGTCCGGACCACGCCGGTCCGGTGATCCGCCGGGGGATAACCGTCAAGATCGCCGCAACGGGCGCCCTGCTGCGCCTCTTACGCATCACCGGCTGGATGGTCGTCATCGGAATCGTCGGCCTGCCGGCAACCGGCATGACTCGCGAGGCCCGGGACGATTCTTGCGCCTACGGCGTGAAGTCGGGGTTCCTGCTCAACTTCGCCCGGCTCGTGCGCTGGCCCGCGGACCTCGCCGCCCGGGACAACGAGCCGCTGGTGATCGGCCTGGCCGGAGGAGACGCATCGGTCGCCCTGCTGCAGGGCCATCTTGACCGGCGCACCGTGCGAGGACATCCGGTGCAGACACGCCGCCTCACCGCCGGGGACGATCCGTCCGGCTACGCCATCGTCTTCGTGGCCCGCGACAGTCCCGGCGCCCTGGCCGACGCGCTGAGCGCACTCCCAGGGCGGGGCCTGCTCCTCGTCGGCGAGACCCCCGGGTTCGCCGGCCGGGGTGGAGTGATCAACTTCTATGCAGACGCCGGCCGCGTGCGCTTCGAGATCAATCGCGGCGAGGCGACGCGGCGCGCACTGGTCATCAGTTCACGCCTGCTGGATCTGGCGCGCCTGGTGAGCGATGCGCCGCCTGCGGCATCGGACCGATGAGCCATTCCTCTCTCAACCGGTGGCTGATCCGGACCGTCGTGCTCTCCACCGGCGGAGCTCTCGGTCTGGCCTGCCTGGTCCTGCTGGGTCATGAAGTCACCAGTCTTCGTGCCTCCATCGAGCAGGAGGCCACGACGCTGGCGCAGGTGGTCGGCGTCAACTGCGCTGTCCCGCTGAGCTTCGATGATGGCGAGGCGGTGCGGGAGACCCTCGCCTCGGTCAGTGCCGCCGGGCACATCATGGAAGCCGTGGTTTACGACCACGAAGGGAAGATCTTCGCGCAGTTCCTTCCCGACGGACAGGAACCCCTGGCCCCGCCGTCGGCGCGTCCGGACGGTACGCGAGTGACAGACGGAGCGCTGCAGGTCATCCGGCCGATCCTGTTCGACGGCACACGGATCGGCACGATCCTCCTCCGCCGGGACCGGGCCGAGCTGACACGCCTGACCTCGAGGTTCGTGCTCCTCATCGGCGGACTGCTGGCTCTCGTCGGGGTGCTGGTCGTGTGGGTCGCATCCCGCCTCCGACGCCACATCTCCCGGCCGCTGGCCGATCTGGCCCGTGGTTCGGCGATCATCGCGGCAGGCGACCTCACCGCCCCCTCGCCGGAGTTTCGCGACGACGAGATCGGCCTGCTGGCGAGGGACTTCGACGACATGCGGCGTGGCCTGCGCGACCTGGTCGGCCAGGTGCGCCACGGCATCAGCGACGTCAGCCTCGTGGCCCAGGCGATGGAGGTGAGCGGCGGACTGCTGGACGAGGAGGTCACGAGGCAACGCCAGGCCATCGGCGAGACCACCGACTCGCTGCAGCAGGTCGGCACGTCCATCGGCGAGATGAACGCCAACATCGAACAGATGGCGCGCTCGGCCCGCTCGACGTCCGTCTCCATCCTGGAGATCGACGATTCATTCGGCAGTGTGGTGGAGCGGATGAACACCCAGTCCGGTTCCATCGAGACGACCCTGGAGGCGGTCGGTGGACTGGTCGGCAGCATCGGGGAGATCGGCACGGCCGTGGGAGCCCT
>JBHHZI010000213.1:0-4617 GCA_046757965.1 Acidobacteriota bacterium | reverse complement strand
GAGAGGGGGTGCGACGTGGATGCGATCCTCGGGCTCGAGGACGGGCGGGTGTTCACCGGCCGGGCCTTTGGCGCCTCCGGAACCCGTACCGGAGAGGTCGTGTTCAACACGTCCATGACCGGTTACCAGGAGGTGCTGACGGATCCGTCCTACTGCGGACAGATCGTCGTGATGACCTATCCGCTGGTCGGGAACTGCGGAGTCAATGACGAGGATGTGGAGTCGGATCGCCCGCAGGTGGAGGGGTTCTGCGTGCGCGAATTCTCGCACACTCACTCGAACTGGCGGTCTCGAAAGGATCTGCCCCAGTACCTGCGCGAGAACGGCATCCCCGCGATCTCCGAGGTGGACACCCGGGCGCTCACCCGCCACATCCGGATGCAGGGGGCCATGCGCGGTGCGCTGTCGACCGGTGGGCTGACCGCCGAGCAGGTCGTGACGAGGGCCCGGCAGGCACCGCGTCTCGCGGAGATCGACCTCGTCGGGCAGGTGAGCACCAGCCAGCCATACAGGTGGTCCCAGCCGCGGGACCGCGAGTGGGATATCGAGGCGCCGGGCCCGCCCCCGCAGCGTCGCCTCGCGGTGGTCGCCTACGACTTCGGGATCAAGCGCAACATCCTTCGTTATCTCACCGACCATGGGTGTGATGTGACGGTTGTCCCGGCGGGTCATACGGCCGAGGACACACTGGCCCTTCATCCCGACGGCGTCTTCCTGTCCAACGGCCCCGGCGACCCGGAGTCCAACCCGCGGGCGATCGATGCGGTGAAGTATCTTTCGATGCGCGTCCCGATGTTCGGGATCTGTCTCGGCCATCAGATCATGGGTCTGGCCCTGGGAGCCTCCACGTTCAAGCTCAAGTTCGGTCACCGGGGTGCGAACCATCCCGTCAAGGATCTGGCCAGTGGCCGGGTCGCCATCACCTCTCAGAACCATGGCTTCGCCGTGGATCCGGCCACTCTTCCCGACGAGGTGGAATCAACCCACGTGAACCTGAATGACGGAACCTGTGAAGGATTCCAGCATCGTCGGTTGCCCCTGTTCGCAGTCCAGTACCATCCCGAGTCATCTCCCGGTCCGCACGACGCCGGTCACCTGTTCTCATCGTTTCTTGCGCTCATGGGGCGGGTCGCGACGGCCACGCCGCCGGCCGCCGACGACCTGGGAAGGCAGATTCCCGACTCGAAGGGGCGGCGCCGGACCTCGAACCCCGAAGGCGACGTATGAAGGCCTGGCTGCCCCTGGTGGTGGTCGCGAGTCTTCTGGCTGGCAACTGTGCGCGTCCGGTCCCACTGGAGGAGGATGCGGCGACGGCGTCGCTGGGAGAGCCGGAACGGTTCTACACGCCCCGCGGGCCAATCGAGATGGTCGTGGGTCTCTTCAATCCCGGCCCCGCCACCCTGAGGATCGGGCGCGGCATCGTGGATGGAACCCACCTCGAACTCCGTGACGCGCACGGGAAACGGTTAGACCCCCACCCCATGTCGGATCCGGCGCCGGATCCAGGGCTCATCGCGCCGGGGCAGCGGGTGCAGTTCCGTGTCGAACTCCTGTCGCTGTTCCCAGCGTCCTCCCAACCGGGTGATTACACCCTCACGGTCGTATATCCGCGCTTCCGGTCCAACACCATCGCCCTGAAGGTGCTGCCGGCGTTCCGTGCCGACGCCGACTACCGGGCTGATGTGGTGACCGATCGGGGGACGATCACCCTGAAATTCTTCCCCGACATCGCGCCCAACCACGTGAAGAACTTCATCAATCTGTCCCGAGCCGGGTTCTACGACAACATCCTGTTCCACCGGATCGTCCGGGGTATGGCCATCCAGAGCGGAGATCCCACCCGGACCGGCCGTGGCGGTCCGGGGTACACGCTCCGCGCCGAGTTCAGCGACAGGCCCCAGAAGCGCGGCACGCTGTCGATGGCCCGGGAGGGCAGCGACCCCAACAGCGCCGGAAGCCAGTGGTTCATCTGTGTCGATCGGGTACCGGAGTGGGATGGCAAGTACACGGTCTTCGGCGAGGTCGTCAGCGGCATGGAAGTCGTCGACGCCATCTCCCGGGTCCGGGTGAAGAAAGAGGTTCCCCAGGAATCGGTCGTCCTGAAGCGCATCATCATCCGGGAACGGAACCGGCGGTAGAGCAGAGGCGGTTCCGGGCGGCCCGGGTGATGGGTCTCGATCCCTGTTCCCCGGGCAGGCTGTGTTATCTTGAGCCCATGGCGCGGACCATGCTCATCAACGTGACGCAGGAGGAGGAGAGCCGCGTCGCGATCGTGGAGGATGGCAGGCTCGAATGGATCGAGATCGAGACGGGCGTTCGGGACGCGTTGCGGGGCAATATCTACAAGGGGGTGGTCGAGAACGTCAATTCCTCGTTCCAGGCCGCCTTCGTGAACTTCGGCGCCGAGCGGGCGGGATTCCTGCCGTTCGACGAGGTCAATTTTCGGCTGCTGCCGGCCCGGAAGCGGGAATCGACGTCGCGTGGCAAGGCGGCGGGAGGGGACCGGCCGGGTCGCACGCGGATCCAGGATCATCTGCGGGCGGGCCAGGAAATACTCGTCCAGGTGGTCCGCGAGGAATTCGGGACCAAGCCTCCGACCCTGTCGACCTTCTTCTCCCTTCCGGGCCGATACCTCGTGCTGCTCCCCGGCGGCCGGGCCGGTGGGATCTCCAGGAAAATTGATACCGAGACCGGCCGGGAGCGGCTCCGCAAGATTCTCAAGCAGATCGAGCCGAAGGATGGGTGTGCGCTGATCGTGCGCACCGCCGGCATGGACCAGACCAAGGTTGCCCTGACCCGCGACCTGAGATATCTGACCCGGCTCTGGTCCCAGATCGAGACCGCCGCGAAGAAGGCGGACAAGCCGTCCTTGATCTTCCGGGAGCGAGATCTGGTGCTGAGGGCGATTCGCGACCTCTACACACCCGACATCAGCGAGGTCGTCATCGATGGCGGTGAGATCTATCGCCGTGCCGTGCGCTATTTCCGGAGCATCATGCCGGGCAAGCAGAAGCTCGTCCGGCTGTACGATGGAGATCGCCCGCTGTTCGCCCGCTACAACCTCGAGGACCAGATCGAGAACATCTACAAGCGGCGGGTCTCTCTGCCGGCCGGTGGGGCCATCGTCATCGATGAGACCGAGGCCCTCACCTCGATCGATGTCAACTCCGGCAAGACCCGAGAGTCGAGCATCGAGGAGACGGCCCACCGCACGAATCTGGAAGCGGCTGCGGAGATTGCCCGCCAGCTGCGTCTGCGGGATATCGGCGGCCTGATCGTCATCGACTTCATCGACATGCGCGTGCCGAGCCATATCCGCGCGGTGGAAAAGTGTCTCCGGGAAAGCATGAAGCAGGACAATGCTCGCTACGACATGACACGGATCAGCAAGCTGGGGCTTCTGGAGATGTCGAGGCAAAGATTGCGCGCAACCACCATGTCCTCCTCGTACAAGGCCTGCAGCGCATGTGATGGAAACGGAGTGGTCAAGACGGTCGAATCCGCCGCGCTGTCGATTCTGCGAAAGATCCACACGCGGTCCGCCCAGGGCGACTGGGCCCGGATCGAGGTGTCCTTGCCGCCGCCGGTCGCCGACTATCTCCAGAATCGAAAACGCGAGGACCTGGCCCGGCTCGAGGCGCGCCACCGGATGCACATCGTCATTCACGGGGATCCGGACATGCCGGCTCACGAGTCCCGCATCGACGTCGAGCACCGGCGCGCCGTCGAGGAAGAGGTCCGGCGCGGCCGGGCGGCGATATCTCCGAAGGTCTCCCACGCCGATGTCGAGGACGTCGCTGCCGGCCCCGACACGGCCGCCACCGGGAGCAGGCCGCGGCGCCACCGCGCTCGCCGGACCCGGGAGGGCAGCGCGTCCCCGGCGGTGGAGGCGCCGGATTCCGTCCCGGCAGCCACGGCGGCCGGTGACGGGGAAGATGTCCCGGCGGTGGATCCCGGCCCCGAGGCGCCGGGACGTCGCTCCCGGCGGTCCCGGGGAGGAGCGCGGGGCCGGCGACGGCCGGCTCGCACCACCGGGAACGAGATGGCGGGCGATGCGGCGTCGCCCGAAGACATCGAGAGCAAGAAGCAGGTCGAGCCGGCGACCACGCCGGACTCCCCGGAGACTCCTCGGCGCCGGGTCCGCAGAGGCCGGGGCCGGGGTCGCGGGTCGGCGGCGCGGTCCACGCAGGCGACCGGGACCCCAGATGATGGGCCGGCCGGTAGTGCAATCCCGGACGCAGGCTCGACCCACGACTCCGTCTCGACGCCGGACCCGGGCTCCATCCCCGACTCCGACCCGGGCGCCGCCTCCGCCGTGCAGGAGAACCCGGCGGGTGCGCCCCCAGCGGAGGGATCGCCGCGAAGACGGAGCCGGGCGGGTCGCAGTCGTCGGTCTCGGGTGCGTTCCCGAGGCACCGGCGACACCGCGGCGCCGGACGAGACGGGTGGCGGGAGTTCCGACGAGGATTCCGCCGCTGATCGCACCGAGCGGCCGTCGGGTTCGACCGGCCCGGCATCGTCCGCGGCCGGCAGGTCCCGTCGCCGCCGACGGGCCTCGTGAGGGAGTCCATGTCGGACGATCTGAGTCACGTCGGACCCCGTGGTCGGTTCCGGATG
>JBHHZI010000212.1:0-4637 GCA_046757965.1 Acidobacteriota bacterium | reverse complement strand
GAAGCTGATGGCCTGCTGGTGTTTCAAGCTCGACCGGCTGTCTCGGTCTGTGCGCCGGCTGTGGCCGGAATCTGAACGTCGCCTCCTGCACCTGTCCGGAACCTGGCACCGATGTGCGGTGGAGCGCGCTGAACGCCGTGAAGTCACGAACTGCTGACCAGACGCCTGGCTGACAGGCCAGGAAATGAGCGGGGCATCTTCGCCCCCCGGAGATCACCTCGCATGGCCAATCCGAAAAGACGCCACTCCTCGGCACGCCGGGATCGGCGCCGTGCCCACGACGCGCTGCCCACGCGCTCGATGTCTCGCTGTCCTCAGTGCCACGAGGACAAGCTTCCTCACCGGGTCTGCCCGCGCTGCGGAACATACAAGGGTCGCACGATCATCGAAGTCGACAAGGCCTGAGCGCCGGGTGTCATGACTCTACGCATCGCGGTTGATGCGATGGGCGGCGATCATGCGCCGGCATCCATCGTGGAGGGGGCCGCCACCGCCGCCCGGGAGTATGGCCACCGGATCGTCCTGGTGGGCATCGAGAAGACGGTGCGGGCCGAACTCGACCGCCTCGGGGCGAACGATTCCTCCATCGACGTCGTTCACGCGGAGGAGGTCGTCGGCATGAACGAGTCCGCGGTGACCTCGCTGCGCCGGAAGAAGCGCTCGTCCATTCGCGTGGCGGCTCAGCTGTTGAAGTCAGGAGATGCGGATGCGTTCGTCTCGGCCGGCAACACCGGCGCGGTGATGGCCAATCTCAAGGTCACCCTGGGATTGCTCGACGGGGTCGATCGCCCGGCGCTCGCCGCCGTGCTCCCGAACCTGCATTCTCGCAGTGTCTGGCTCGATGTGGGGGCCAACGTCGCGCCCCGGCCCGCACACCTCGTCCAGTTCGCCGTGATGGGGTCCCTGTACAGCTCGCGCATCCTGGGTGCTTCCAGCCCCAGGGTTGGTCTGCTGTCCATCGGGGAGGAGGAGGGCAAGGGCAACGACGCGACGCGTGAGGTCGCCCGCCGGCTCCGTCTGATCGGAGACAAGATCAACTTCATCGGCAATGTCGAGGGCCGGGATATCTTCAGCGGCCGGGCCGATGTCATCGTCTGTGACGGTTTCATCGGCAACGTGAGCCTGAAGGCCATCGAGGCCGTCACCGACACGGTGAGGACCTTTCTGCGCCAGGAGATCGAGAAATCGTGGTGGGCCCGGCTCGGTTCTCTGCTGATGGGCGGCGCCTTCGAGCGGTTCAAGAACCGTGTCAGCTACGAGGAGTACGGCGGTGTTCCGCTGCTCGGGATGAGTGGCGCCACCATCATCTGCCACGGGCGGTCTTCGCCCCGCGCCATCCAGAACGCCATCCGGGTGGCAGGAGAATTCGTGCGCAATCAGGTCAATGACCGGATCCGGTCCGAGCTGGCCCAGGTCCAGCCGATCGTGAGCGGAACCGCGGAGCAGCGAACATGACAGCCACCGGTCGACCGGGGCCGAGAGGATGACGCCCATGAGAGCACAGATCGTCGGCACGGGGGCCGCAGTGCCGAGCAGGACGCTCACCAACAAGGATCTCGAGAGAATCGTCGACACGTCGGATGAGTGGATCCGGACCCGCACCGGCATTCGAGAGCGCCATATCGCGGACACCGGTGACTACCTGTCGCAGTACGGCGCCCGTGCCGCGAGGCAGGCGCTGCAGCGTGCCGAGATCGATCCGGACGAGGTCGACCTCATCCTGTGCGCCACGGTGACGCCGGACATGATCACGCCCGCCACTGCCTGCTTCATCCAGGAGCAGATCGGAGCCCGGCATGCGGCCGGGTTTGATCTCTCCGCGGGATGTTCCGGGTTCGTCTATGCACTGGCCACCGGGCGGGTGTTCATCGAATCCGGTCAGGCCCGGACGGTGCTCGTCGTCGGCGGCGAGATCCTGTCGCGCTACATCAACTGGGAGGACCGCTCCACGTGTGTCCTGTTCGCCGACGGGGCCGGAGCGGTCGTCTTGAGGGCCGGTTCCGGTGACGCCGGCATCCTCTCGGCGCGCATTCACTCGGACGGATCGTTCGCGGAGTTCATCACCATCGCCGGCGGTGGCAGTCGGTATCCGGCCACCATGGAGAGCGTCCGCGACCGCGTGAATACCATCAAGATGCGCGGCAACGAGACCTTCAAGGTTGCGGTGCGCTCCATCGAAGAGGTGGCGCGGGAGGCCATCGAAGGGGCGGGCGTGGCTCCCTCGGATATCGACGTGTTCATCCCGCACCAGGCGAATCGGCGCATCATCGACGCCGTCGGACAGCGGCTGGGCATCGACAAGGAACGCTGCTACGTCAACATCGATCGGATGGGCAACACGTCGTCGGGCTCCATTCCGATCGCGCTGCACGAGGTCGTGGAAGCCGGCGGTGTCTCGCCCGGGTCGATAGTGCTCATGGCCGCGTTCGGCGCCGGCCTCACCTGGGGGGGCGCCCTCGTGCGGTGGGGCCGGCAGGAATGACCAGCGCCTGGCTGTTTCCCGGCCAGGGATCACAGGCCGTGGGGATGGGACGTGACCTGGCCGACCGCTGGAAGGCCGCCCGGAACACCTTCGACGTGGCCGACCGGGTACTGGGGTTCTCGCTGTCGCAGATCTGCTTCGAGGGACCGGACGAAGACCTGCGCCGGACGGCGATCACGCAGCCGGCGCTGCTGGCCACGAGTGTCGCGGCGGCGCGGGTCCTGGTGGACCATGGGCTCCAGCCAGACGCGCTGGCCGGGCACAGTCTCGGCGAGTATACGGCCCTGGTCATGGCGGGCGTGCTGAGCTTCGAGGATGCGGTGCGGGCGGTTCACCTGCGCGGGACCTTCATGCAGGAGGCCGTGCCGGAAGGGCAGGGCGCGATGGCTGCCGTGGTCGGCCTGGAACCGGTTCTGCTGCAGGAAGCCTGCGAGGCGGCCGCCGAGGGGGAGGTCGTGTCGCCGGCGAATCTCAACGCCCCGGGCCAGATCGTGATCGCCGGACAGGCCTCGGCGGTGCGGCGAGCCACGCAGGAGGCCCGCCAGCGGGGGGCGCGCAAGGTCATCGCGCTCAACGTGTCGGCGCCGTTCCACTGCGCGCTCATGGAGCCCGCTGCCCGGCGGCTGCAGTCGGTTCTCGCCGAGATCGATTTCGGTGACGCGCGCTGGCCGGTCTGGTGCAACGTCGATGCCCGCCCCCGGACGGCAGGCACCGATCTGCGCCAGGCTCTGGTCCGCCAGGTCACCGCGCCGGTGCGCTGGAGCGCCACCATGGAGGGCCTCGTGCAGGCCGGCGCCGAGCGATTCCTGGAGGTGGGCCCCGGCACGGTGCTGGCGGGACTGCTCCGACGGACCTGCCGCGAGGCCCGCGCACAGCCCGCCGGCCGGGCCGAGGCAGTGGCGGCCATCGTGGCCGCTGCCTCTTGACCGCGAGCCCATTCCCTTATACAAACGACGGTCCGGTTTCCGATCGGGAGAGACGTGCGCGATCTAGACGGCAAGACAAGCCTGGTGACAGGGGCCTCGAGGGGTATCGGACGGGCCATCTCCGTGGCGCTGGCCGCCCGGGGCGCCCGGGTGGCTCTCGGGGGGCGCGACGAGACGGCGCTGGCGGAGACCGCGGCCGAGATCAACGGCAACGGTGGACACAGCCAGGTCCTGTCCCTCGATGTGACCTCCGAGACCGCTGTGGCCGAGGCGGTGAAGACGATTCTTGCGACGTGGGGGCGACTCGATCACCTCGTCAACAATGCCGGCATGACGGTGGATGGTCTGCTGATGAGAGCCCGGGGAGAGGACTGGGATCGAGTCATCGACACCAACCTCGGGGGCACCTTCCGCATGAGCCGGGCCGCGCTGCGCCCCATGTTGCGAGCCCGGTCGGGACGCATCGTCAGCATCTCGTCGGTCATCGGTGAGATGGGCAACAGTGGTCAGACACTGTATGCCGCCAGCAAGGCCGGCATCATCGGCTTCACCAAGTCGCTGGCTCGCGAGGTGGCGAGTCGTTCCGTCACCGTGAACTGTGTCGCGCCCGGATTCATCGATACGGACATGACCCGCGCCATGCCGGAATCGGCCCGGGACGAGCTGCTGGCCGACATTCCCCTGGGCCGGGCCGGGACGCCGGCCGAGATCGCCGAGGGTGTCTGCTTCCTCCTGTCGGATGCGGCGGCTTACATCACGGGAGCCGTTCTCCGCATCAACGGGGGTTTACTGATGTGACCGGCGGCCGGGGTGTGCCCGCCGCGCAATCAATCGCAATCGAACGACGTGACCGGGAGGAACGAACGCAATGAACGTGTCGCAGAAGGTCAAGAGCATCATCGTCGAGCAGCTCGGAGTCGACGAGAATGAGGTCGTCGCAGAGGCATCGTTCATCGACGACCTGGGCGCCGATTCGCTCGACACCGTAGAGCTGGTGATGGCCCTCGAGGAGGAGTTCAACATCGAGATCAGCGACGAAGACGCGGAGAAGATCACCCGCGTCGGCGAAGCGGTCGAATACATCGAAACCCATACCTGAGGTCACGGGGCGGGACGGAGCAGATGGCCACGGAGAAAAGGCGGGTTCTCATCACCGGGATCGGCATGATCTCGCCTCTCGGTGTGGGCAATGACGCCACATGGACGGGGCTGATCGAGGGCCGCTCGGG
>JBHHZI010000211.1:0-4683 GCA_046757965.1 Acidobacteriota bacterium | reverse complement strand
GGTGGCGGCTGGTGTACCCATGTCTCCTGGGCACAGCCACCTGTTTCGATGCGCACACGCCGCGGTTTCTTCCAAACCAGATGAGAAAAAGCGTGTCCAGTTGGTGTTTCATCTGAATGACACCGGGCTGAAGAAGTGAGCCACTTTCGGGCGTGAGAAGAGCGCCGCCCGGCCGGGTCTTACTTCCTGGGTCCTCCTTCGCCCGCAGGCGCAGCTTGGCCGTTTCCTTCCTTTTCCTACTTCCCTTTCTTTGGCTCGCCTGAAGGAGCCATCCGGCCATCGCGTTTCCTGTCCTACTTCCCCGGCCAGGGCAGCCGGGCTGATGCTTGCTTTTTCCGGGCTGAGCGTCCTACTTCCGCGATGTCGGTCCTGATGGACAGCTACGGATGGGTACGAGGGGCGGTCGCTGAGCGGTTGCGATCGGCCCGGACCCGTCGTCGAGCGCTGATGTCCCCTGATGCGATGACGGTCGGATCGCTGTCGTGACATGAAGAAGTGCCCGAGGAAGAGCAACACCTCTCCTCGGGCTGACCCAAGGGAGTCCCAGCTCCCATGGGCCTCAAGCAGCCTACCCGCAAAACCACGCAACAGACAACCACCCGTCGGCGGCCACGGCCGCGTATCTGCCTGCGCAAGGGCTGTGGCCGCCGGTACACCCCGCGGCGGTGGAACCAGCGGTATTGCCAGGACCCCGAGTGTCTGCGGGAGGTGCGGCGGTGGCAGTCCAGGCGGCGGCAGCGGCGGCGCCGGGCGAAGCCGCAGGGGCGCCAACAACACCGGCAGGCCGAGCGTGCCCGCCGGCAGGAGGCCAAGGCCAGGGGGCAGAGACCCGCACGCCGGTCGCCAAAGGGCGCGCGTGGTCACGCAGGGAAAAATGCTTCGGGCCTGTTTTGCGGTTGTCCCGGTTGCTACGAAGCGCCTCGGATGTCGCCTCGTACGCCGGCGTGCTATTGCAGCACGGCCTGCCGGGCGGCGGTGCGTCGGGTTCGCGACAGAGAGCGCAAGTGGTTGAGCCGAGGCACGTTGGCGGGCCGCATGAAGCGCCGTTTTGAATATCAGGAGGCCCGCCGGCAGCGTGTGGGCCAGTCGGGCGATGCCCCGCATCCACACAACGTCGCCTGCCTCCGCCAGGAGAAGATCGTCGGTCGGCCGCTATCGGCGCGGGCCGGTCCCGACGCTTAGCCTGCCAGGCCATGAAGATTGACAAGCGTCCCGTCGTACCCCAGCGCATCCGCCGCGTGCCGCGCGAAGGCTGGTCCTGGATCGACCGCTGCTTCCTGCGTCACCATGCGGCGGCGCTCTCCGGTGAAGCGATCACGCTGTACTTCTTCCTGGCCGCGGTCAGCGACAAACATGGCGTGAGCTTCTACAGCGATGCCACCACGGCGGCGCTTCTGCGGCTCGATCCTCGGGCCGTTCAGTGCGCCCGCGACGAGTTGGTAGCCCACGACCTGGTGGCCCACCGCCATCCGGTCACTCAGGTGCTGTCCCTTCCCCAACGGCGGCGGCGAGCCGACACCGCCGGGCCCAGCAGCCTCAAAGACATCCTGGACCAATTGATCCCGGCAACAACCTCGTCCGGAGAACGCTCATGAAGGTATCTCTATGGGCCGAGATCCGCCGGCTGCATGAGATCGAGAAGCTCTCGGCGCGCGCCATCGCCGTCCGTCTGCATTGCTCGCGACACACGGTCCACAAAGCCCTGGCCATGTCCACGCCGCCCCCCCAGGCGCCGGAATCGCGCCACACCGGGCTCGATCCCCATCGCCGGCGGATCGACGCTCTGATCGCCAGGTATCCCGAGCTCTCGGCCGTCCGGGTGCTGGAAGAGATCTCTCAGGGGCCCGACGGCTACACGGGGAGCGTATACCCCGTCCGGCGTTATCTGCGTCGGATCCGACCCGCGCGGGGACGAGTCTACCAGGAAGTGCACTACCAGCCGGGTGAGGCCGTCCAGATCGACTGGGGCGAGTGCGGCACCGTGCCGGTTGGACAGACCCGCCGGCGCGTCTCGGTCTTCGTGGCCGTGCTGTGTTACAGCCGCATGATCTACGTGGAGTTCACCCTCGCCCAACGCAAGGCGGAGTTCTATCGCGCCTTGGTCAACGCCCTGACCTTTTATGAAGGGAGTCCGCGCAAGGTCATCTTCGACAATCTCAAGGCGGCGGTGTTGTCGGGCTCGGGGCGCCATGCCCGCTTGCATCCGGAGTTCATGGCCCTGTGCGGCCACTACTGCATGGAACCGATCGCCTGCGAACGGCGCGACCCCGAATCCAAGGGCGTCGCCGAGGGCGGCGTGCGTTATGTCAAGCACAACGCTTTGCAGGGCCGCAGCTTCGAGTGCTTCGAGGATTACGTTCACTTCGCACCCCAGTGGCGCGACGGCATCGCCAACGTTCGCATCCACGCCACCACGCGGCAGCGGCCGGTGGACCGCTTTGAAGATGAACGCTGCGAACTCCGCCCGCTGCCGGCGATCCCCTTTGATACCGATGAGGTCATCGCCACCGTGGCCACGCCGCACGCCCGGGTACGCTTCGACGGCAACCGCTACTCGGTGCCGCCCGAGGTGGCCCGCCGACCGCTCACCCTGCGGGCCGATCGCACCGAAGTGCGTGTCATCCACGAAGGCACACAGGTCGCCCGGCACACCCGATGTTATGACAAGCGGCAACTGCTGGTGCTGCCCGATCACCAGTTGGCGGCGATCGAGATGCGTCAACGGCGCCGGGCCCGCCAGTTGCAGCATGAGTTCGACGCCCTGGGTCCCGAGGCCAGGCGCTTTCACCTCGAACTGCTCAAGACGCCGATCAAGCCGGGCGTGCACCTGCGACGATTGCTCAGGCTCGTGCGGCTGTATGGCCGCACCGAAGTCCTGGCCGCCGTCGCCCGGGCCCTTGAGTACCGCACCTACGACGCCGCCTACGTCGAGAGCATCCTGCTGCAGGAGCGTCGCCGGCGGCAGTTGCCCGCTCCGCTGCCGCCACGCCCGCAGCGTCAGGACCTGATCGAGGACATCGATATCGAGGAGCCGGACCCCGGCCGTTACGACCAACTGTTTGATTCATTGGAAGGAGACCCCCATGTCCCGCGGTGATCACAACGTCCGCCAGACGCTGGAGCAGGATCTGGCCGATCTGAAGTTGCTGCGCATCGCAGAGATCTACAAGGAAGTCCTGGACGAGGCGGCCCGCAAGGGTTCCACCCCGCTGCAGGCGCTTGCCACGCTCGTCGCCGCCGAGGCCGCCGCACGGAGCGAGCGGGCGTTGCAGCGGCGCATCCATTGCGCCCGCCTGCCCAAGGCCAAGACGCTCGACGAATACGACTTCACCTTCCCCAGACGCCTCCCCAAGCAGACCATCCTGCGGCTGTTCGATTGCGACTTCATCGGCCGTCACGGCTGCGCGGTCTTCATTGGCCCGAGCGGCACTGGAAAAACACATCTTCTCACGGCATTGGGCTACGCAGCGTGTCAGAAGGGTATCTCCGTACGCTTCACACGGGTGGTGGACATGATCAATGCCCTGACCACCGCCCACCTCAACGGCACCCTGGGCAAGGTGCTGCGCACCTATACCAGGGTCGAACTTCTCCTGCTCGATGAGCTGGGCTATCTGCCCATCGACAAACGCGGTGCCGACCTCATGTTCCAGGTCGTGGCCGCCCG
The DNA here is from genome assembly GCA_046757965.1 of Acidobacteriota bacterium. Lineage (GTDB taxonomy): Bacteria > Acidobacteriota > Polarisedimenticolia > SMYD01 > SMYD01 > JBHHZI01. The sequence goes on along the minus strand of JBHHZI010000211.1, from coordinate 1,016 downwards.
CTATGAAGCGGGGTCCATCGTGATCAGCACGAACCGACCCTTCAAGGATTGGGGGGCCATCTTCGACGTGGACAATACCCTGGCCACCGCCCTGATCGATCGGCTGATGCATCACGGGGAGGCGATCGTCATCAGAGGAGACAGCTATCGCATGAAAGACAAGAAGACCGACGCGAACGACTGACCGGCGCCGGCCGGTGGTGGTCCAAGCGGCTGCCCGAACGGCAAGACCCGATCATGTGTCTTCAAGAGCCCAGCCCGCCCCCCGGACACTTCCGGGACTGCCGGACACACGGTGTCGCACGATCGCCGAATTGCCCGCACCCCGTCGCCTGTCCAGGGCTGCCGGCTCATCCGCCGGTTGCTCACCCCTCGCCCCTCGCCTTCTGCCAAGTGATCGCAGTCAGCTTCACCTTTGCCGGAGCTTTGACTTGCACCTTGGATATCGAGTGGACGCGAGCACCACAGCAATCGACGGATGACTCGGCGGCGGCTTGAGTCACGCGCCAAGATCCTGCCAAAGAGGCTGACGCACCGACCGCATTCCCGGCCTGAGCCGACGATCATGGGAATCACGCGACAGCTCCGCGCCGTCGCTGTCGGCGCCGAGCCCGAAGACTCCCTGCGCCGAGGCCACGGCAGGCCCGACACTCGCAACAAGCGGCGCCCACCAACCGCCCGAAACCGGCTCACTTCTCAAGCCCGCGCCCAGGTTCCTTCTTTTCGACACCGATCAGGTGGACGGGCACGAGCAAACCATCGAGTACCTGTGCCAGCACCGCCCTGTAAAACGCCATCTGCCGGTGGTAGCCGTGACGCCGGGCGTCGGATTCGAACCAGGTCAAATCGTCGCAGGTCTTGAGGTCCACGATGCCGCGATGCGGATGGACCCAGTCGATACGAATCTGGCACGGCACGCCGCAGTACTCGGTCCGCACGACACCTTCCGCCCGCCCATACAGCAGCAGGTCGACGGCCTCATCGTTCATGGCGACGCCGGAGGCCATCTGCTCGAT
>JBHHZI010000210.1:0-4684 GCA_046757965.1 Acidobacteriota bacterium | reverse complement strand
ACCCTGGCCCGCCGCACTCCCGGATCGTGCCGACGGAATGTTCCTGATGAGAGAAAGGGGATTCGTCTCATGACACGCAGGCTCGTCCGATGAGGGATTTCGAAGCGACTCAGGAATCTGCGGCGGCAGCACGCGCCGCCACCGCCGCCGGCCCGGCCACCGCTTTCTGGCCGTCCCCGGCCACAGCCCCGCTGCTGGCGCCCGTCGCCCCGGTCAAGACCGTGCCCGGCAGGATCGGCGCTCTGGTGCGGTTCCCTCTCAAGAGGATTCACATAGAACTGACGAACGTGTGCAACTTCGATTGCACGTTCTGCCCCAAGCCGACCATGGCGCGCAAGTTCGCCTACATGGATGCCGGGGTGGCCTGTTCCATCATCGATCAGATCGCCGAGTATGACCTCGCCGAGAAGATCACCTTCCATGTCATGGGTGAGCCGTTCATGCACCCGCGCTTCTTCGACATTCTCGACCATGCGGCACGGTGCGGTGTGGCCACCGGCATCACCACCAACGGCACGTATCTCAACGAGGAGATCGCTGCACGGGTGGCGCAGGTCACCGTGAAGCAGATCAACATCTCGTTGCAGACACCGGATCCGGAGTCGTTCAAGACACGCCGGGCGCGCCGCATGGAGTTCGGTGAATACAGGGACCGTATCCTGTCATTCATCGCGGCGTGCCTGAAGCACCCGACCCCACCCGTACTCAAGGTCCATTTCCTCAACACGCATTTCAAGAGCGGCGTGCCCGGAGCGGACGACCGGCTGGGCACCATGCGCGTCATCGACAACCGGCGGGAACTCCGCGACACGTTCCGGTACTGGGCCGCCGAGATTCACGCGATCTGTCCGGGTCTCACCCCGGACGAGATCGCAGCGGTGAACCACCGGATCGACCATCTCTCGATTCTTGCCTGGAATGTCGTGAGCGTGGCGCCACACGTGTTCTTCGAGACCTACGTGCTCGACACCTGGGGCAACGCCTTCGTGCCCGCAACAACGATCGTACCATCGAAGATCGGCTACTGCAGTGCGCTGACCGATCACTTCGCCATCCTCTGCGATGGCAGTCTGACGTACTGCTGCAAGGATTTCGACGGCAATACGCGGGTCGGCAACGTCCGCGACCAGCCGATCGTGTCCCTGCTCAACAGCGACCCGGTCATCGACGCGATCGAGGGGTTCAAGCGACTCCAGGTACGGCACCCATACTGCCAGAAGTGTCTCGGAGGGAGTACCCGGCTCCGGGCCATCGGGAACAGTGTCGGCTCCATCGTCATCTGGAAGCTCCTGAAGAACCTGTTCTACAGGAAAGACTGACCGTCACATCACTCCCTGTCAGTCCCGGCGAGGCGGTGAGACACCGGACAATTGCCGCGCCCGGGAGATTCACCGGCTGGTGTGCACCCCGCGGCGACGCAGTTCCCGGCGGATGTCCGCCAGCAGACGACGGCCGAGCCGGGCGCCGTGGCGCAGGTCGGCCGTGCGATCGAAACGCAGCCGGTAGTACAGGTCGGTCACGTCACGCAGTCGGGCGCCGGCCCGGGCGGTGAGGCGCGGCGCCGATCGGTGAGCGAATTCCGCCGGTGTTTCGCCCTCCCGGCGGCGCAGACCGGAGCGGGCAAGGACACGGAGCAGACGGCGATAGAACAGGGGTGCGGCGCGGGAGATCGTGGGTGTGGAGTGCTTCCGGCCGGCGAGATGCCACAGGCTGGCCCGACTGCGCCACGCGAACAAGACGGCCGCGAGGGCCACCACCAGGAGCCAGACGGCCGGTGCCGCGCGCGTCGCTCGCAGCGTCGCGGCCACGTCGGTGAACGCGCCGCCGAGAGTGGCGCGCAGTGCCAGGAAGCCGCGTGCCTGGTCGTCGAGGTCGATGCCGATGACGTAATCGTCCCACCAGCGGGCCAGGGTCGAGTAGGCATCGAAGATCCCCTGAGCCAGACCCTGATCGGGCCAGCTTCCCTGTCCGGCGGCCGGCGTGGGGTCGAACGGGACCCAGCCCACGCTGGGAAAGTGCACCTCCACCCAGGCGTGAGCATCGGACTGGCGGACGGTGAAACGGTTACTGAAGCGATTCTTCTCACCTCGCAGGTAGCCGGCCACGTACCGCGCAGGGATACCGGCGGCTCGCGCCAGCACCACCATCGAGGTGGCGAAGTATTCACAATGGGCCGGCATGTCGTCGAACAGGAACGCCGAGAGTGGGTCGGCCCGTCCGGCATCGTCGACATCGAGACTGTAGCGGCGATTCGCCGCCAGCCAGGTCTCGAGGCGGGCGGCGGCATCGTAACGGCTGGCGGCATCGTCGGTCAGACGATGAGCGAGTTCGAAGACCCGGGCGTCGATGGGTGGGAGTTCGAGGTAGCGTCGGCGCAGCGCGTCCGTCTCCGCGCCGGAGGCACGGCGCAGGAGAGCAGGATCCGTGTCGGGTGGGTGAGAATGGACGACATAGCTGGTGCGCCGCCGCAGGGGGCGGGGGAACAGCAGACTGCCCGCGCCATCTCGTGCGAGGAAGTTGAGGTCGGTCGATTCAACCGCGTCCGCCGACGGCAGGGCGAACATCACCCGCCCCTGCCCCGGTTCGAGCCTGATGGTCTGGTCCAGTGTGGGGCCGTCGTCATCGTCGCCTGGCGGCACCGTCCGGGGTCCTCGCCGCTGTCCGCTGGTGTCGAAGTGACCGCTCATGTCGGCGGTCACCCAGGCCAGGTCGTCACCCGTGCGGCTCCATGTCCGTCCGTCGAAGTGATCGAGAGCCAGCCCGCGCCACTTCAGGGCCACGCCGGCAGGCACCGGACCGTCGAGGCCAACGTCCATCACCCGCGCCCGGTTGAGCTTGATCCGACCGATGTCGCCCAGCCGGGTCGTCTCCGAGAACCCGCTGATTGCCCCACCCCCGAGGGCGCCCGGGGCAAAAGCCCCGGTCCCCAGGTGCGGCACCACGAGAAAGATGACGGTGGCACAGGTCAGCAGCGACGCAGTCACGGTGAACGTCGGCCGGCGATAACGCCAGCGGTTTCTTGACCGGGTCAGCCGCACCGGTCGCGTCGCATCCCCGGCCGCAGCCGGCAAGGCGGTCCAGGCGATCTGGGCGTGCACCGCCGCCATCAGCCATGCCAGCAGCGCCAGCACGAACGTCACGCTGGTGGTCAGCGCGGCGGCGAGCACGATCTGTAGCAGGGACACCAGCAGCACCTGCCGATCGTCGGAAAGAGAATGGGAGTTGAACAGCTTGTACAGCGTGATGAAGACGATGAGTGCTAGCGATGCGGTGAGCGGATTGTGGTGCCAGAAGAGCAGGTCGAGGATGTAGAACACCAGGGCACCCACCGCCGAGGCCCGCCACACGTGCCGGAACGCGGTGCGTTCCAGGCGGCGCGGTACGCTCGAGAAGCGGGCGGCCACCATGGCCCCGACGAGGAGAAGGAAGGCGACCGGTCCGATCCCCCCGTACGCGAACAACGCCGCCGAGCTGACCGCCAGCGCCATCACCGCCGAGCCGGCATGAGCCCGACCCGAAGGCAGATCGCGGACCCGCGTTGCACAGGGACGCGGGGCACGGCGAGGCGTCGGGCTGTCCGGCAGAGGTTGACCGCCGGCGTCGGTCGGCACAAGACGGGCCAGACGGCGCTGAAGACCGGACCACCCGGACAGACCGGAGAAGGTTTGCGGCCTGCGGTCGATGCTCAGGTGCACGACTCCTCCGCCGAGGAGCACGGGGCGAGCCTGGCCGGCGAGACGCGAGACTTCACCCTCGAACGCGACTCGGGCGCGGAGGCGTGGCACCTCCAGGCGGCGTGTGCCCAGTGACAGATGCAGCACCGGCCGGCCCTCGCCGGAACTCTCCCGTACCATCAGCGCGCCACTCCGGGCGGTCGCTTTCCAGTCGATGCGGCGCGTGTCATCCTCGTCACGGCCGCGGCGCAGACCGTCGAACTCCGTACCCGCAGCGTGCCGCGTCTGTCCCGCGGCGCCTGTCTCCCCCCGCGTTGCCCCGATCGCCACACGCGCGGCGGCCGGTGCTGGCATCACCAGCAGTTCATCCGGCCACGGATAGAAACGCCGGCGGCGCAGAAAGCCGAGAGGAAACGTCGTCACGACGCGCACGCCGAGCAGGTGCTGTGGACCGCGGCCGGCATCGCGCACGGTGATCGCAACGCGACACGCTTCACCTGCATCCACTGTCTCGATCAGAGCCGGCCCCCAGATCCCTCTCCGGGTCACCACCAGAAGTCGCAATGACCGCGCTGCCAGTCGGCGGCGATCATTGCGCACGGTGAGTTCGACGCGGAACGGGACGCCGGCGCGCGGCACCGGGGGAAGGCGCACCGTTACCGCCAGCCGCACCAGATTCAACATGGACATCACCAGCGACACGGGAAGCGCGGCGACGAGCAAGCCGAATAGCAAGTACAGCAGGTTGTTACCGGTGTTGACCGCGGCGCCGAGCAGCGCCAGGCCCATCAGCCCCAGGCCCCACGCGATTCCCGTCGGCCGGGGAAGACCGACCCGCGTCGGCCCGCGGCGGCCGGATGGGCGATTCATGCAAGCACCCTTCTCGTCGGCCCGCCGCTAATCAGAGCGGAACGGGGACGCTTTCGACAACGTCCGCGATGAGGGCCCGCACATGGTCGCGGCGCGTGGCCACATCGTCGGCACCATCCCGGGGCACCAGGCGGTGAGCG